>NZ_JBWKYR010000005.1:330906-362779 GCF_059423865.1 Acidovorax sp. GW458-11-26-14-TSB4
GGCGGAATTGGTAGACGCACTAGTTTCAGGTACTAGCGAGTAACATCGTGGAGGTTCGAGTCCTCTCCTGGGCACCAAGTTTAACGAGAACCAGAGATGGTTTTCAAAATATCGAAGCCGCTGTACTTACAGCGGCTTTTTTATTTTCTGGTTGACCACGCCGGCGGTGCACATCGGCCGCAGTGATGCGGAGCATCGAGCAGTCCCTGTCGGTCTCCGTGCCGTGCAAGGTGCGGCGTCCATGAAACCGTGCACCGCCGCCAACAATTTTCAAAAAAGTGGCCAACTTTCCTGGCGACCCCAAAAAACGTTCTATAATTCAAATCTGATCTGAAAGCCCAGGTGGCGGAATTGGTAGACGCACTAGTTTCAGGTACTAGCGAGTAACATCGTGGAGGTTCGAGTCCTCTCCTGGGCACCAAAACACATGAAAAGCCGTTGCATCCGCAACGGCTTTTTTGTTTGCATCGCCTTGAACGACGCGCATGCCACATGGCAGGGCATGGAAGGCACGGCATGGACGGCCGCCCCCAAAAAGAAACGCGCCTCG
The DNA here is from genome assembly GCF_059423865.1 of Acidovorax sp. GW458-11-26-14-TSB4. Lineage (NCBI taxonomy): Bacteria > Pseudomonadati > Pseudomonadota > Betaproteobacteria > Burkholderiales > Comamonadaceae > Acidovorax > Acidovorax sp. GW458-11-26-14-TSB4. The sequence goes on from NZ_JBWKYR010000005.1 coordinate 331,457, forward strand.
CATCCATGCCCGACGACATGCACGCAAAGGCGCGCCAAGAGAGCCGCACGGGGCCGCGGCCCCGCACCCTCCTATTTTGATTACTTGCGCAGCAGGTTCTTCAGCACGTTCTGCAGACGGCGGGCGGTCGCAGCATCGCTGCCGCTGGCCAGCACCTTGGCCGCATCCTGGCCCCAGGTCTGCTCGGGTGTGGGATCGTTGCGGCGCGTGAGCAGCTGCAGCTGCAGCAGACGGCGCGCAGCAATGTGTTCGGCCGGGGTAGGCACCTCGGCCGCCATCTCCAGACGCAGCAGCGCTTCGGCGGCATCACCCTTGGGCGCGGCCGAGAGGGCCTGCGTCCAGGACGTGCGCACGGCGGGCGACACGCGGCCACCGAGGTCCTGGGCGCTCGGCACCTGCGCGGCATCGCGCTTTTCCCAGGCCGACAGCAGCTGCGTGAGGGCTTCGCCGTGGGCCTGCGCGGCCAGCTTCTTCAAGGCCAACTGGGCATGTTCCATGGCATCGCGCTGGGCGCGGAAGGCGGTATCGCCCAGGCGTGGACCACGGTCTTCGTAGGCTGGGCGCTCACGGTCACCGAAGCGGCCGCCACGGTCTCCACCGCGGTCACCCGGACGGCCATCGCCACGCGGGGCACCACGGCCACCGTCGCCACGCCCACCAGGGCCATCTCGGCGATCGCCAGGGCGACCACCCCGGCCAGGGGCCGCGGGCGCATCCTTCTTCATGCCCGGGCGGTCGTCGCCACGCACGGCCACCACGGGGCGGGCAGGCTTGGGGGGGGCCACGGGGGCTGCAGCGGGAGCAGCAGCGGTCTCGCCATCGGCCGCAGCAGCCTCGCCGTCACCCGCCGTTGCAGGAGCAGCCTCGTCGGCCTGCGCCACCGATGCGGCAGCGCCTTGCTCGCTCTTTTGTGCCGATGCGGCCGCTTCGGCAGCCTGGGCCTGGCCACGCAGGGCGGCCTCCAGGGCCTGCACGGCAGCACGGATCTGCTGCGCGTCGCCCGTGGCGTTGGCTGCTTCCAGGGCCTTGGAGGCATCGAGCACCACGCGGTCGCGCGCGCTCAGCTCGGTCACGGCCTTTTCGCGGTCGGCCGACTTGCGGTTGAAGGCTTCGTCGATGGGCTTGCGGAAGGCATCCCACAGCTTCTGTTCGTGCTTGCGGTCCAGCGGCACGGTCTGCGCCTCGGCCTGCCAGCGCTGCTGCAGCGCCTTGACGGCATCGATGCGCAGCGCCGGTGCGGCGCCCAGCGCCACGGCCTCGTCGATCATGGCGTGGCGGCGCGCCAGGCTTTCCTTCTGCGCGGCTTCCAGCGGCGCAGCGGCACCGGCAATGGCCTGCTTCCACAGCGGCTGCAGCTCGGCGAAGATCTTCTCGCCCACATGGCCGCCTTCGCGCCAGCGGTCGCCAAACTGGTACAGGGCGCGGTTGATGGCCTTCCAGTCGCCCGAAGCCGCATGCTCCGCCGTCCAGGCCTTGACCTCTTCGATGAGGGCCAGGCGCTGGGCCTTGTGCTCGGCGGCATCGGCGCGGATCTTGTCGAGCCAGGCTTCCACCACCTTGTGCGCGGCGTTGCAGGCCTCGTCGAACTTCTTCCACAGGCCGTGGTTGGGCGCACCGCCCTGGTCGGCCTGCTTCCACTGCTCGCGCAGGGCGCGCAGGGTTTCCTGCATCTTGCGGCCACCCAGGGCCTGGCCCTCGGGGCGGTTGAGCAGGGCTTCGGCCTTGGCCACCAGGTCTTCGCGCACCTGGTCGGCACCCCAGCGCTGCCAGCCCTCGAGTTCGCCAGCCGCCACCAGGGCGGTGTGCACCTGCTGCTCCAGCGCGGCATCGATGTGCTTGCCGTGGTTCTTGAGCACGGCGCGCAGCGCGGCGGCAGCGCCGGCACTGGCCTTGCCGTGGCCTTCGGCGGTTTCCTTCTCGAGCACCACCAGGGCGTCGCGCACGGCCTGCACGGCCTTGTCGCGCACTTCGGGGTCGACCTTGGGCTTGTTCTGCGCACGGGCCGGCTTGGCCGCCGCACCCGGTGCCGCCGCTGCGGCGGCGGCGGCCGCCTCGGTGGGCAGGCCACGGGCCACGCGCAGCTCGTCGGCCCACACGGGCACGGGTGGCAGGGGGGCATTGGCGTCCTCGGCAGCAGCAGCGGCCTGGGCCACGGCGGGCTGGAAGGCGTCCCACACCACCAGCAGCTGGGTGCGCGAGGCATCGAGCAGCGGCGGGAAGCGCGCCTCCACACTGGCCCAGCTGGCATCGCCCGTCAGTTCCTGGGCCTGCTCCTGCCAGCGCGCCACGTCGCCGCGCAGCAGTTCCAGCGCGGCATGGGCGTCGCGCCAGGGCTTGGTGGACAGCACTTCGATGCGCTGCGCCAGCAGCACGGCAGCCTCGCGCTGCACCTGCACACGGTGCTGCAGGTCCTCGATGACCTTGACGCGGTCGGCCACCTGCACCTTGAGCAGGGACAGCGGCTCGCGCGACAGCGGCGCACCGGCCTTGGCGGCATCACGCTGCCAGGCCAGGGCATCGGCGATATTGAGCTTGGGCGCGGCCAGCAGGGCCTGGGCCTTCTCGGCCCACTCGGCGGCAATGGCCTCCTGGCCCTTGGCGCGGCGGATCTCGTCCAGGCGCTCGCGCACAGCGCGGGCAGCGCCCTTGTCACGGCCGCTCAATTCCTTGAACACCTCCTGGAGTTGCTCTGGCGCGGGCTGCGTAAGCAGCCAGTCGCGGATGCGGGAGGCGCGCTCGCCCGAGGTGGCGGCAGAGAAGGCGCCGCCGGTCAGTGCATCCAGGGGATGCGCCTCTGGGGTCTTGGCCGGGGCCGGATTCACTTCAGGTGCGTCGGACATTTTGTTGCGGGAAAAAAATGGAAACATGGATCCAATGGATTACGAACGGCCATCCCTGCATCCGGACGGACGCGCAAGGCCACCGAGGCGCGCGCCGACCCAAAGAAGGTACATGGCAGAAAACGGGCTATTTTCACCGGGTTCGTGCAGGAGGGCCACCAGCCGCTCCGGCAAAGAATTCCTCGGGGGAGTCCTGTCCAGGGCCACCCGGTGCGCGGGCCTCTGCACCCTGCTTCGCAGGTTGCGGTGTCCCAAGGGGCCTGTGCCCGCCCTGGGAATTGCCCCCATTATCTATATATATGCGCCAAGGGCCCATTCAATGCCTTGAGGCAGTCCAATGAGAGGCCATGAAGCCAAGACGGCAACGGTTGCGGCAAAGGGGCTACAAGGACATGCCCGACGTGCCGAAACCACCGCACAGAGCCAGGCGCCCGCCCACAAACGAGAAAGCCCGGGGGACTCTCCGAAATGGACAGCCTCCCGGGCTTGACGGCTGACACAACGGTCCTTTGCCATCGTTTCGCACCGCGGAGATGAAGGTCCGCTGTGCGAGGAGGCAAGGTATTGCCTCCAGGGGGTGCCGTGGAAGTTTCATCTGCTGCACCGCGGCACTGCATGCGCATCGGCGGGAGAGTTCGCTTCGTCTGGCGATGCCTGAAATCAACAGGCCACTGAACCTTACCAAAGTCGCCCGGGGACCTCAAGCCGGTTTTGCAATGGGTAGGAAAAAGCCGATTGAATTTGACATCCTGTTGTCATGCCCCTCTGGTGCACACACCCTCCCTTTCGAGGGAAAAAACGCAAAACCCTGTGTTTTTTAACAGATTTTTCATTACAAATTGATCTAACATTTGTTTTTGTTAGTATTGACTAGCTATTTGGTGACCTCCTAGAATCCGCCAGCCTCAAAAATGGCTAGTAAAAACCCCAACCCGCTGCCGAACCCGGCTAAGTCAACTCACGGCCCTTGTTGCTTTTTGCAGGCCCTGAAATTGATGGCGTACCAATCCAGGTGATACGCCTGACCCTGCCCACCGATCCGGTTGTGCAGGGCCTCAGGGAAGCGCCCCAGAAAGGAAGAGCTATGACAGCGTCAGGAAAAATCGTCTCCGGCGTGCGAACCTTCGCAGCCGATGTGACAGAAGGTTTTCTTGAAATCACCCACAGCAGCTTCGCCCTCATCGGGCTGACCGTTGCATTCGTCGTAATCGCACTGAGCGCCCGGCCCGATCTGCGCCAGGCCGGAGAAGAAAAGCTGATGAACTGGCTGCAGGCACGCCAGGTCGCCGTGCTGGGCATGCCCATCGAGCCCGAGGCGAGCGAGCGCGCCACCGCCGGCAATCCCAAGGACCTGCCCAAGGAGCAGGCCGCCGTGGCGTTCTGGCTGAGCAAGAAGTACCGTGTGGCCCCCGAGCCGCTGAGCGTGCTGGTGGCCGAGGCCTATGAACTCGGCGCCCGCAACAAGCTCGACCCGACCCTGATCCTGGCCATCATGGCCATCGAGTCGAACTTCAACCCGTTCGCGCAAAGCGCCGTGGGCGCCCAGGGCCTGATGCAGGTGATGACCACCGTGCACACCGAGAAGTACCAGAACTTCGGCGGCCACTTCGCGGCCTTCGACCCGGTGACCAACCTGCGCGTGGGCGTGAAGGTGCTGCAGGAATGCATCGCCCGCGCCGGCTCGCTCGAAGGCGGACTGCGTTACTACGTGGGCGCAGCCAACCTGCCCGACGATGGCGGCTACACCGCCAAGGTGCTGGCCGAGCATTTCCGCCTGCGCCAGGTGGCCGGCGGCCGCAGCATGCCGATCAACCCGCCCGCGACCCTGTCCACGCAGGCCCCGGCCCAGGTGGCGCCCGTGCAATCCATTCCTGCCGCCGCCAAGCTGGACACGCCCGCGGACCCCGCAGTGGGCGCCAGCGGCGACAAGGTCGCCCTCCTGTCCTCGCAGCCGCTGTAACCCGGCGAGCAGCCCCCCCCGGGGCGTGCCCTGGCCCGGCCAACGCCCCCGCTGTGCTGGGGGCGTTTTTTGGGGTCGCCAGATCTTCGTCCCCTGTCGCATTGGCAGCGGTGCCACCTCGGCTACACTAGGAGGGTACGCAACTGGCGATAGGCGCAGAACCCGCACGGGGGCTGCCGCTGACGTGGAAACCGACAAGGGCTGGCCTCTTGTGAACCACTGGGGAGCGTGCCGCACGGGAGCAACCCGCCGCGTTCCGCCGTTCGCCTGGGCAGCCCTTGTTTCAAGGGACACAAGTTCATAGGACTGCCAACATGTACGACCGCAATATTCTTGTAGAACAAGCCGACCCCGAGCTGTTTGCCGCCATCACGGCCGAGAACGCCCGCCAGGAACACCACATCGAACTGATCGCGAGCGAGAACTACGCTTCTCCCGCCGTGATGTGGGCCCAGGGCACGCAACTGACCAACAAGTACGCCGAGGGCTACCCCGGCAAGCGCTACTACGGTGGCTGCGAGCACGTGGATGTGGCCGAGCAGCTGGCCATCGACCGCGTCAAGAAGATCTTCGGCGCCGACGCCGCCAACGTGCAGCCGCACTGCGGCGCATCGGCCAACGAGGCCGTGTTCCTGGCCTTCCTCAAGCCCGGCGACACCATCATGGGCATGAGCCTGGCCGAAGGCGGCCACCTGACGCACGGCATGCCGCTGAACATGTCGGGCAAGTGGTTCAACGTGGTCTCCTACGGCCTGGATGCCAAGGAAGTGCTGGACTATGACGCCATGGAAAAGAAGGCGCACGAGACCAAGCCCAAGCTCATCATCGCCGGTGCCTCGGCCTACAGCCTGCACATCGACTTCGCGCGCTTTGCCAAGGTGGCCAAGGACGTGGGCGCGATCTTCATGGTCGACATGGCCCACTACGCCGGCCTGATCGCCGCAGGCGTGTACCCCAACCCCGTGCCCCATGCCGACGTGGTCACCTCCACCACGCACAAGAGCCTGCGCGGCCCGCGCGGCGGCATCATCCTGATGAAGGCCGAGCACGAGAAGGCCATCAACAGCGCCATCTTCCCCGGCCTGCAGGGCGGCCCGCTGATGCACGTGATCGCTGCCAAGGCCGTGGCCTTCAAGGAAGCGCTGCAGCCCGGCTTCAAGGCCTACCAGGAGCAGGTGATCAAGAACGCCCAGGTGGTTGCCGAAACGCTGACCGCACGCGGCCTGCGCATCGTTTCCGGCGGCACGCAAAGCCACGTGATGCTGGTCGACCTGCGCGCCAAGGGCATCACCGGCAAGGAAGCCGAGGCCGTGCTGGGCTCCGCCCACATGACCATCAACAAGAACGCCATCCCCAACGACCCTGAAAAGCCGATGGTGACCAGCGGCGTGCGCATCGGCACCCCCGCCATGACCACGCGCGGCTTCAAGGAAGAAGAAGCCCGCGCCACGGCCAACCTGATCGCCGACGTGCTGGACAACCCACGCGACGAAGCCAACATCGCCGCCGTGCGCGCCAAGGTCAATGCACTGACGGCACGCTTCCCGGTCTACGGCTGATCCGGACATGAAGTGCCCCTTCTGCAGCCACCAGGAAACGCAGGTCGTCGAGACCCGGGTGTCTGAAGACGGGGACTTCATCCGCCGCCGGCGCCAGTGCGGCGCCTGCGACAAGCGCTTCACCACCTACGAGCGGCCGGAAGTGAGCTTCCCGGCCATCGTGAAGAAGGACGGCCGGCGCATCGAGTACGAGCGCGGCAAGCTGCTCGGCTCGTTCAACCTGGCGCTGCGCAAGCGCCCCGTGAGCACCACGCAGATCGACAGCGCCATCGAGCGCATCGAGGAAAAGCTGCTCAACCTGGGCCAGCGCGAAGTGCTCTCCAGCCGCATCGGCGAGTTGGTGATGCGCGAGCTCAAGAAGCTCGACAAGATCGCCTACATCCGCTTTGCCAGCGTCTACCGCAGCTTCGAGGACATCGACGACTTCCGCGCCATGGTGGACGAGGTGCGCAAATAAGGCTGGCAAGTACCGCAAGGTCTAAGGCAGCTCCTGGTTCACCGCTTGGTTACCGCCCTTGACCCATGACATAGGCGCGCCCCATGCCAGTGCCCCCGCGCAAGGGCCGCCCCGCCGCGCTGGGGGTGTCCCCCTGGGGGGAAGGCGCGAAGCGACTCAGGGGGGCACAATACTCCAGTGAAGACTCGCCACTTTTTGCAGCTGGTGCTGCTGTCTGCCCTGTGGGGCGCCTCCTTTCTTTTCATCCGTGTTGCGAGCCCCGTGCTCGGCCCCAATGTCATGGCGGCCCTGCGCATCGGGCTGGCCACGCTCACGCTGATGGCGCTGATGCGCCTGGCCGGTGAGCGCTGGCCCTGGCGCCACTGGCGCGAGCTGCTCGGCCTGGGCGCGCTCACGGTAGCCATCCCCTTCCTGCTGTACTCCTGGGCCGCGCTGCACCTGCCTGCGGGCTACAGCTCGCTGCTCAACACCATGGCCGTGCCCTTCAGCGTGATCGCAGCCGCCTGGCTCAAGGAGGACACGCTGAGCACGCGCAAATGGCTGGGCTGCATCTGCGGCTTTGCGGGCGTGGCGCTGATCGTGCAGCTGGGCCCGGTGGACCCGACACCGGCCCTCGTCATCGCGGCCGTAGCCTGCATGGTGGCCTCGGCCTGCTATGGCGTATCCACCCCCTGGATGAAGCGCGCCACCACGCGCATGCCGCCCTTGGCGATTGCCGCCGGCATCCACGGCACCGCCCTCGTCATGCTGCTGCCCGGTGCCGTCTGGAGCCTGCCCGAAGCGCGCTTCACGCCCGGCGCCCTGGCCGCGGTGGCAGTGATGGGCGTCGTCACCTCTGGGCTGGCCTACTGGCTCAACCTGCGTGTGCTCAGCCAGGTGTCGCCCGTGGCGGCCATGAGCAGCGCCTTCATGATCCCGCTGTTCGGCGTGGCCTGGGGCCATCTGTTCCTGGGCGAAGCGCTGGGCTCCGGCATGCTCTGGGGTGGCATGCTGGTGCTGGTGGCCACGGGGCTGGTCACGGGGTTCAATCCACTGCGATGGGTGGGGGCGGCTTTCTCGCGCTCGTAGGAACGCGCTGACAGGCCTGTTCGCCCGGGTCCGTGGCGTGACGGCACACCGGCCGCCCACAATCACCGCATGGACCAGCCGCCACACCCGATCAACGCCACCGCCGCCCTCCCCGTCCACCCTGCCCCGCTGCAGCCCGAGCAGCCCCCGCCCCAGCACGCCTGGCAGTTCTTTCGCGCCGGCGGCGTGGACCAGGTCATCATCCAGAGCGGCGAAGACATCGCCCATCTGGCGGAGCTGGACCAGAAGCTCTGGGTGGCCCTGGCCTGCCCCACGCGCGGCATCGAGTTCGACGAGCGCACGCTGGACCTGATCGACACCGACAAGGACGGCCGGATCCGCCCGCCCGAATTGCTGGAGGCGTGCGCCTGGGCCTGCGCCCGGCTGCACGATCCCGGTGAACTGGCCCGGCCCGGCGCCGCACTGGAGATCGAGGCCATCAACGACGGCACCGAAGAGGGCGCCGCGCTGGCCACCGAGGCCCGGCGCCTGCTGTCCATGGCGGGCCGGCCCGAGGCCACCGCCATTGCGCTGGCCGACGTGGTCGAGCGCAGCAAGCAGCTCAGCGCAATGCGCTTCAACGGCGACGGCATCATCACCGCCGACACGGCGGGCGAGGACACAGTGGCACGCGAGGCCATCGGCCACATCGTCACCGTGCAGGGCAGCACTCCACCCGCCACCGACAAGCAGTTGCCCGGCATCGACCGTGAGCGCGCCGAGGCCTTTTTCGCGGACCTGAACAAGCTCCGGGCCTGGGCCTCCAAGGCGCGCGAGGCCACCACCGGTCTGGCCCTGGGCGAGCGCACGCTGGCCGCCACCGAGGCCATGAACGCTGTGGCCGCCAAGGTCGAGGACTTCTTTGCGCGCACGCGCCTGGCCACGTACGACCCGCGCGCCGCCACGGCGCTCAACCCCTCGCTGGAGGAATACAGCGCCATGTCCGGCAAGGACCTGGGCCTGGCCTCGCCCGCCATCACCGCCCTGCCCCTGGCCCCCATCACGCCCGGCGGCGCCCTGCCCCTCGCGCGCGGCGTGAACCCGGCCTGGGCCAAGGCCCTGCGCAATTTCCGCGAGCGCACGGTGGAGCCCCTGCTGGCCCGCAGCGATGCCGAGAGCCTGACCCAGGACGAATGGCAACTGATCCAGAAGGCCCTGGCTCCCTGCCAGCAATGGCTGGCCGAACGCCCCGCCACCCGCCTGGATACCCTGGACGAAGAGGTGCGCGAGGCCCTGCTCGCGGGCGACGCCGAACAGCGCGTGATGGCGCTCATTGCCGAGGACGAGGCCGAGGAAGAGCACAACAAGCAGGCGCTGGACCTGGAGAAGCTGCTGCGCTTCAAGCAGGGGCTGCTGGAGCTGCTCAACAATTTCGTTTCGTTCTCGGCGTTTTACCAGCGCCGGGGGGCGATCTTCCAGGCCGGCACCCTGTACCTGGACGCGCGCAGTTGCGACCTGGTGGTGCAGGTGCCCGACGCGGCGCGCCACGCCAAGCTGGCTGGCCTGGCCAAGACCTACCTGGCGTACTGCGACTGCACGCGCAAGGGCCAGAAGATGGGCATCGTGGCGGCCTTCACCGCCGGCGACGTGGATTTCCTCTTCGTGGGCCGCAACGGCGTGTTCTACGACCGCGATGGCCACGACTGGGATGCCACCATCACCCGCATCATCGAGAACCCCACGAGCATCCGCCAGGCGTTCTTTTCGCCGTACAAGAAGTTCGTGCGCATGATCGAGGAACAGGTAGCCAAGCGCGCCTCGGCCAGCGATGCGCGCGCACAGAAGTCACTGGGCGCGGCCGCCAGCACCTTGGCCAGCAGCGATCTCAAGACCGTGGGCACCAACGCCAGCAGCGTGACCGTGCCCGGTACCCCGCGCCGCACCGACGTCGGCACGGTGGCCGCCATCGGCGTGGCGCTCGGCAGCATCAGCGCGGTGCTGGTGGGCATCTTCGGCAAGTTCGTGGACCTGGGGGTCTGGATACCGCTGGCCCTCATCGGCATCGTGCTCGCGATCTCGGGGCCGAGCATGCTGATCGCCTGGCTCAAGCTGCGCCAGCGCAGCCTGGGGCCGATCCTCGATGCCAGCGGCTGGGCGATCAACGGGCGCATGCGGGTGAACACCCGGTTGGGAGGGTCCTTGTCGCAGACGGCCAAGGTACCGGTCAATGCGCGGCGCATGCTGGATGATCCGTTTGCGGAGTCACGCAGTCCTGTGTGGGTGGCGCTGGGGGTGTTGGTGGCTGTTGTGGTGGGGTTTGTGGCTTGGCGGGCGCATTGGCTGGATCGGTGGGTGCCGCGGGTGACGGTGACGCCGCCGGTGGCTGCGCCGGCTGTCGTACCTGCGCCTGGGGCCAGTGGTGCGGCGCCTGCTGCTGCGGTGGCAGGGCCGGCTGCGTCTGTGGCTGCCCCGGCGCGTTGAGTTCAGGGTTCTTTTCAGCCGTTTGCCTGGGTGAAGGGCGGAGGCCGGGATATGCGCCCGGCGGCGCACCTACTTTCTTTTTGCGCAAAAAGAAAGTAGGCAAAGAAACAGCGCCCCGCTGTCTGCGTCCCTTCGCTTCGCTGCGGGCAACCTGCGATGCTCGGTCCTGGGGTGGTGCCGCTGAACTCGCTGCGTTCTTCGAACTCCGCTCAAACAGCAGCGGCAAGCCAGATCACGAAGTGCGTGTGTCCTTCGGCACACGCACCCACCCCAGCCCCTGCGCTTCTCGGCGCAGCCAGAAGGGGTGGGAGCGGGGTCAACGACGGCTGCTGCTGCGCAGCTGCGCCGGGTGTCGGTTCGCGCTGCGCGCTGCCGACGTGTTGGGCGCGATCGCCCGGGCGAGCCGAGCGCAGCGAAGGACCACAGGCCGAGCGAAGCAATGGCCCGTGTGGGGCCCGTTCCCACCCCCTTCTGACCGTGCCGAGAAGCGCAGGGCCTGGGGTGAGCGCGTGCCGAAGGACACGCGCATCGTTGTCATGCTTGCCGCAGCTGTTTGAGCGGAGTTCGAAGAACGCAGCGAGTTCTGCGGCACACCCCAGGCCCGAGCATCGCAGGCTGCCCCCTCGCCACCGGCGAGGGGGACACGGGCAGCGGGGTCGCCTTTCTTTGGGGTACGTTTCTTTGGCGACGCAAAGAAAGGTACCTCGGCCGCCGGGCCGAGACCCGGCTCCCGCCCTCCATCAAGGCACGCAGCAACCACACCGACGAACCAAAGATCACCGCCCCCGAATCAAATCCGCCACCTTCATCCTCTCCAACCTCGCACTGTTCCAAAACGACCCCAAACTCTCCACCCGCTCCAACAGCAACTTCTCCACCAGCGGCTCAGCCGAAGTAGCCAAAGGATCCACCAGCAGCAGATACCGCGGCTCGGCCACATCCGCCGCATCGGGGTCGCTGGTGGCATCGTTGATCTGCCCGACCCAATCGAGGGACAGCAGCGCATCGAGCACCGGCTCAAGCTGCAGCACATCGAGCCGCAGCAGCAGTGCCAGCTCGCTCGCACGCAAGCCCTTCTGCGCATGGCGGCGCGCCAGGTACAGCTCCTGCAGCACCTCCACCGACAGTTGGAAATTCCAGCCCGCCACCGTACCGCGGCGGGCCACGCCGGCCAGCAGGCTGGGCAGGTAGGCCGTGACCACCGCGCCCAGCAGCACGATGACCCAGGCCACATAGATCCAGACCAGCAAGATGGGCAGGGTGGCGAAGGCGCCGTAGACCACCGAATAGGTCGGTACATTGCTCAGGTAGATGGCCAGCACCCGCTTGGCCAGCTCGATGCAGACCGAGACGAACAAGCCGCCGGCCCAGGCGTGGCGCCACTTCACCGGGGTGTTGGGCACGTAGTGGTAGAGCGCCGCCATGCAGCCGGCCAGCACAAAGAACTGGATCGAGTCGAACAGCAGCTGCACGCCGCTGGGCAAGGCGCGGACCAGGCCGCCCGATGCGGACATCACGTACGAGGTGACCGCCAGGCTAACCCCCAGCAGCAGCGGGCCCAGGGTGATCGCGGCCCAGTAGATCAGCACGCGCTGGCCCAGGGGGCGCAGGCGGCGCACGCGCCAGATGTCGTTGAGCGTGCGGTCCATGGTCAATATCAGGGCCAGCGCCGTGGCCAGCAGGATGCTGAAACCCGCCACCCCCAGGCTGCTGGCCTTGGCGGCGAACTGGGTCAGGTAGCCCAGCACCTGGCGCGAGATGCTGTCGGGCACCAGGCTCTCCACCAGCCAGCGCTGCAATACGTCCTGCACCTTGCCGAAGATGGGGAACGCGGTGAACACCGCCAGCGCCACCACAAAGAAGGGCACCAGCGCCAGCGTGGTGGTGAAGGTCAGGCTGCTGGCCGTGAGGCCCAGGTGGTCTTCGCGAAAGCGTTCGCGCAGGGTCTGGGCCGTCGTCTTCCAGGGGAAATGCGACAGCTGCGTGATCAGCGCTTCGATGCGCGAGGCGATGGTCTGCAAGGTCAAGGGCATGGCCGATATGATCCCAGGTCCGGGATGGGACCACAGGGTGGTGTGGTAACGCTGCATCGCAGGGATGCGCCAAGCGCAGCCAGCACGCATTGTGGGCCCAAGCGCGGCGCAGGCCAGCAGCGACAATGGCCACCGCTGCGACACCCATTTTTCCATGCACTGCGCCACCCTGCCCCCTGTTCGTTACCTGACCTGCCACCGATGACCGCTCCCCTCCCCGTTTCCGACCATGCCATCGCTGCCACCCGCTGGGCGGCCACCGGCAGCGTGATGGCGCTGATCGTGCTGTGCCTCGCCTGGGAGCTGGTGCTGGCGCCCGTGCGCCCCGGCGGCTCGTGGATCGCGCTCAAGGCCCTGCCGCTGTGCATCCCGCTGGCCGGCCTGCTCAAGAACCGCATGTACACCTACCGCTGGGTGAGCCTGGTGATCTGGCTGTACTTCACCGAAGGCGTGGTGCGCGGCTGGGGCGACAAGCCGCCCTCGCAGTGGCTGGCCTGGGCCGAGGTGCTGCTGTGCCTGGTGCTCTTCACGGCCTGCACGCTACACGTGCGGCTGCGCCAGCGCAACGCCAAGGCCATGGCAGCGGCCAAAGAATCACAGGAAGGGCAGCAGGCACCGTTCTCACCCGCCGCCTGACACGGTACAAGCCCCACCCGACAATCCACCATAACGCTGCAATCAATGCCCTGGCGCCCGCCCCGGCAGCAGCCCTGACCGCTGTAGACGAAAGGCCAACGACATGACCACCACCCTCCTCGACACCCTGCGCACCCTGGTCGGCCCGGCCAACGTGCTGGCCGATGGCGACCTGACCGCCTGGGAGCAGGACTGGCGCCGCCGCGTGCGCGGCAAGGCCCTGGCCGTGGTGCGCCCCGCCAACACGCAGGAAGTGGCCGCCGTGGTCAAGGCCTGCGCGGCAGCCGGCACCGCCATCGTGCCGCAGGGCGGCAACACCGGCCTGGCGGTGGGCTCCACCCCCGACGACAGCGGCACGCAGATCGTGCTGAGCCTCACGCGCATGAACACCGTGCGCAGCATCGACACCGACAACCTCACCATGACGGTGGAGGCCGGCTGCATCCTGCAGAACCTGCAGGACGTTGCGCAGAACGCGGGCGTGCTGTTTCCCCTGTCGCTCGCGGCCGAGGGCAGCTGCACCATCGGCGGCAACCTGGGCACCAACGCCGGCGGTACGCAGGTGGTGCGCTACGGCAATGCGCGCGACCTGTGCCTGGGCCTGGAGGTCGTCACCGCCCAGGGCGAGGTATGGGACGGCCTCAAGGGCCTGCGCAAGGACAACACCGGCTACGACCTGCGCGACCTGTTCATCGGCAGCGAAGGCACGCTGGGCATCATCACCGCCGCCACGCTCAAGCTCTACCCCGAGCCCGCCGCGCGCCTCACGGCCTGGGCGGCCGTGCCCTCCATGGAGCATGCCGTGGCCCTGCTGGGCCTGGCACACAAGAACCTGGGCGCAGGACTCACGGGCTTCGAGGTCATGGGCCAGTTCGCGCTGAGCCTGGTGGGCAAGCACATGCCGCAGCTGCGCGTGCCCTTCCTGGGCGACGAGAACGCGCCCTGGTGCGTGCTGCTGGAAAACTCCGACAGCGAGTCCGAAGAACACGCCCGCGGCCGCTTCGAGGCGCTGCTGGAAACCGCCTTCGAGGCCAGCTGCGTGACCGATGCCGTGGTGGCCGAGAACCTCACCCAGGCCCAGCAGCTGTGGCACATCCGCGAGAACATTCCGCTGGCGCAGGCCGAAGAGGGCCTGAACATCAAGCACGACATCTCCATCCAGATCTCGCGCATCCCCGCCTTCGTGGCCCATACCGACGCCGTGCTGCGCCGCGAGATCCCGGGCGTGCGCCTGGTGAACTTCGGCCACCTGGGCGACGGCAATCTGCACTACAACGTGCAGGCGCCTGAGCAGGGCGACCCCAAGGCCTTCCTGCGCGACCACGAAGAGCATGTGCACCAGCTGGTGTACGACGCAGTGGCCGAGTTCGGCGGCTCCTTCTCGGCCGAGCATGGCATCGGTGAGCTCAAGGCCGACAAGCTCGAGAAGTACCAGTCGCCCGTGGCGCTGTCGATGATGCGCGCGGTCAAGCAGGCGCTGGACCCGCAGGGCATCATGAACCCCGGGCGCGTGCTTAACCGCTGAGCGGAGAACCTCGCATGGCGACCCCGGTGAACATCCGTCCCGTCACGGCGAGTGACTATGCAGCCTGGCGCCCGCTCTGGGACGGCTACAACGCCTTCTACGGCCGCTTTGGCGCCACGGCCCTGCCCGAGCACATCACGGCCAGCACCTGGCAGCGCTTCCTCGATCCGGCCGAGCCGGTGCACTGCCTGGTGGCCGAAGGGGGCGAAGGCAGCAGCGGCACCCTGCTGGGCCTGACCCACTATCTGTACCACCGCAGCATGACGCGCATCGAGCCCGTGTGCTACCTCAGCGACCTGTTCACCCGCGAGGCGGCACGCGGCCGCGGCGTAGGGCGTGCACTGATCGAGGCCGTGTACGAACAGGCGCGCGCAGCAGGCTCCTCGCGCGTGTACTGGCAGACGCAGGAAGGCAATGCTGCGGGACGTGTGCTGTACGACAAGGTGGCAAAACACCACGGGTTTATCGTGTACGCGAAAGAGCTTTGACGGGCCTGCTTTCCTGCCTCCAAACGTAAGCCCTGCAAGCGGCAGAAAAACCTTGCGGCATTGCAGCCCGTAAGGCCAAAACGGGCCCGTAGCGGTGGTTCAATCAGCGCCTTTTTTCGCTTTTTGACACCGCGTTTTGAACCTGCATTTTTCCTGGCCGCGCGCCATGCGCGTGGCCACGGCGGCCATGGCATTGGCCCTGGGTGCCGCCCCCTCCTTCGCCCGCAACCCCTCCTCCAGCTTTCTCGACAGCCTGCCCGACCTGCGCAGCACGCAGCCCACGGGCTTCGCGCATTGCCCGCAGTTCTTCGCGGGCGGCAAGCCGCCTGCAGCGCCACGCCGCGCGCTGCAACGCGAGCTGTGCTACGAGGCCTTTGCCGTGCTGCACAGCGGCCAGACGCGCACCCCGGTCTACGTAGCCCAGCGGCTGAACCGCGCCATGCTCGATGGCACGCGCGAGAAGCGCTCCGACAAGTTCTTCGCCGACGCGCGCCTGCCCCGCGGTGAGCGCGCCGAGCTCGACGACTACAAGCGCTCGGGCTACAGCCGCGGCCACATGGCCCCGGCAGCGGACATGGACACGCCCACGGCCATGGCGCAGAGCTTTTCCCTGGCCAACATGGTGCCGCAGGACCCCAAGCAGAACGGCGGCCCCTGGGCCCGCATCGAGCAGGACACGCGGCGCTATGTGCAGCGCGCCCGGGGCGATGTGTACGTGATCACCGGCCCGGTCTTTGCCACGGGCGGCCCGAGCATCGGCGCGAACCAGGTCCGCGTCCCCTCGCACCTGTTCAAGCTGGTGTACGACGCCAGCACCCAGCGCGCCTGGGCGCACTGGCAGGCCAACCGCCCGGACGAGCGAGCCGGGCCGCCCATCAGCTACCAGGAGCTGGTCAAACGCACCGGTGTGGAGTTCCTGCCGGCCCTGGCGGCACCGCACTGAGATCCTGTTCAAGGTTCTAAGCACCGGCGCCCCTCCGCACGGAAAGCGCATCTGCTAACTCGCATTCCTTCGTTGGAATGCGTGCAGCGCCTGCCCACAATGGCCTGGCGCGGTCATGACTGGATGGATGCGCCATGGAGCCTGCAGGGCCCTCGGTTGATTTGGTGATATGCAACTGACGCGAAAGTCGTTCTTCGCCAGCCCCGGCTTCGGGACAATTGCGGCACCCCACGGCCACCGGCATCCATCCAGCGACCCGCCCCATGAACACACCAAGGAGCCCCGACATGCTGCTGCCCGTGACCACCGAAGACATCGACCTGGCCCCGCCCGATGGCGCTTTTTGGAAAGTGCTGCGCAATCTGGCCGTGGGCCTGGTCGTGGCGTCTGCCATTGCCTTGATTGCCGGCTTTCTCGTCGCCACGGCGGGCGGGGGCGCATGATGGCAAGAACAACAACAACCACCACCGCCGCCCCGCACCAGGCCCCTGCCGAACGCGTTCTCGCACTAACGGCCAAGGCCTGGGGCATTGCACCGCCCTCACCAGCAGCGCTGGTGCGGCGTGCGCCCCATGGCTATGTGCGCCAGCGGGTGCGCCGCCGGGCACTGCAGGGGGCGACATGCCTGCCCTTTCCAGTCCCGCTGCTGGCGCACTCCTGGTGATGGTGCCCACCTTCTCACGCATTCATTCCACCTGGCACTACAGCCACCCCGGCCCCTCGCACGAAGGGCCTGCCACCGCATCCCGATCCGCATGACCTCCTCCCGCCCCCAGATGCACCTTGGTGCCTTCTTCTTCGGCGTAGGCCACCACCTGGCCGCCTGGCGCCACCCCGATGTGGACCCGGCCGCCGCCAGCAGCATCGAGTCGCTCAAGGAATGGACGCGCATCGCCGAGGCCGCCAAGTTCGACACCATCTTCTTCGCCGACAACGTCGGCCTGCCCGGCCCGCCGGACGAGGTGGTGGCCAGGAATGCGCTGTGGTACCCGCTCGACCCGCTCATCAGCCTGGCGGCCCTGTCGCAGTCCACCACGCACATCGGCCTGGTGGCCACGGTGTCGTCCACCTACCTGCCGCCCTACCACCTGGCGCGCAAGTACGCATCGCTGGACCAAGTGAGCGGCGGGCGCAGCGGCTGGAACCTGGTCACTTCTGGCAGCGATTTCGAGGCGCGCGCCTTCGGGCTGGAGCAGCAGCTCGCCCACGCCCACCGCTATGCCCGCGCGCACGAGTACGTGAAGATCGTCAAGGGCCTGTGGGACACCTGGGAGGACGAGGCCTTCATCCACGACAAGCAAGCCAACCGCTTCTTCGACCCCGCCCGGCTGCACCGCGTGGCCCACACGGGCGAGCACTACCAGGTGCATGGCGGCCTGCAGACGCCGCGCGCACCGCAGGGCTACCCGGTCCTGGTGCAGGCAGGCTCTTCGGGCGATGGCCAGGACCTGGCGGCCACCACGGCCGAGGTGGTGTTCACTGCGCAGCAGAGTGCCGCCGAAGCGCGGGCCTTCTACAGCGGCCTCAAAGCCCGGCTGCCCGCCTACGGCCGCACGCCCGACCAGCTCAAGATCCTGCCCGGCATCTCCCCCTTCGTGGGGCGCACGCGGCAGGAGGCACAGGACAAGTTCGACCAGCTGCAGGGCCTGATCGACCCGGTGTTGGGCGTGGGTCTGCTGTCCACCTTCCTGGGCAATGTGGACCTCTCGGACCACGACATCGACGGGCCGTTTCCGCAGGACCTGCCGGTGACCGAGGGCTGGAAGAGCCGGCAGGAGCTGTTCGAGGGCATGGCGCGGCGCGAGAACCTGTCCATCCGCCAGCTCTACGAAAAGGTCGCGGGCGCGCGCGGGCACTGGACCATCGTCGGCACGCCCGAGTCGATTGCAGACGAGCTGGAGCACTGGTTCACCACCGGCGCCGCCGATGGTTTCAACGTGCTGGCGCCCACCCTGCCGCACGGCCTCAAGGACTTTGCCGACCTGGTGATCCCCGAGCTGCAGCGCCGCGGCCTGTTCCGCACGGAGTACCAGGGCCGCACGCTGCGCGAGCACCTGGGGCTGGCACGGCCGGCGCACCCTGCGGCACGGCAAGGCACCAGCGGCAACACGGCGTAACACGCGCAGCGCGCGCCCCCTTCCCCGCTACCA
This sequence comes from Acidovorax sp. GW458-11-26-14-TSB4, assembly GCF_059423865.1. Taxonomy (NCBI): domain Bacteria; kingdom Pseudomonadati; phylum Pseudomonadota; class Betaproteobacteria; order Burkholderiales; family Comamonadaceae; genus Acidovorax; species Acidovorax sp. GW458-11-26-14-TSB4. The sequence goes on from NZ_JBWKYR010000005.1 coordinate 349,537, forward strand.
TCGCCCAGGTTGTGACCAAGGGAGGGGACAGCGGTGCATCTGGAAGAACTGCGCGCAACGCGCACGCAATGGTATGAAGCCTATGTGGCCGGCGACACGGAGCGCCTGGCCGCACTGGAAGACCCGGCCTTCTTTGTGGTGAGCGAGGCGGGCATCGAGGCCGGTGCTGGGCGGATGGCCGGCATTGCCAGCGCCGTCCGCGCGGGCCGCTGGTTCCCGGCGGGCAGCCGCGCACAGGATGCGCAGCTGGAGCTGCATGCGATCGGCGACGGCGTCGTGTCGGCGCGCGGCTTGGGAAGCATCACCACGCCGCGCGGCGCTCATCCGCCGGTCCTTTTCACCGAACTGTGGCAACGCTGCGCCCAGGGCTGGCGCGCGCTGCACCTGCACTACCACCCGCAGCAGCCACGCCCATAGATGAGTTGGTTCTTAGGAACCCACGATTGCTTCGTTCCCCCGCACACGCCTTCCCCCTAGAGTTCGTCCCCTGCACTGCACCACCACCGGTGGTGACGGTGACGATCAACGAACGCAAGGGAAAAAGGAATGTCAGGACGGGATGGTAAAAAGGGACAGCGCTGGCGCACCATGGCGGCGGCAACGCTGCTGGGCCTGGCGCCACTGGTGGCGCAGGCCGAGGGCAAGATCAGCATTGCACAGCAGTTCGGTATCGGCTACCTGATCCTGGACGTGGTGCGCGACCAGCAACTCATCGAAAAGCACGGCAAGCAGCAGGGCATCGAGGTGCAGGTGGACTGGGCCAGCATCTCGGGCGCCACGGCGATGAACGAGGCCCTGCTGGCCGGCTCGCTGGACGTGGTGTCGGCCGGCGTGCCGCCCATGCTCACACTGTGGGACCGCACGCGCGGCAAGCAGAACGTGAAGGCCGTGGCGGCCCTGGGCTCGCTGCCCAATTACCTGCTGACCAACAGCCCCACGGTCAAGACCTTGAAAGACCTGGGCGAGAAGGACCGCATCGCCGTGCCCGCGGCGGGCGTGGGCTTCCAGTCGCGCACCTTGCAGATCGAGACGGCACGCGTCTTCGGCAAGGACGACTTCAGGCGCTTCGACAAGATCTCGGTGAGCCTGCCCCACCCCGAGGCCACGGCGGCGCTGATCGCGGGCGGCTCGGAGATCAACACGCACTTCTCCAGCGCTCCGTTCTACTACCAGGCCCTGGCGGCCAACCCCAACATCCGCAAGCTCATCAGTTCCTACGACATCCTGGGCGGCCCGGCCACCTTCAACGTGCTGTACACCACGCAGAAGTTCCACGACGAGAACCCCAAGACCTACAAGGCGTTCTACGCCGCGCTGGTCGAGGCCGCGCAGATCATCAAGGCCGACAAGGCCAAGGCCGCCGAGATCTTCATCCGCGTGCAGAAGTCCAAGCTCGCGCCCGAGCTGGTGCGCAAGATCGTGGAAGACCCGGAGAACGACTTCACCGTGTCGCCGCACCGCAGCTTCGTCTATGCGAGCGAACTGGAAAAGCTTGGTGTGCTCAAGAACAAGGCCAGCTCGTGGAAGGACTATTTCTTCGAAGAGGCGTACGCACAGCCGGGCTCGTGATGCCGGACAACAGGGCGTGGGTCTGGTAAGGTCCGCGCCCATGTTGTTGCCCGCCTCTTCTCTGCACCCTTCCACGCCCGCCCTGGCGGCGTCACTGATCGACGACCCGTTCTACCAGGCCGTCACCATCGACTTCGCGCACGACGAAGCCATGCGCATGCAGGTTCTGCAGCGCTACCTGGACTGCGCCGTGCGCGAGGCGCAGCATGGCGGCCTGTGCCACACGCCCGACGATCCGCGCCTGGGCATGGCCATCTGGAGCCTGCCACGCCCGGCCGATGCAGAACAGGCCGATGAAGAGGCCAAGGTGGCGCACCTGCAGACCGTGCTGGGCCCCCAAGGCATGGACAACTACCACCGCATCATCGCCTTCATGGGCCCTCGTGCGAGCGGCGCCGAACTGCAGGGTGCCTGGTACCTGTCCATCCTGGGGATCGACCCGGCGGCGCAGGGCCGGGGCCTGGGCGCCCGCCTGCTGGCCCCGGCGCTGGCCTTGGCAGACGAGGCCGGGGTGGCGTGCTACCTGGAGACGTTTTCGCCGCGCAACGAAAGTTTCTATGGGCGCATGGGGTTTCATGCGCTGGCCTCGCACCTGGAGCCGGTGACGGGTACGCCCTACACTGTCATGGTGCGCCCAGCACAACGGTAAAACCATGCACCTCCCCGACCTGCACCATGCCGTCACCGCGCACCGCGGCGAATTCACCTGCGAGCGGATCAACCACCGGCCGCAGCAAACCAAGACCGTGCACTTTGCCCACACGGTGACCCCGCCCGGCGACAAAGCCGGCCTGCCCGCCGTGGGCCGCCTGGCCGATTTCTACGGCACCTTCGGCAGCGTTCTGTTCTATGTGGACGCGCTCACTGGAGAAGCCGCCAAGCACATCGTGCACCCGAGCCAATGGGCCTTGACGCACGACGACTTCAACGACTGGATCGAGCAACTGGACGAGCAAGAGCGTGCCGAGATCTTGCCGGAATGGATAGACCGCTGCACCGCCATCGGCGAGACCCCGCGCTCGGGAAATTACATCCTCATGGTGTTGGAGGGCGACGAGGCCGGCAAGGTGTTCGAGTTCGACCATGACGGTTTCGAATTCACCGAGCGCGCCGACGACCTGGTGGCTTATGTGCAGCGGCTGTTGGACCTGGATGCAGGCCTGCTGCTGGACATCGCCTCGCACATGCGCTTCATCGAGGCCGACCAGGTGCAGTGGTGGATCCTGGAGATGGTGGACAACCGCGGCAACCGGGTGGGCACCAGCGCCTGATGCGCCACGCAACCGGTCTCAGGCCGGCTGGTCGAGCGCTGGGTGCTGTGCCGCCCAGTCCTGCGCCGCGTGCCAATTGGGCGGTACGCAGCCACGCTCCTGCACGCACAGGCTGGCGCTGGCCAGGGCGTGGCGCAAGGCCTCTTGATATGCCGCGGCAGGCAGTGCCGCAACGAAGTCCGCCATGCCTGCAGGTGCCAGGCTGGCCTGCTGCGCGTACGCGCGCAACAGGCAGGCCAGCAGGCCCGCGAGAAAGCTGTCACCGGCACCCACGGTATCGACCACGGCCAGCGGCTCGGCCTCCTTGGCGAACCATTGGCCGCCCGCGGCCCCCTGCTGCAGCAACCAGGCGCCCTCGCCGCCCAACGTCAACGCCATGAGGCGGGCACGGGGGTTGGCGGCCAGCAGGTGGCGCGCGCGGGCCAGCGGGTCGGCACCGGGCACCTGCAGGTGGTCCAGGTCCTCGTCGCTGGCCTTGATGATGTGCGCCTCGGCCAGGGCCGCATGCACCTGGGCCCGGTAGGCCGGCAGGTCGGGCATGACGGAGGGGCGCAGGTTCGCATCCACCACCACGCATCGGCCGGCGGCGCGCTGGGCCTGCAGCCAGGGTAGGTAGATGGCGGCATCGCGTGCGTCCATGGCCAGGGCGCCGGTGCAGACCAGTTGCAGGCCCGAAGCGGCCATGCAGGCCGCGTTCAGGCCCTCGGACGTCACGGCGCGGTCGGCCACGCCTTCGCGGTAGAAGGCGTAGTCGGGATGGCCATGCTCCGTGAGGTTGACCACCGCCAGCGAAGTGACCTCGGCCACGGGCGTGGGCTGGGCCAATTGCACGCCATCGGCCGCAAGCTGCGCCGCCAGTTCCCGGCCAAAGCGGTCGCGCGACAGGGGGTTGAGGTACAGCGCACCCACGCCCTGGCGTGCGAGCGCACGACCCAGGTTGTAGAGCGCGCCGCCCAGGCAGGGCTCGTAGTTGCCGTCGGCACGGCGAATGAGGTCGATCAGCGCTTCGCCGGCAATGGCGACCTGCACAGGGGAATGTGTGGACATGGACAAGAAAGGGTTCAGAAATGGGGCAGCAGCGCAGGGTACAGCGCCTTGAAGCGCGCGTGGCGCTCCTGCAGCAGGGCTTGCTGGGCGGGCTGAGGATTGAAGCGGGCTTCGCCCGGCAGGCCGTGGCACCACAGCGCTTCGTCGCCACCGCAGGCCATGGCGGCCAGGCGTGCGGCGCCCAGGGCGGCTGCGGCATGGGCGCCCTCGGGCCGCTCCAGCACGCAGCCCAGGCCACTGGCCAGCATCTGCGCCCAGGCATCGCTGCGCGCACCGCCGCCCACCAGGGCCAGCGGGGCAACAGAACCCGCATCGCCACCGGCCGCCGCCTGCATGGCCTGCAGCCCGTCCATGAGGCCGAAGCCCACGCCCTCCATCACCGCACAGGCCATGTCGGTGGCATCGTGCTCGGCGCGCAAGCCGATGAAGACGCCGGTGGCCGCAGCATTGTTGTGGGGCGTGCGCTCGCCGCTCAGGTAGGGCAAAAAGATCGGCGCCTGCGCGTGGCGCGCCAGGGCCATGCCCTGCACCGCGGCGGAGAGCTGTGCCTCGCTCTGGCCCGTGATGCGGGCCAGCCAGCCAAAAGCGCTGGCCGCGCTGAGCATGACAGCCATCTGGTGCCAGCGGCCGGGCAGCGCATGGGCAAAGGCGTGCACCGCACTCTCCGTGGCCGGCGCGAACCGGTCGGACACGCGAAACACCACACCCGAGGTGCCGAGCGAGACAAAGCCCTGCCCTGCCTGGCGCGCCCCCACGCCCACCGCACTGGCGGCGTTGTCACCACCGCCGCCGGCCATGACCACACCGGCGGGCAGGCCCCAGCGGGCGGCCACATCGGCACGCAACACACCCGTGGCATCGCTGCCTTCGGCCAGGCGCGGCATGTGGGCGCGGGTCAGGCCGCAGGCGGCCAGCAGGGTGTCGCTCCAGTCGCGGCGTGCCACATCCAGCCACAGGGTGCCTGCGGCATCGGACAGGTCGCTCACGGCATCGCCGGTGAGCTGCAGGCGCAGCCAGTCCTTGGGCAGCAGCACGGTGCGCGTGCGCGCAAAAACCTCGGGTTCGTGCGTGCGCAGCCACAGCAGCTTGGGCGCGGTGAAGCCGGGCATGGCCAGGTTGCCGGTGATCTGGCGCGAGGCAGGCACGGCCTGCTCCAGCGCCGTGCACTCAGCCGCGGCACGGCCATCGTTCCAGAGGATGGCAGGGCGCAGCACCTCGCCCGCCTCGCCCAGCACCACGGCGCCGTGCATGTGGCCCGACAGGCCCACGCCGCGCACCCGGGCCCAGGCCTCGGGTGCCTGCGCACGCAACTGCGCCACGGCGGCCTCGGTGGCCGCCAGCCAGTCGGCGGGGTGCTGCTCGCTCCAGCCCGGCTGGGGGCGCTGCAGGGGCACAGGCGCATCGGCCACGGCGTGCACCCGCTGGTCTTCACCCAGCAGCAACAGTTTGACACCCGAAGTGCCCAGATCTATCCCCAGGTACATGCACTAGTCCTGAAACAATGGGGGAGGCACGGTCAAGCCTTGATCCCGAAGCGGCCCGCGCCCTGCTTGCGGTACTCGGTGGGCGTCATGCCCTTGATGTCCAGAAAGCGGCGGTTGAAGTTGGCCATGTTGTTGAAGCCCACGTCGTAGGCGATGTGGGTGATGTAGCGCTCGGACTCCACGAGCAACTGGCAGGCGCGGTTCACGCGCACCAGGTTCACGAAGTCGGTGAAGGTATTGCCCGTGGCCCGGCGGAAGAAACGCGAGAAGCGGCTCTCGGTCATGCCCAGTTCCTGCGCCAGGTCGGCCGCCGACAAGGGCTCGGCCAAGTGGTCGGTGATGCGGCTCACGATGGCGTTGATCTGGTCGAGCTGGGTGTCGTTGTCCTCGCTTTGCAGCTGCGTGCTCGACAGCAGGCGAAAGTCGGTGCAGCGGGCCAGGTCACTCATGAATTCGCAGAACGCGCCGAACCGGGCCAGCCCCTGGCGCGCCTTGATGCGGTGCCAGTGCTCCTGCGCCTGCGCTTCCATGCCGAAGAACTCGATGCCGTGGCGCGCCCTCTCCAGCAGGGGCAGCACCTCGCGCAGCTCGGGAATGCTCTCGCTGCTGGCCACCAGGGGGGCGTGCGAGAACTGGATCACCAGGTCGCGCAGCGGCACGCCGCCCTCGGGCAGGTCCATGCTGATCCAGTTGTGCGGCAGGCGCGGCCCGGTCAGCACCAGGTGGCCGGGCTGGAAGGGGCCGATCCAGTCGCCCACGAAGACCTTGCCCGATGTGGCGGTGATCAGGTGCAGCTCGTACTCATCGTGGTAGTGCCAGCGTGCCAGCGGCGTGGGAAAGCCGTGCGACAGGCAGCGGATGAAACCCGCGGTCTCGGGCGGCTCGTAGCCCAGCTCGGGCGAGCGCACATAGTCGTGCTCCAGCTCGGGCTTGGTCTGGCGCGGGGAGACAGGCGTGGTCTTCACGGTCATGGCGTCACTCCTGTTGAGGGGCCGCTCAACTTACCCCTGGGATTTTGCACGCTCGGCCACAAAGGCCTGCACCCGCGCAAAGGCCTGGCGCAGCGCCGCGACCAGGCGCGGGTCCGAGGCCATCTCGCCCCACAGGGTCGTGTCCGCTGCATAGGCGGCGACCGGGTCTGCGGCCTCGCAGATGGCATGGGCCACGGCCGGGTCCATGGCCTGGTCCTGGTAGGCGTACGGGATCTGCCCGGCATGCCAGCGCTGCAGGTAGGCCAGGAACAGCGCCGGCAGCATGGCCACGCTGTCGAACGAGCCGCCACGGGCCAGCTTGTCGCGGATGGTGGGCGCGATCATGCCGGGGATCTTGGAGAATGCGTCCATCGCCACGCGCTGGTTGGTGTCGGCGATGGCCGGGTTGCCGAAACGGTCCAGCACCACGTCGCGGTAGCGCTGCAGGTCGATGGGGCACGGCAGAAGGACAGGAATCGCGTCGTCGGTCACGTAGTCGTAGGCCATCTGGCGGATGGCGGGGTCGTGCGTGCCTTCGTGGATGTACTGGTAGCCCGCCAGCGTGCCCGCCCAGGCGATGCAGCTGTGGGTGGCGTTGAGCAGGCGGATCTTGGCCTCTTCGTAGGCCTGAACCGAGTCCACCATCTCCACGCCGACCGCCTCCCACGCAGGGCGCCCGGCGATGAAACGGTCCTCGATCACCCACTGGATGAAGCTCTCGCCCATGAGGGCGGCCTTGTCGTCCCAGCCGGTGGCGGCCTTCACGCGCTCTGCCACGTCGGGCGTGGGGCGCGGCGTGATGCGGTCGACCATGGCGTTGGGGCTGCTGGTGTTTTCCAGAACCCAGGCCTTGAGCGCTGCATCGCCCAGCGCGTCGATGAACTGCAGCAGACCGCCGCGCGAGCGGTCGCCGTTGTGGCGCAGGTTGTCGCAGTTCATCAGCGTCACCGGGCCGGCGCCAGCGGCCATGCGCACGCGCAGGATGCTGACCAGGCCACCATAGAGGGTGTGGCCCGCCTGGCCGGCCTGGACGGCCGCGAGGTCGGCGCGCAGGTCCGGAAAGTTCGCCCAGTCGAGCTGGTTGGCAGCATCCAGGTAGTAGCCGGCCTCGGTCACGGTGAACGAGATGATGCGCGTGGCGGCATCGGCGCCCACTGCGATCAGCGGGGCCAGGTCGTCCTGGTAGGGGATGATGCGCTCGATCGATTCGATGCGCATGTAGCTGCGCTCGCCCTGGGGCGTGACCGTTTCCAGCGTATAGCGGCCACCCTGGGCCTGCAGCGCGGCAATGGTCTCGGCCATGTCGGGGCGCAGGTTGCCGCCGGCAATGGCCCAACCGGTGTCGCCCTGTTGGCGCAGTTCGTGGACGTAGACAGCCTGGTGCGCGCGGTGGAACGAGCCCAGGCCCAGGTGCAGGATGAAATTCATGGTGCGTAGATGCAAAAAATGCTGCTCAGAGATCGAAATTGGTCGGCATCATCACGACGTCGCGGATGGTCATGCCGCGCGGGCGGGTGAGCATGAACAGCACCACCTCGGCCACCTCGGAGGCCTCGATGAGGCTGCCATTGGCCTTGGCCTCGGCCAGCTTCTCGGCCGGCCAGTCGGCCAGCAGCGAAGTGATCACCGGGCCCGGCGAGATGGAACCCACGCGGATGCCGTGCTTGAACACCTGGCGGCGCACGGTCTGCACGAAGCAGTTCACCGCCCACTTGGACGATGCGTAGACGGGCTCCCACGGTGTGGGGAAATGCGCGGCGAGCGAGCTGGTGACGATGATGTCGCCGCGGCCGCGCCCGATCATGTGGGGCAGCACGTTGTGCACATTCTTCATCACCACGTTGACGTTGAGCTGCAGCATGCGGTCGATGGCGTCGGGGTCGGCGTCGACCAGGTCGCCGCCCACGTAGAGCCCCGCGTTGGCATGGAAGATGTCGAGCGGGCCCGCGATGGCCAGCGTGCGTTCGAGCAGGCTGGCGCACTGCTTCGCGTCGAGCAGGTCCAGCACCAGTGGCGAAGCGTTCTCGCCGATGGCGGCGCAGGCCTTGGCCAGCGCCGCCTCGTCACGGTCGATCAACACCACGCGCGCGCCGGCATTCGCCAGGGCCTGGGCGCTGGCAAAGCCGATGCCCGAGGCCGCGCCGGTGATGGCGGCCACCTGTCCGTTCAAGGCATGCATCGCTGTCACGCGCCCTGCTCCGCCACGACACGGCCTGCCTGGTCGAACCAGTGCGCCTGCGAGGCATCGATGTCCAGGCTCACGGCATCGCCCGCGCGCAGCCCGGTGCGCTCGTTCTGGCGCGAGACGAACTGCGCGCCGCCGGGCGTGCTCACGTAGATCAGCGTTTCGGCGCCCAGGGCCTCGACCAGGTCCACCTGGCCGCCCACGGGCGTGGCACCGGTGCTGCGCACGGCGACGTTCTCCGGGCGCAGGCCGATGCAGCCGCCCGCCGCACCGGCAGGGGCTTGCTGCTGCACCGGCGCGGGCAGCTTTTGCAGCGGCACCACGTTCATCTGCGGTGTGCCGATGAACTGGGCCACGAACTGGTTGGCCGGGCGGTCGTACAGCTCCAGCGGCGTGCCGACCTGCTCGATGAGCCCGTCGCGCAGCACCACCACGCGGTCGGCCAGGGTCATGGCCTCCACCTGGTCGTGCGTGACGTAGATGGTGGTGGCGCCCAGGTCGCGGTGCAGCTTGGCGATCTCCACCCGGGTCTGGCCGCGCAGGGCCGCGTCCAGGTTGGACAGCGGCTCGTCGAACAAAAAGACCTTGGGCGCGCGCACGATGGCACGGCCGATGGCCACGCGCTGGCGCTGGCCGCCCGACAGCTCCTTGGGCGTGCGCTCCAGGTAGGTCGTGAGGTTCAGGATGGCGGCGGCGCGCTCCACCTTCTCGCGCACGATGGCCGGGTCCACCTTGGCCAGCTTGAGCGCAAAGCTCATGTTCTCGTACACGCTCATGTGCGGGTACAGCGCATAGCTCTGGAACACCATGGCCAGATCGCGCTTGCTCGACGGCTGGTCGGTGATGTCGCGGCCGTCGAGCATGAGCGAGCCGCCGTCGATGTTTTCCAGCCCCGCGATCAGGCGCAGCAGCGTGGACTTGCCACAGCCCGAGGGGCCGACGAAGACGATGAACTCGCCTTGCTGGATGGTGAGGTCGATGCCCTTGATGGCGCGGTGCTCGCCGAAGAATTTCTCGATGCCGCGCAGTTGGAGATAGGCCATGGAGGTCGATTCCTGGATCGGTAGATCAGATTGAATAAGGACGGTGGAGAGCAGTGCTTTACTTCACCGCACCGAAAGTCATGCCCTGGACGAGCTGTTTCTGGCTGAACCAGCCGAAGACCACGATGGGCGCGATGGCCATCAGCGAGGCGGCCGAGAGCTTGGCCCAGAACAGGCCTTCCGGGCTGGAGTAGGAGGCGATCAGCGTGGCCAGCGTGCCGGCCTTGGCGGCGCTCAGGTTCAGGCTCCAGAAGGCCTCGTTCCACGACAGCACCAGGCACAAGAGGCCGGTGGACGCCAGGCCGCCCATGCCCAGGGGCAGCAGCACCAGGCGCACCTCCTGCCACAGGGTGGCTCCGTCCATGCGCGCGGCCTCCAGGATCTCGCGCGGGATGTCCTTGAAGTGCGAATACAGCATCCACACCATGATGGGCAGGTTGGACAGCGCGAACACGATGATCAGCGCCAGTTGCGTGTCCAGCAGGTGGCTCTTTTGCGCCAGCACGTAGATCGGCACCAGCGCGCCCACGGCGGGCATCATCTTGGTGGAGAGCATCCACATCAGGATGTCCTTGGTGTACTTGCCCTTGAAGAAGGCCATGGCGTACGCCGCGGGGGCGGCCAGCAACAGGCCCACCACGGTGGAGAGCACGCTGGTGATGACCGAGTTCTTGGCATACAGCAGGTAGTCGCTGCGCTCCTGCACCTCGTGGAAGTTCTCCAGCGTGGGCGTGAAGACGAACAGCGGCGGCACCGCAATGGCCTGCAGCTCGGTCTTGAACGCGGTCAGCAGCAGCCAGGCCAGCGGAAAGAACAGCAGCAGGGCCACGCCCCAGGCGGCCACGGTGCGCAGGGCCAAGAGGCCCAGGGGGTAGGAGGATCGGCGTCGGGTGCTCATGTCGGTGGTCCTTCTTCTTGTCTTTATTTATCGAGGTTCTTGCCGACCATGCGGATCAGGAACACCGCCGCGATATTGGCCAGCACCACGGCGAAGAGCGCACCGGCCGAGGCCACGCCCGCATCGAAGTTGAGCAGCGCCTGCTTGAAGATCAAAAAGGTGACGTTGGTGCTCGCATCGCCTGGCCCACCGCCCGTGGTGGTGTAGATCTCGGCGAAGATGCTGAGCAGGAAGATCAGCTCGATCATCACCACCACCGCCACCGAGCGCGCCAGGTGCGGCACGTACAGGTAGCGCAGCTGCTGCAGGTAGTTGGCGCCGTCCATGCGCGAGGCTTCGAGCTGCTCGTGGTTCATGCTCTGCAGCGAGGTCATGAAGATCAGCGTGGCGAACGGCAGCCACTGCCAGGAGACCATGACGATCACCGAGAACAGCGGGTGGTCGGTGAGCCAGTCCACCGGCTGCGCGCCAAAGAACATCCACACCTGGGCGAGCACGCCGTAGATGGGGTTCATCATCATGTTCTTCCACATCAGCGCGTTGACCGTGGGCATGACGAAGAACGGCGAGATCAAGAGCACCCGCACGATGCCCCGGCCCGCGAACGGCTCGTTGATGAGCAGTGCGATCGCAATGCCGAACACCACCGTGATGAGGATCACGCTGCCCAGCAGCAGCAAGGTGTTGACCACTGCTGTGCCGAACGAGGGGTCGGTGACGAAGTACTCGAAGTTTTCCAGCCCGGCAAAGCCGGTCTGGTCCGGCTGCATCAGGTTGTAGCGGATCAGCGAGAAGTAGATCGTCATCACCAGCGGCACGATCATCCACAGGAAGAGCGTGGCCATGGCTGGCGTGAGCAGCAGGCGGGGGAGCAGGCGGTTCATGGATGTCTCGAAAGAAGTCTGGACAGGATCACATCGCGGGGGCCAGAACGAAGCGAGCGGCCAGATGGGCTTCAAGCCGGAAGCTTCAGACGAAACCTCCGGCGGCAGCGAAGTAGGCGCTCAACCGGCGTAGCGAGCGGCCCGAGGTGGGGGTGCTGTACCGGAGCCGTACTCCCGTACGGCGAGGAACACCGCCCCCAGATCGGGCCGCGCAGTAGCCGGATGAATGCCTACTTGTAGTAGCCGCCCTTCTTCATTTCGCGGTCGGCCGACACCTGGCTCGCCTTGAGCGCCGCATCCACGCTGGTCTTGCCGGCCAGGGCTGCGCTCATCTGCTGGCCCACGGCGATGCCGATGGCCTGGAATTCAGGGATCGCGGCGAACTGCACACCCACGTACGGGCTCTTGGGCAGGGTGGAGTCGGTCGGGTTGGCCGAGTCGATGGCGACCTTCTCGGCCGCAGCGAAGCGGGCCGCCTTCTGGAACTCGGGGCTGGCGTAGGTGCTCTTGCGGGTGCCGGTGGGCACGTTGGCCCAGCCGTTGGTCTTGGCCACAAGCTGCACGTAGTCCTTGCTGGTGGACCAGGTGATGAACTTCTGTGCGGCGTCTACCTTCTTGGAACCGGCCGGGATGGCCAGGTTCCACGACCACAGCCAGTTGGCACCCTTGGGCGTGTTCATGGTGGGCGCCTGGGCAAAGGCCATCTGGTCGGCCACCTTGGACTGCTTGGGGTCGCTCACGAAGGATGCGGCGATGGTCGCGTCGATCCACATGCCGCACTTGCCCGAATTGGTCAGCGCCAGGATTTCATTGAAGCTGTTGGCCGACGAACCGGGCGGGCCGTAGTTCTTGAGCAGGTCCACGTAGAAGGTGATGGCGTCCTTCCAGGGCTTGGATTCGAGCTGCGGCTTCCACTGCATGTCGAACCACTGCCCGCCGAAGGTGTTGACCAGCGTGGTCAGGAAGGCCATGTTGTCGCCCCAGCCCGGCTTGCCGCGCAGGCAGATGCCGTACACGCCGTTCTTGGGGTCGTGGATCTTGGCGGCCAGGTCCTTGATCTGGGGCCAGGTGGGGCGCTCGGGCACCTGCACGCCGGCCTTGTCGGCCAGGTCCTTGCGGTACATCAGCATCGAGCTTTCGCCGTAGAACGGGGCGGCGAACAGCTTGCCATCGATCGACAGGCCATTGCGCACCGCGGGCAGAAGGTCGTCCACATCGTAGGCGGCGTCGGTCTTGAGCTCCTGCAGCCAGCCCTTCTTGCCCCAGATGGGGGCTTCGTACATGCCGATGGTCATCACGTCGAACTGGCCGCCCTTGGTGGCGATGTCGGTCGTCACGCGCTGGCGCAGCACGCCTTCTTCCAGCGTGACCCACTTGAGCTTGATGTCGGGGTTGGCCTGCTCGAAGTTCTTGCTGAGTTTCTGCATCTCGATCATGTGGCCGTTGTTCACGGTGGCAATCACGAGCTCGGTCTGCGCATGCGCAGCGGCGCCGCACAGCGATGCCGCCAGGGCGGCAACGGCCAGGGCCAGGCGGGTGTGTGGACGGGGGGTACGGGGCATCGGAACGTCTCCTGCGTAGTTGGTCTGGAATCTGCCATTCAACGCCGGTCGGGTGGCAGGCATTGACGACCTGAACGATACCGATGCTCAGATGCTCGATTGATACTCCAGGGCCTCACACAAATACTAATTTTCACCAGAATCTCAGGATTAACACCTAGATCTGTCAAATGGGTATGTGCATACGACGGGGAGCGGGGCGCCCGGGGGCCTCTGCAGATGCCTGCGACCCCGTTTTGCTCCAGCCTTGACTATTTCCAAAACTGGAACAGTCAATTCGCGACTGGCTGGTTTTTCTCTGAACACGTGCGGCGTACAGTTCAACCCAT
>NZ_JBWKYR010000006.1:0-69065 GCF_059423865.1 Acidovorax sp. GW458-11-26-14-TSB4
CTAACCCGCGCCAGTTCTAGCGATGCCCAATTTTTCCCGGTGGTTCGGGTGTGCCATTTCGATCACCTCCCCATTTGTGCCGCCAAGCAAAACAGGCCCGAAGGCCTGTTGCTGCAAGGCAGGTCGGGGCCTGCGGAGCAGGTACGCCTTATTGCGGGTCGGTCACGAAACCGATCTTGCGCACGCCGGCGCGCTGGGCGCTGGCCATGGCCTGGGCCACGCGCTCGTAGCGCACTTCCTTGTCGCCGCGGATGTGCAGGTCCGGCTGGGGCTGCTTGGCAGCCTCGGCCTGCAGGCGCGGGAACAGTTCCTCGTCCGTCACCTGCGACTCGTTCCAGTAGTACTTGCCGTCGGCCGCCACGGACAGGCGCACGGTTTCGGGCTTGATGTCCTCGGGCTGGTTGGTGGCCCGGGGCAGGTCCACGTTCACCGAGTGCTTCATCACGGGCACGGTGATGATGAAGATGATGAGCAGCACCAGCATGACGTCCACCAGCGGCGTCATGTTGATCTCGTTCATCACGTCATCGGCTTCGTCTTGCGTTCCGAAGGCCATGGCTCAGCTGCCTTTCTTGATGGGCAGCACCTTGCCCTGTTCGCCGCCGGCGGACACGCGGGCACCGGTCACGAAGTAGGCGTGCAGGTCGTGGGCAAAGCTGTTGAGGCCGCCCAGGATGGACTTGTTGCCACGCACCAGGGCGTTGTAGCCGAGCACGGCGGGGATGGCCACGGCCAGGCCCAGGGCGGTCATGATCAGCGCTTCGCCGATGGGACCGGCCACCTTGTCGATGGTCGACTGGCCCGAGGTGCCGATGGCCAGCAGCGCGTGGTAGATGCCCCAGACGGTACCGAACAGGCCGATGAAGGGGGCCGTGGAGCCGACCGAGGCCAGGATGGCCAGGCCCGATTGCAGGCGCGCGGTGAACTCGTCGATGCAGTTGCGCAGGCAGCGCGTGACCCAGTCGCTCACGTCCAGGCTGTCGTGCAGGTGGGCCTTGGTGTTGCGATGGTGGGCCGTTGCTTCGCGGCCTTCCAGGGCCAGGTGGCGGAAGGGGTTGGTGTTGTCGTTGCCCAGCTTGGAGAGGCCGGCGGCGAAGTCCTCGCTGTGCCAGAAATCCTGGGCGGCACGGGTGTGCTTCTTGAACTTCACGATGTCCAGGGCCTTGATGATGATGACGATCCACGAGGCCAGGGACATGGCCAGCAGGATGACGGCCACTGCGCGGGTGACAAAGTCGCCCTGGATCCATACGTTGGCGATGCCGAATTGCGATTCCATGAGAACTCCTGATGATTATTCGAGAACAAAATTGACGGGCACCAGGTTCCACATGGTCTCCGGCACGCCATTGCGCTTTCCGGGCACGAAGCGCCAGCGCATGACGGCTTCCTGGGCCTGGCGGTCCAGGCGTTCGAAGCCGCTGGACTTGTTGATTTCGACCTTCTGCGGCGCGCCGTCGGTACCGATCAGCACGCGCAGGATGACCTTGCCCTGCTCGCCCATGCGCTTGCTGATGGCGGGGTAGCTGGGCTTGGGGTTGTTCAGGTAGGCCGCGTCGCTGGACGGCAGCTCGATCTTGGGCGGGGCAGGTGGGGCGGGCGGAGCCGGGGGCGGCGCCTCCACGGCCACGGGTGCGGCGATGGGTGGGGCCGGGGGCTGCGGCGTGGTGACGCCCGTGGGAGCATTGGGGGCCGGTGTGGGGTCGGGAATGGCCACTGGCATGGGCGCTGGTTTCGGTGCCTTGACCTGGGGGGCCGGCCGTGGTGGCGGCGGCGCCGGCGGCTTGGGCGGCGGCGGTTCGACCTTGGGCGCCGGTGGCGCGATGAATTCGCTGAGCAGCTCGGCCGGCACGATGACTTCCGCCGCGCGGCGCAGCAGGCCCGACTGCAGCGCCCAGATCCCCGCCACATGCAGCAGCACGACGGAACCTACGATCACGGTATTGCGACTGACGCCCCCGGGAGGGGCAAAACGATCAGGGTGAGACATAAGTGTGATGGCGGCTGCCGCCGCTTGCGCAGCGCGACGCAGGCCTGTGAGACCTTGATTATTTGCGGAAGATCCACCAGGCCGAGCCTGCGACGAGGATCAGGCTGCCGGCGAGTGGTGAGAGGAGTTCCATGCCCTGCTTTCCATGATGGAGCTGGCAAGCTGGATCGTCTGGGGCGCTGCCTCGTTGTGCAGGGCGGCGACCGGACCCGTAGCGCTGCATTGGGCCACCACGTCGCGGGCGCAGCTTTCGCAGCATCCGCATTGCGTGGCAACGCCCAGTTCGAACTGGATTTCATCAAAGCTCATGCCCGCACGGGCGTGGCGGGCGATCTCGCGGTCAGAAATCCGGCGGCAAACACAGACGATCATGGCGGCAGGCAGTGGTGGCTGGCTGGTAGAAGATGGGTGATTATAAATGCGAATTTTTCGCATTTGCAATAAATCATTCAGCGTAAGAGGGGAAACCCGACAATTCGGTTCCCATCCATTGCACCGCCGGCATGTGGCAGCGCCGTGTCCCAGCCGGGCGGGAGCGGCAGGAGGACGCAAAAAAGCCGGCACAGGGCCGGCTTGATTGCAGGAGCGCGGGCGCGTTCCGTGGGGGCGGTGGCAGGACTGCCTTGGCGCTTACTTGACGTGCTTGCCGATCAGGCCAGCCAGTTCAAACATCGACACCTGGGGCTTGCCGAACAGCTCCTTGAGCTTGGCGTCTGCATTGATGTTGCGCTTGTTGGCAGCATCCTGCAGGTTGTTGGCCTTGATGTAGACCCACAGCTTGCTGATGATCTCCGTGCGTGGCAGCGGTGCCGAGCCGACCACAGCCGCCAGGGCGGGGCTGGGGGTGAGGGCCTTCATGAACGCAGCATTGGGCGTGCGCTTCTTGGCAGGAGCGGCGGCCTTGGTGGCTGGCGCCTTGGCGGCGGGAGCTGTTTTTGCCGGAGCCTTTTTTGCAGTTGCCATGTTGGATTTTCCTTGTTGGAAGTAGATTGTCTGACCAGTGAGAGCCTAGCCTCTCTGCTGGCAGGCCGATGCTACTGGGAAAAAAACGCGTTTCCAAGGGAGAAAACGCTTTTTTTGCCTCGATTTGTTGCTTGGGTGCCCCGGGGAAGGTAAAGCTCCCTGTTTTGGTGCTTTCCCTAGGGGAAAAACGGGCTCCCGCAGTCTATTCGGGTGCGCGCTGCGCGGGGCCCGGCCGGGGCCGTGGGCGGCTGTGCACGACAATGGCAGGTGATCACCGCCCAGGCGGCATTCTTCCCATTTTTCGCACGAAAGGTCCATGCAACATGACAGCCCCATCCTCTCCGGCATTCAGCACCTGCGACTTCTGCGATGCGCACAAGGGCGACGACAGCGGCGCCTTCCGCGTGCTGCCCCCGGTGTTCCAGGACCTGGGCGGCGTGCCGGCCTTTTGCGGGCCGGTGAGCACCGTCAAGTGCTTCGAGGACAACACCCTGGTCAAGGCCGCAGTCGATTCGCCCGGCAACGGCCGCGTGCTGGTGGTGGACGGCGGCGGCTCGCTGCGCAAGGCCCTGGTCGGAGGAAACCTGGCCGCGGCCGCGGCACGCAACGGTTGGGCCGGCGTGGTGGTGGATGGCTGCGTGCGCGACATCGCCGAGCTGCGGGCCGCGGCCGTGGGCATCCGCGCCCTGGCGCTGATGCCGCTGCCCACCGAAAAGCGCAACGAGGGCGGGCGTGACGTGGCGGTGCAGATCCAGGGCGTGTGGGTGCGCCCCGGCGACTGGCTCTATGCCGATGCCGACGGCATCGTGGTCAGCTCGGCGTCACTGTCGGCCTGAGGCGTCTTTTCCGACCCGCCAGGCCAGGCGTGAGGGCAGGGTGGCCAGCAGCACGCTGGCCAGCGCGATGGCAAAGGCCACGAGCTGCAGGCCGCTGAGCGATTCGCCCAGCACCAGCACGCCCACCAGGGCTGCGCTCACCGGCAGCAGCACGGTGAACACGCCGCCCTGCGCGGCAGGCACCGCGCGCAGGCCGGTCATCCACAGCCACACGGTCCAGATGCTCGCGGCCAGCGCATAGAACACCAGCAGCAGCCAGGTGCCCCAGCCCACGGCCGCGAAGTCGAAGTGCCACGCGGCATACAGGCCCAGCGGCGCCGACAGGGCAAAACCCCAGAGGTTGATGATGGAGGTGATGCGCCGGGGGCCCAGCGCACCGGTGAGCTTCTTGCCGATCACGGAGTACGCCGCCTCGCACACCACGGCGCCCAACAGCAGCACCTGGCCGAGCCAGGCCGGGCCGGCCTTGCCGGTGGTCGCGCCAGGTTCGGGCCCATGGCCCGGGCTGGCGATGGCAAACATGGCAATGCCGGCGACGGCCAGGCCCACGGCCACCCAGGTGCGCGGTGGCACCCTCTCGCGCAGAAAGGCCCAGCTCATCAGCGCCACGGCGGCTGGCATGCTGGCCATGGTGACCCCGGCCGTGACCGCATTGGTCAGGCTCACGCCGTAGATCATGCAGGCGGTGAACAGGAAGTTGCCGAGGAAGGATTCGAGGAACAGCAGGCGCCGGGTCTGGGCGGTCATCGGCGGCTCGTCAGCCGGCTTCTTCAGCCAGTGCAGCATGGCCAGGCCGCCGATGCCAAAACGCATCCAGGCGAGCAAAAACACCGGCAGCACCGCGGCGAGAGGCTTGGACAGGGCGACATAGCTGCCCACCAGGGACATGCTGAGGCCCAGGCACAGGTAGGCCAGGGGGCGGGAGGGCGGGGCGGAGCGGGACATGGGGGCTGGGGCGCACAGCGGCTTGCGGGCTGCGCAAAGGGAGGGCAGGGCTGCCTACACTGGCGGTCTGCAAAAGAAACGGACCCGCATGATGCCTGACGAAATCCCTTCTCCGAGCCCTGCGCGCTGTGTTTTTGTCTACGGGACGCTGCGCCGGGGCGGCTCCAACGACATCACGCGGCTGCTTCCCGCCCCACGCTTCTTGGGGCCCGCCCAGATCCAGGGCACGCTGTACCACCTGGGGGGCTATCCGGGGCTGGTGCTGGGGGATGGCGGGGCCGTCGTGGGCGAGGTCTATGCGATCGAGCCCGGGCTCGAGTCGCGCCTGGACGGGATCGAGGAAATCCACGGGCGGCCTGACGACGAGTATTTCAAGCGCAAGGTCCGATTGCTGGTGGATGGCGACCCCGTCGACTGCCTTGTGTACGAGATCAATCCCGACCGGCTGACCGCGGCGCCTCGCATCGACAGCGGAGACTGGATCCTGCAAGCAGGTGGCAGCCCCGCCTGATGCGGCGTGCGCCCCGCGGCTTTGCGCAACGGGCGTAAGCACTTGTGTCGGATCAACGTGTGAGTCCCTGGTTCTTCAGGGGTGAGGCACCTTATTTCATATTGCAAAAATTGCTTTTGCCGATGTGGAATGCAAGAATGTTGCGGTGCGGCAATTTCTCTCAATACGAGAAAATGGTTTTCATATTGAGGAATTTGAAGCATAAAGTCTTGTTTTATAAGGGAAAAATTTATCTCTTATATAAGACATAAGAGCTTGTGCAACTCTTATACAAGACTTAAAGTTCTCTCCATGGGCAGCAGACGCAGCCCGGTGTTTTCAACCAACCTCAGGAGTAGACCCCATGCCCCAATCCTTCAACGAACAACTGAGCCGCGAACAGCAGATTGCCGCCCTGGAAAAAGACTGGGCGACCAACCCCCGCTGGAAGGGCATCAAGCGCGGTTACACCGCTGCCGACGTGGTGCGTCTGCGCGGCTCCTTCCAGGTCGAACACACGCTGGCCCGCCGCGGTGCCGAGAAGCTGTGGGACCTGGTGAACAACGAGCCCTACGTGAACTGCCTGGGCGCGCTGACCGGTGGCCAGGCCATGCAGCAGGTGAAGGCCGGCATCAAGGCCATCTACCTGTCGGGCTGGCAAGTCGCTGCCGACAACAACGAATATTCGGCCATGTACCCCGACCAGTCGCTGTACCCCGTCGACTCGGTGCCAAAGGTGGTGGAGCGCATCAACAACTCCTTCACCCGTGCTGATGAAATCCAGTGGTCCAAGGGCATCAACCCCGGTGACAAGGGCTACATCGACTACCACGCCCCCATCGTGGCCGATGCCGAAGCCGGTTTCGGCGGCGTGCTCAACGCCTACGAACTGATGAAGGCCATGATCCGCGCCGGTGCCGGCGGCGTGCACTTCGAAGACCAACTGGCTTCCGTGAAGAAGTGCGGCCACATGGGCGGCAAGGTGCTGGTGCCCACCACCGAAGCCTGCCAGAAGCTGATCGCCGCCCGCATGGCTGCCGACGTGTACGGCGTGCCCACCCTGGTGATCGCCCGTACCGATGCCGAAGCCGCCGACCTGCTGACCAGCGACTACGACGAGAACGACAAGCCCTTCCTGACCGGTGAGCGCACCGCCGAAGGCTTCTACAAGACCAAGAAGGGCATGGACCAAGCCATCTCGCGCGCCGTGGCCTATGCCGAGTACGCCGACCTGGTGTGGTGCGAAACCGGCACGCCGGACCTGGAGTTCGCCCGCAAGTTCGCCGAAGCCGTGCACGCCAAGCACCCCGGCAAGCTGCTGGCCTACAACTGCTCGCCTTCGTTCAACTGGAAGAAGAACCTGGACGACGCCACCATCGCCAAGTTCCAGCGCGAGCTGGGCGCCATGGGCTACAAGTACCAGTTCATCACGCTGGCTGGCATCCACTCCATGTGGTACAACATGTTCGATCTGGCCCAGGACTACGTGGCCCGCGGCATGTCGGCATACGTCGAGAAGGTGCAGGAGCCAGAATTCGCTGCCCGCGACCGTGGCTACAGCTTCGTGTCGCACCAGCAGGAGGTGGGCACGGGTTACTTCGACGAAGTGACCACCGTGATCCAGGGCGGCAAGTCCAGCGTGACCGCGCTGACCGGCTCGACCGAAGAAGAGCAGTTCCACTGATCCGGAATTCCTCGCCAAGAGGGATGAGGAGACTGCAAGAGGCCACCCGCGGGTGGCTTTTTGCATGGCCGGGCCCCGGGGGCTGACGTTGCCACCGTGCGACGCCGGTGCTGCTGCGCTGCAGCAGGGGGGCGAACATGGTTAAAATGGCGCAATCAACTGTTTGATTTCCCACAAGGGCGAGAAAGGCAATCTGGTTATGACACCGCGAACTACCACGGAGTTCTCCACCGGCCACTAGTGGCTGGCCGTTCGCGCCTGCACGAGATTCACCTCTCCCCAATCAAAAGCGCGGCCGGTTCCGCGCTTTTTTGTTTTTCGGTTTCGGCTGGCCTGCGCCCCGCAATCGACCCCCGATACCCACAATCTACCGACGATACCCATCATGATTCACATCACGCTCCCCGACGGCTCGCAGCGAGAGTTTCCCGGCCCGGTCACGGTCGCCGAAGTGGCGGCTTCCATCGGCACCGGCCTGGCCAAGGCCGCGCTGGCCGGCAAGATTGGCGACAAGGTGGTGGACACCAGCTATCAGATCACGGCCGACAGCCCGCTGTCCATCGTGACGGCCAAGGATGCCGATGGCCTGGACGTGATCCGCCACTCCACGGCCCACTTGCTGGCCTATGCCGTCAAGGAGTTGTTCCCCGAAGCGCAGGTGACCATCGGCCCGGTGATCGAGAACGGTTTCTTCTACGATTTTGCGTACAAGCGCCCCTTCACGCCCGAAGACCTGGTGGCCATCGAAAAGCGCATGGCCGAGCTGGCTGCCAAGGACGAGCCCGTGGTGCGCCGCGTGCTGCCGCGCGACGAGGCTGTGGCCTACTTCAAGGGCCTGGGCGAGCATTACAAGGCCGAGATCATCGCCAGCATCCCGAGCAACGAGGACGTGAGCCTGTACCGCGAAGGAGCGTTCGAGGACCTGTGCCGCGGCCCCCACGTGCCCAGCACGGGCAAGCTCAAGTTCTTCAAGCTCATGAAGGTGGCCGGCGCCTACTGGCGCGGCGACCACCGCAATGAGATGCTGCAGCGCATCTACGGCACGGCCTGGTCCACCAAGGACGAGCTGCAGCAGTACCTCACCATGCTGGAAGAGGCGGAAAAGCGCGACCACCGCAAGCTCGGCCGCGAGCTCGACCTGTTCCACATGGACGAGCACTCGCCCGGCACCGTGTTCTGGCACCCCAAGGGCTGGGCCCTGTGGCAGGAGGTGGAGCAGTACATGCGCCGTGTGTACCGCAACAACGGCTACCAGGAGGTCAAGGGCCCGCAGATCCTGGACAAGCAGCTGTGGGAGAAGACCGGCCACTGGGACAAGTACCACGAGAACATGTTCACGACCGAGTCGGAAAAGCGCGAGTACGCGCTCAAGCCGATGAACTGCCCGGGCCACATCCTGATCTACAAGCAGGGCATCAAGAGCTACCGCGACCTGCCGCTGCGCTACGGCGAATTCGGTGCCTGCCACCGCAACGAGCCGACGGGCGGCCTGCACGGCATCATGCGCGTGCGCGGCTTCACGCAGGACGATGGCCACATCTTCTGCACCGAAGAGCAGGTGCTGGAGGAGTGCGCCAATTACACGGCGCTGGTGCAGAAGGTCTACAAGGACTTCGGTTTCACCAACATCATCTACAAGGTGGCGACGCGGCCCGAGGCGCGCATCGGCACCGATGAGTCGTGGGACCGCGCCGAGCAGGCGCTGATGGCCGGCCTGCGCCATTCGGGCTGCGAGTTCGAGATCGCCGAAGGCGAGGGCGCCTTCTACGGCCCCAAGATCGAGTACACGCTCAAGGACGCGCTGGGTCGCCAGTGGCAATGCGGCACGATGCAGATCGACCCGAACCTGCCCGAGCGCCTGGACGCCGAATACGTGGCCGAGGACGGCAGCCGCAAGCGTCCGCTGATGCTGCACCGCGCCACGGTGGGCAGCATGGAACGTTTCATCGGCATGCTGATCGAACACTACGCCGGTGCCTTCCCCGTGTGGCTGGCCCCGGTGCAGGTCTCGGTGCTCAATATCACCGACGCGCAGGCCGACTACTGTCGCGAAATTGTTGAACGGCTGCAAAAAGCACTGCCGAATCAAGACCTTAGGGTAGCCCTGGATCTGCGCAACGAGAAGATTACGTATAAAATACGCGAGCATTCGTTGCAAAAGCTGCCGTACATCCTTGTCGCGGGCGACAAGGAGAAGGCGGCCGGCGCCGTTGCAGTGCGCGGCCGGGGCAATCGTGACCTCGGAGTGATGTCCATCGAAGCGTTCGCTGAGCTGATCGCGAAGGACATCGCCACCAAAGCCTGATGTTTGACTCAAAACCTGCTTTGTTGCACGCCAGCTGTGCGGCTGTTGCTACACATTTTGTAGTATTTTGATTGAAGGAAAATAGCCATCGCTACTGAATTTCGTGATCGTCGCCACCGTGAAGAGCGCAAGCACCGCCTGAACCGTGAAATCATGGCCCCCGAAGTCCGCCTCTCTGGCCCGGACAACGAGCCTTTGGGTGTGGTCAGCCTCATGGAAGCCCTGCGCATGGCGGGCGAGCTGGACGTGGACCTGGTGGAAATTGCCGCCACGGCCAATCCTCCGGTGTGCCGCCTGATGGACTACGGCAAGTTCAAGTACCAGGAGCAAAAGCGTGCTGCCGAGGCGAAAGCCAAGCAGACGGTGATCGAGATCAAGGAAGTCAAATTCCGTCCGGGTACGGACGATGGTGACTACAACATCAAGATGCGCAACATTCGCCGCTTCCTGGCCGAAGGTGACAAGTGCAAGATCACGCTGCGGTTCCGCGGCCGTGAAATCACCCACCAGGAGCTGGGGCTGGCGCTGCTCAACCGCATTCGCGACGAGCTGGCCGACTCCATCATCATCGAGCAGTTTCCCAAGCTGGAAGGCCGCCAGATGATCATGATGATTGCGCCGGGCAAGAAGAAGCCCGCCGCTGCCAAGCCGGCCGCCACCGAAGGCACGCCTTCGGGCAGCGCCGCCTGAGACGGCAGCAGTACAGAGACAGGATTTGCCAGGCGGTCCCCGCAAGGGATTGCCGGGCGATAGGCAGCGCGAAAGCACTGCCGCACAGCCGGTGAAAACAGGCTGAAAAAGTGGCTCGGGGCCAACAAGTTTGCAGATCGGTTTCTGCAAACGCCTCACGAGCACAAAGAAAAGGAGCATTCACATGCCCAAAATGAAGACCAAGAGCAGCGCGAAAAAGCGTTTCCGCGTCCGTCCAGGTGGTACCGTCAAGCGCGGTCAAGCCTTCAAGCGTCACATCTTGACCAAGAAGACCACCAAGAACAAGCGCCACCTGCGTGGTGCAGTGAATGTGCATGAGACCAACATGGGCTCGATCGCACAAATGCTGCCCAGCGCTGGCCTGTAAATAACGACGAACAAGGAGTACTCACATGCCTCGCGTCAAACGTGGTGTAACGGCCCGTGCCCGTCACAAGAAAGTTCTCGCCCTCGCAAAGGGCTTCCGTGGTCGCCGCGGTAACGTCTTCCGCATCGCCAAACAGGCGGTGATGAAGGCTGGGCAATATGCCTACCGTGACCGCCGCACCAAGAAGCGCGTGTTCCGCCAGTTGTGGATCGCCCGTATCAACGCCGCTGCGCGTGAATTGGGCCTGACCTACAGCCAGTTCGCCAACGGCCTGAAGAAGGCATCCATCGAGATCGACCGCAAGATGCTGGCCGACCTCGCAGTGCACGACAAGGCTGCCTTTGGCAGCATCGTGGAGCAAGTCAAGGCCAAGCTGGCTGCTTGAGTTCACGACAGGCGGCCGTCTCTCACCGGACGGCTGCTTGCGCAATAACAGCAAGGGCTAGGGCTTGTGAAGGCACTAGCCCTTGTTCATTTTCAAGAGTCGATATGAACGAGTTGGATACCCTGGTCGAGAGCGCGACGCAACTGTTTGCCCAAAGCGCCACCCCTGCTGATCTGGAAAACGCCAAGGCGCAGTTCCTGGGCAAGTCGGGCCGCGTGACCGAGCTCATGAAGGGCATGGCCCAGCTGTCGGTGGACGAGAAGAAGTCCCGCGGCGCCGCCATCAACGTCGCCAAGCAGGCCATCGAGGCCGCGCTGACCGCGCGCCGCCAGGCGCTGGCCGATGCCGAACTGCAGGTCCAGCTCAAGGCCGAGGCCCTGGACGTGAGCCTGCCAGGGCGCCAGCGCGGCAATGGCGGCCTGCACCCGGTGTCGCTCACGCTCGAGCGCATCGAGGGCATCTTCGGCTCCATGGGTTTCGACGTGGCCCAGGGCCCCGAGATCGAGACCGACTGGTTCAACTTCACCGCGCTGAACACGCCGGAAGACCATCCCGCGCGTTCCATGCACGACACCTTCTACGTCGAAGGCGGCACGCCCGAGGCGCCCAACCTGCTGCGCACGCACACCAGCCCGATGCAGATCCGCCACGCGGTGCAGCATGTGAAGCAGCACCGCGCCGCGCTCGATGCCGGCCTGCCCATGCCCGAGATCCGCGTCATCGCGCCGGGCCGCACCTACCGCGTGGACAGCGATGCCACGCACTCGCCCATGTTCCACCAGTGCGAAGGCCTGTGGATCGGCGAGAACGTGAGCTTCAAGGACCTGAAGGTGGTCTTCACGGCCTTCTGCCGCACCTTCTTCGAAAGCGATGATCTGGTGCTGCGCTTTCGCCCGAGCTTCTTCCCGTTCACCGAGCCCAGCGCCGAGATCGACATCCAGTTCCAGACCGGCCCGCTGGCCGGCCGCTGGCTGGAGGTGGCGGGCTCCGGCCAGGTGCACCCCAACGTGGTGCGTAACATGGGCCTGGACCCCGAAAAGTACATCGGCTTTGCCTTCGGCATGGGCCCCGACCGCCTGACCATGCTGCGCTATGGCGTGAACGACCTGCGCCTGTTCTTCGACGGCGACATCCGCTTTTTGTCGCAGTTCCAGTAAAGGCTGGCCGCAAGGCTGGGCCGCCGAGCCGTTTTCGCCCTGGCGCGCGCTGCATTGAGGCTGCGCAGGGCACCTTCCGTACAAGAGTTCGACTATGCAATTCCCTGAATCCTGGTTGCGTGAGTTCTGCAACCCACCCCTTTCGACCGGCGAGCTGGCCGAGACGCTGACCATGGCCGGCCTGGAGGTGGAAGAGCTGCGCCCTGTGGCGCCGCCGTTCTCCAAGATCGTCGTGGGCGAGATCAAGGAAGCCGTGCAGCACCCCGACGCCGACCGCCTGCGCGTGTGCCAGGTGGATGTGGGCCAGGGGGCCCTGCTCAACATCGTCTGCGGTGCGCCCAATGCGCGCGTCGGCATCAAGGTGCCCTGCGCTCTGGTGGGCGCCGAGCTGCCGCCTGGCGACGATGGCAAACCCTTCCTCATCAAGGTGGGCAAGCTGCGCGGCGTGGAAAGCCAGGGCATGCTGTGCTCGGCACGCGAACTCAAGCTGTCGGAAGACCATGGCGGCCTGCTCGAGCTGGATGCCAGCGCCCCCGTGGGCCAGGACATCCGCGAGCACCTGAACCTGGACGACACGCTGTTCACGCTCAAGCTCACGCCCAACCTGGCGCACTGCCTGAGCGTGTACGGCATCGCCCGCGAAGTCTCGGCGCTGACCGGCGTGCCGCTGTCGCAGCCGGCCTTCCCGGCCGTGGCGGCCAAGGCCGCCGACAAGCTGGCCGTGAAGATCAGCGCGCCCGACCTGTGCGGCCGCTTCTCCGGCCGCGTGGTGCGCAACGTGAACACGCGCGCCACCACGCCGCAGTGGATGCTGGACCGCCTGGCGCGCTGCGGCCAGCGCGGCGTGTCCCCGCTGGTGGACATCTCCAACTACGTGATGTTCGAGCTGGGCCGCCCCTCGCATATCTTCGACCTGGACAAGATCCATGGCGGGCTGGATGTGCGCTGGGGCAAGGCGGGCGAGTCGCTCAAGCTGCTCAACGGCAACACCATCACGGTGGACGACAAGGTCGGAGTGATCGCCGACGGCCAGCAGGTCGAGTCGCTGGCCGGCATCATGGGCGGCGATGCCACCGCCGTGTCCGACGACACGAAGCACATCTACATCGAGGCCGCCTTCTGGTGGCCCAAGGCCGTGGCCGGCCGTTCGCGCCGCTACAACTTCTCGACCGATGCTGGCCACCGCTTCGAGCGCGGCGTGGATCCCGAACTGACGGTGGAGCACATCGAGCGCATCACCCAGCTGGTGATCGACATCTGCGGCACGCCCGAGACGGCCTGCGGCCCCATGGACGACCAGCGCGTGAATGTGCCCGTGCCCGCACCCGTCACGCTGCGCGTGGCGCGTGCGGCCAAGGTCATCGGCATGCCGATCACGCAGGCGCAGTGCGCTGACGTGTTCAAGCGCCTGGGCCTGCCGTTCAGCGAAGGCGAAGGCACCGTGACCGTGACCCCGCCGGCCTACCGCTTCGACATCACCATCGAGGAAGACCTGATCGAAGAGGTCGCGCGCATGGTGGGCTACAACAACCTGCCCACCACGCCGCCGCTGGCCCCCATCACGCCCAAGCTGCCGGCCGAAGCCACGCGCAGCCCGTTCGCCGTGCGCCGCACGCTGGCCGGCCTGGGCTACCAGGAGACGATCAACTTCAGCTTCGTGGAAGAGCGCTGGGAGCATGAGCTCGCGGGCAACGCCCAGCCGATCAAGCTGCTCAACCCCATCGCCAGCCAGATGA
Source organism: Acidovorax sp. GW458-11-26-14-TSB4 (assembly GCF_059423865.1). NCBI lineage: Bacteria > Pseudomonadati > Pseudomonadota > Betaproteobacteria > Burkholderiales > Comamonadaceae > Acidovorax > Acidovorax sp. GW458-11-26-14-TSB4. Next base: position 13,570 of record NZ_JBWKYR010000006.1, read on the forward strand.
GCGTGATGCGCTCCAGCCTGCTGGGCTCGCTGCTGCAGGTGCTCAAGTTCAACCTGGACCGCCGCGCCGAGCGCGTGCGCGTGTTCGAGCTGGGCCGCGTGTTCCTGCGCGATGCCAGCATGAAGAACACCGACACCACGGTGGAGGGCTTCCACCAGCCCATGCGCGTGGCCGGTGTGGCCTATGGCGCCAACGACATGCTGCAGTGGGGCCGCAAGGAGCAGGGCATCGACTTCTTCGACGTGAAGGGTGATGTCGAGGCCCTGCTGGCACCGCTCAAGGCCACCTTCGAGCCCGGCGAGCACCCGGCCATGCACCCCGGCCGCTGCGCTCGCGTGCTGGTGCAGGGCCAGCCCATCGGTTTCGTGGGCGAGCTGCACCCGCAGTGGCGCCAGTCGTGGGAGCTGCCGCTGGCGCCCGTGATGTTCGAGCTGGAGCTCGATGCCGTGCTGCAGCGTGTGGTGCCGCAGTTCAAGCCGGTGGCCAAGCACCAGGCGGTGGAGCGCGATCTGGCCGTGGTGGTGGCCGAGCGCGTGACGCATGCCGAGGTGGTGGCGGCCGTGCAGGCGGCCATTCCTGGTGGCATGCTGCGCTCTGCCGTGCTGTTCGACGTCTACCGCCCCAAGCCGCTCAAGGCCGGTGAAGAGACGCCGGCCGGTGGCCTGGCCCCGGGCGAGAAGAGCCTGGCTGTGCGCCTGACCCTGGGCAGCGATGAAGCCACGCTGACCGAGGCCGAGATCGAGTCCGCCGTGCAGGCGGCTGTGACGCAGCTCACACAGCGGGTGGGCGCGCGGCTGCGCGGCTGACCATCGCGGCGACAATAGCCCAAGCGAACGAACACAACAACATGACGATGCTGAAGGGGAGAGATGCCGTGATCGAATTTGCAGTCGAAAGCCTGGAAACCCCTGCGCTCACCAAGGCGCAGCTGGCCGATCTCTTGTTCGACCAGATCGGGCTGAACAAGCGCGAGTCCAAGGACATGATCGACGCCTTCTTCGACCTCGTCTCGCAGAGTCTGGTGGAGGGCAACGACGTGAAGTTGTCGGGCTTCGGCAACTTCCAGATCCGCACCAAGGCGCCGCGTCCCGGGCGCAACCCGCGCACCGGCGAGGCCATCCCGATCCAGGCGCGCCGGGTGGTGACCTTCCACGCCAGCAGCAAGCTCAAGGAACAGATCCAGGCCGCGGCCGGATTGTGAATTTTTGCCTGATTGGTGGCTGAATCGGGGCTGGCGGTCTGGCGGTTCCTGCCGGCCTGCAGTACCCTTGCAGGCTTTCCCGTTTGATTGCTGAATCACCCATGGGCACTGTGCTTCCCGCCATTCCTGCCAAGCGCTACTTCACCATCGGTGAGGTCGCGGAGCTGTGCGGCGTGAAGCCGCATGTGCTGCGCTATTGGGAACAGGAATTCACCCAGCTGCGCCCGATGAAGCGGCGCGGCAACCGGCGCTACTACCAGCACCACGAGGTGCTCATGATCCGCCGTATCCGCGACCTGCTGTATGAACAGGGTTTCACCATCAGCGGTGCCCGCAACAAGCTGCAGGAGCTGGCCCTGCCGGCGCGCAGCGAAGTGGGGCAGGGCGATCCCGATGCGCCGTACATCGAACCGCCGAGCATGCTGATCGATGATGCGATTGCGCTGTCCATCGGTTCGTCGGCCTTTGTTTTCGACTCGAATGCAGTGCGCCAGGAATTATTTGAGATTCGAGCCCTACTTTCTCCGAACTAGCCAAATTTGTGCATATAATCTAAGTCTTGTCGGCGTGTAGCGCAGCCTGGTAGCGCACTTGCATGGGGTGCAAGGGGTCGCGAGTTCGAATCCCGCCACGCCGACCATTTTTTTCCGATGAACAACGGGCTATCGCCACAAGCGGTAGCCCGTTTTTCTTTGTGCGCTCGCCTGCGGCAGCCTGGCGATCAGCACACCGGGTGTTGCCGGCCGGCGGCCTTGCCATCGCGTTCTGGTGGTCATGCTTTCCTTCATCCCGGTACCTGCACGGAGCCCTTGGGCAGCCTTGGCCTCGCATGGGTGCTCGCCGCCGGCAGCGCAACCCATTTTTGTTTATGTATCCATGTGTTTCTGGTAAGTTCTGCGACCGCAAGGTCGAAGACTTTTCTTGGCCAGATCACCGTCAAGGTCAACAAGACCACGGCCTTCCATCCCGCGCCGACACCGAGCTCGTGAACGACAGGCTGCGCTAGAGGGCTGCTGCCATGGGTGCTGACGCGGTGGTGCTGGCGCTATGGCGACGTGGGCATTTCGATGATGAGCTGGGGTAGCCTGGAGGGCAAGGGCCGTGCAGTCAAGTTCCTACCTTAAGGTGCTGGGCGGCGCGGCCGCATTGGTCCTCGTGGCGGGTTGTGCCACCCGGGCGCCTGCGCTGCCGCTGGGTGCGGCCATTGGTTCGGCCACGGACCGCAGGCCGCAGTCGCGCTACCAGTTCCGCTACACCGTGCGGCTGGGTGATGGCGAGATGCGCTACGTGGACGAATACACAACCACCCCGTTCCGGCACTCGCCGGGCCTGTGTGTGCGCGTGCCTGAGCTCGTGCAGGTGGGGCAGCACGTCTGCAGCCAGACGCCGGAGTCGGTGCGCCAGCGCTACCTGGCGATGGAGTGGACGCCGCCCGCCGCCGTGGCGGCGCCGGTTGGCGGTCCGCCTGCCGCATCGACAGCCGATGGAGTGCCCGCGCCGGCGACCCCCGCGGACGCTGCTGTACCCAGGTCTGCCAACAATCCCCCTGCCAAGCCGGTGTTGTAGCCGGCGCTGCAGCCGGTGGTTTCGCCCGCGCACCCGAGGAGCGTGGGGTGCCCTGGAGCGGGCCTTTAGCGCCCCAGCCGGGCCAGCGACTGCTGGATGTTGGCAAAAGCCTGGGTGAGCTTGTGGGTGGCGCGCTGCAGCTGCTCGGGCTGGACCTCACTGGTGCGGCGGCACCGCGGGCAGGTGATGCGCGGGTTCAGCTTGAGCCTGCCCAGCCGTTCCTTGACGGTCTGCTGGCAGTGCGGACAGGGCAGTTCGATGCTGGCGTCGTCCAGAACAGCCATGGTAGCCCCTCTCGAAAGATGGTGGGTGTGAACTGGTGGAGGTTGCAGGGCCATTGTGACCGGTTTGTGGGGTGGCTTCAAATCCCGGTGGACCGCGCTGCCCTGCACCGCGGGGAGCCGCACCCGCCCGGGCCGTGCTGGTCAGCTGTCGCGCCGCCGCCGCACCTGCCCGGTGAAAGCCCCTTGCATCGAGGCCGATGGTTACAATAGGTACAGGCTGTGGGATGGCCGTGGGGGTTGCGCACACAGGTGTCGGCATGCCCGGGTGCCGGGTGGTTCGGTGGCATGGTCCAGGCGATGGCAGTCGTGCCCGAGACTGCCTGCAGGACGTTGCGCAGCGCCGATGACCTGCCATTGGCAATGAAAGCCCATTGCCCGTGGTCCTGGGCTTTTTTGTGTGTGCGCATGGCAGGCCTTGGTGCGTGTCCTGTTCAGCCGGGTGGGGTGGGGTGGTGGCCCCGACAACGACAACAAGTGCTCAGTGGGGATTGCATGATCGATGGACTGATTTCGGGCCGCCTGTACGGGGGTCCAGAGCGCCGTCTTGACAAGGTGGGTAAGCCCTACATGGTGGCCAAGGTGCGGGCCCCCAGTGCGGAAGGTGAGATGCTGTTCGTCAACGTCATCGCGTTCGATGACGATGTGTGCATGGCCATGGAGCAATTGCACGACGGGGAGTCCATCTCCGTGGCCGGCTCCATCACGCCCAAGGTCTGGACGGACAAGCAGGGCAACGTGCGCCCGGCGCTCGACATGGTGGCCCACCGGGTGCTGAGTGCGCGCGACGCCTACCAGACGCAGATGAACTGAAGGGGGGAGGGTAGGCGCTGGCTCGCCTGCCGGGTTCATTGAACAGGTTCTTGCGCCTCAGCCAGGCCGGTGCTGCACTGCGGGCGATGGCGCCCGTCCAAAGCCCAGTGCCACCATTTCCTCGTGTGAAAGATACAGCTCGCGCACTTCGGGCTGGCGGTTTTCTATGGAGCGGCGGCGTTCGTGCTTGCCGGGCGGGCCGTCTTCCCGCTGGCGGCGGTCCGTGCCGCTTCTGCGCTCGTGCAGCACGCTCCGGTCCATGGCCGGGGCCTGCAAGGTTGGGGCGAAAGATGGGCTCATGTCTGCTGCAATCGTTGACCGCATCCAGTATGCCCGCACGGTCGGGTCGCATGGCCTCGAAAAGGCCGGCAAACGCCCCCAACTGACGGTTGTTGACGTTTGCCGGTTCGTCGTGGATGCACCACCGCAGGCGGGCATTCCCGTCTTCTGTTCCGGTGCGGCTGCCGGGCTGGCTGTTCAGGCGGCTTTCTCGATGGCCTGCTTGAGCAGGGACAGGCCGAGATCGATCTCCGAGTCGCTGACCGTGAGCGGCGGTGCGATCCGGAAGACGCCGCCCATGCCTGGCAACTGCACGATGTTCATGCTCAGGCCCAGCGCCATGCAGGCGCGGGTGATCGCCGAGCCGAGTTCGGGGGCCACCTGCTTGCCGGTCTTGCTCTTGACGATTTCCACGCCCAGCAGCAGGCCGCGGCCGCGCACGTCGCCGATGCAGTCGAACTCGGCCTGCAGTGAGCGCAGGCCTGCCTCCAGGCGCTGCCCGGCCACCCTGGCGCGCTCCACCAGGCCGTCGCGCGTGACCACCTCCAGCACCTTCAGGCCGACGGCGGCCGGCAGCGGGTCGGAGACATGCGTGGTGTAAAACAGGAAGCCGCGCTCGTGGCAGGTTTCCTCGATCTGGGCAGAGGTCAGCACGGCGGAGAGCGGCAGGCCCGCCCCCAGTGTCTTCGACAGCGTGAGGATGTCCGGGGCCACGCCATCGCGGTTGCAGGCGAACATGAGGCCGGTGCGGCCCACGCCGGTCTGGGCCTCGTCCACGATCAGCAGCATGCCGCGCTCGGTGCATTTCTTTTTCAGGGCTGCCAGGTAGCCGGTCGGCAGATCGATCAGCCCACCGGAGCTGAGGATGGGCTCGGCGATGAAGGCCGCCAGGTTGCCGCTGGACTGCTGGTCGATCAGCTCGAACGCGTAGTCGAGTTCGGCCTGCCAGTCGAAAGCGCCGTTGCGCTCGAAGCGGGGCCGGTAGGGGTAGGGCGCGGGGATGGCGAAGGAGCCCACGGCCGCCGGACCGTAGCCCCTGCGCCCGGCGCTGTAGGTGGCCGAGGCGGCGGCCCCGGTCATGCCGTGCCATGACTGGGCGAAGCTCACGACCTCGTACTTGCCGGTGTACAGCTTGGCCATCTTGATGGCGGCTTCGTTCGCTTCCGCCCCGGTGCTCAGCAGCATGGAGCGGCTCAGGCCCTCGGGCGCGATCTCCGCCAGCCGCGTGGCCAGGTCCACCACCGGGCGGCTGAGCATGCCGCTGAACAGGTGGTCCAGGTTGCGCGCATGCTCGGCCACCACCTGGGCGATCTCCGGGTGGCCATGGCCCAGCAGCGAACTCATCTGGCCCGAGGTGAAGTCGAGGATGGCACGGCCATCGGCGTCGTAGACGAAGCTGCCCTGGGCGCGCTCGATGATCAGGGGCTCGAAGCTGCCGCCATAGCGGATCAGGTGCTTGCGGGCGTTGTCCCAGAACGTGGGGTTGGTGTTGCGTGACATGGGGCCTCTCTGGCGGGGTGGTTTGTCGTCCTGCCAGCTTAGGGACGCGAACCCGGCCCGGGAAGCGAATAATTCTGATGTGCGGCATCAGGGGCGGTGATGGCCGGCCCTTGCGGGTGACGGGCCTTCAGGCCAGCGGGAGGAACCGGTGCACGTGGGCTGCAAACGCCGCAGTGAGCGCGGAGGGCTGGGTGCGGTCGAAGGCCAGCGTGATGCCTACGCTGGGCAGCTCGGGAAGCCCGTGCGCTGGGGTGAGGATCTCCAGGTCGTCCGGCACTGCGGTGCGCGTGAGCACCGTGACGGCCTGCCCGGAGCGGGCCATGCCGACCAGTCCCATGAGGCTGCTGCTGGCATAGGCGATGCGGTAGCTGCGGCCCGCGGCCTTCAGGGCGCGCAGGGGAAGTTGGTGGTCGAGGGCGTCCGGCGCACCCAGGGCCAGGGGCAGGGGGTCCATGGCCGCCAGTGCCGTACCGCGCCGGGCCACCCACACCAGGGGCTCGCTGCGCACCACTTCTTCTTTTTCTCCATCGCCACGGCCCTGTTGCACAGACACCAGCGCCAGGTCGACCGCACGCCTGGCCACCAGCTCCAGCAGCCGGGGCGTCGGGGCGCATGCCACCTCCATCTGCACGCGGGGGTGCAGGCTGGCGAAGCCCTGGAGCAGGTACGGCAGGAACACGGCGGCATAGTCGTCCGGACAGCCCAAGCGCAGCACGCCGGAGATCTGCGTGCCGCGCAGTTCGGCGAGCGCCTCGTCGTGCTTGCGCAGCAACTCGCCCGCGTGCTGCACCAGCCGCTCGCCCGCCGCGGTCAGCGTCACGCCGCGGGCCGTGCGGTGCAGCAGGGGTTGGCCGGCCACGTCTTCCAGCCGCTGCATCTGCATGCTCAGCGCCGACTGTGTGCGCCCGACGCGCGCTGCGGCCTTGCCCAGCACGCCGGTTTCGGCAACGGCGACAAGGCTGCGCAGCAGATCGAGATCGAGGGATTGGCTCACGGTAGGCTCCTCGTGGCATGGTGCCATGCAAAAAGCCCCTGACTCTTGCGAATCAGGGGCTTTGCGTTTGGTGCCGGAGAGATGAATCGAACACCCGACCTTCTCATTACGAATGAGCTGCTCTACCGACTGAGCTACACCGGCGTAAGACTTAGATTATAGCGTGGAATGGTAGCTTGTCACGCGTTCCACTTCATTTTTTGATCCGAGGATCACGCTGACGCGTTCATGCAACTGCGTGGGCACTATGTCCATGATGCGCTCTTTGCCGTTGGTGGCCGCGCCGCCGGCCTGCTCGATCAGCCAGGACATGGGGTTGGCCTCGTACATCAGGCGCAGCTTGCCGGGCTTGTTGGGCTCGCGCTTGTCCCAGGGGTACATGAAGATGCCGCCGCGCGTGAGGATGCGGTGCACGTCGGCCACCATGCTGGCAATCCAGCGCATGTTGAAGTCCTTGCCGCGCGGCCCGTCCTTGCCCTGCAGGCATTCGTCGATGTAGCGCTTCACGGGCTCGTCCCAGTGGCGCATGTTGCTCATGTTGATGGCGAATTCCTTGGTGTCGTCCGGAATGCGCACGTTCTCTTCGGTGAGCACGAAGGAGCCCTGCTCGCGGTCCAGCGTGAACATGGCCACGCCGTCGCCCACGGTCAGCACCAGCGTGGTCTGCGGGCCGTAGATGCAGTAGCCCGCGGCCACCTGGGCGGTGCCGGGCTGCAGGAAGTCGCCGGCCTCGACGCCGCGGTCGTCGTCGGGCTTCTTGAGCACGCTGAAGATGGTGCCGATGCTCACGTTGACGTCGATGTTGCTCGAGCCATCGAGGGGATCGAACAGCAGCAGGTATTCGCCCTGCGGGTAGCGGTTGGGCACCAGGTAGATGCCGTCCATTTCTTCCGAGGCCATGGCCGCCAGGTGGCCGCCCCATTCGTTGGCTTCGATCAGCACCTCGTTGGCGATGATGTCCAGCTTCTTCTGGATCTCGCCCTGCACGTTTTCGCTCGATGCCGAGCCGAGCACGCCGCCCAGGGCGCCCTTGTTGACGGCCTGGCTGATGCTCTTGCACGAGCGCGCCACCACTTCGAGCAGCAGGCGCAGTTGGGAAGGGATGTGCCCGTCGATGCGCTGCTGTTCGACGAGGTAGCGGGTGAGGGATATGCGGGAACTCATCGTTGAATCGTCCTTGGCGGGTTTTGGATTATTTGGATTGCTGCTCGCGCTCGGACAGCTCGGCCAGCGTGGCCTCTGCTTCTTCCAGCAGGTCTTCGTCGCCGCTGGCGCGGGCGATGGCCACCCGCTGCTGGAGCAGGCTGTGCGCCAGGGCGCTGTCGCCGGTCTCATGGGCCAGCACGCCTTGCTGGAACAGGGTGTCCAGCACGATGCCATCGTCCTTGAGGGTCTGGCCCAGGGCCAGCCGCTGCTGCAGGTAGTGCTGTGCCTGGGTAGGGTCACCCAGTTCGTAGGCGTTCTGCGCCAGGTTGTTCACCAGGCCTGCCAGGCGTTGGTCGGTGTCGGAGCCGAATACCTGCCGTGCGTCGGCCAGCAACTGCTGGTTGTGTGCCAGGGCCTCGGCAAAGCGGCCGGCCTCGTGCAGGGCATAGCCGATCTCTTCGCGGATGCCCAGCTTCTGGTCTGCGCTCAGCGTGGCACCCTCCTGCTCGGCCCAGTGGGCCGACTGGCGCAGGTGCTCGATGGCGGTGTCGTACTCTTCGGACTGCAGCGCCGATTCGCCGATGGCGTAGTGCTTCTGGCAGCGGTCCGCCGTGGTGAGGTCGCCCAGTGCCGAGCGGATGGCCAGCGAGCGCAGCCCCAGGGGCAGGCCCTCGTCGTCCATCTGGCGCTTGGAATACACCACGAACTGCAGCCACAGCAACTGGGCCAGCTCGGGCGACTCTGCGCCCAGGCCTTCGGCCAGAGGCCGCAGGGCGGCCAGGTCGGCCGACATGGCCGAGCCGCTGAACATGGCGTCGGCGTCGTACACCGTGTCGAGCAACTGGTTGAAGCGCCGCGCGAACTCCTGCGCGGAATCGGTGAATGCCATGGTGTGTCGCTTGTCGTCAGTCTGCCAGCGCGCGGGTGACCACCTCGCGCACGTCGTTGCTCAGGTCCGGGCGCGTGGCCACGCGGGCAATCGCCTCGCGGGCGGCCGTGCGCCAGGGTTCGGCCAGCTTCTTCCAGCGGTCGAGCGCGCGCGCCAGGCGGGCGGCGACCTGCGGGTTGATGGCGTCGAGCTCGATCACGCGGTCGCTCCAGAACACATAGCCGGCCGCGTCGGTGCGGTGGAAGGCGCCGGGGTTGGCGCTGCAGTAGCTGAAGATCACGCTGCGCGCGCGGTTCGGGTTCTTCAGGCTGAAGTCCGGGTGCTGCATCAGCTGGCGCACGGCGGGCAGCACATTGCCACCCTTGTCGGGCGCGCCGGCCTGCAGGGCGAACCACTTGTCGATGACCAGGGGTTCGTCCTTGAACAGGGCGTGGAAGCGCGCCAGCGCCGGGGCCGCGTGCACGCTGCCGCTGGCCACCAGGGCCGTGAGCGCGTTGAAGCGGTCGGTCATGTTGCTGGCCACCTTGAAGCGCTGGTAGGCCTTGCCGGGCCACACCTCGTCGCCCGTGCGCTGGGCGGCGATGCACAGCATGTGCAATGCCATGCCGCTGAGCGAGCGGCGGCCCGAGGAGACCGGGTCGGGGCTGTAGCCGCCGGTGTCCTGGTTCTGTTCCCACGCCCATTCCCAGTCGGCCTTGAGGGCCAGGGCGAGCTGTTCGCGCATGGCTTCGCGCACGGCGTGGATGCGCTGCGGGTCCACCACGTCGAGCTGCTCGGCGATGTAGGTCTCGGACGGCAGGGTGAGCACCAGTTCCTTGAAGGCCGCATCGAGCACCGGGTTGCGCAGCACGCCGCGCAATGCATCGACCACGGCCGCGGGCAGGATGTCGCCGCTGCTCGGGCCGCTGCCGGTGATTGCGTGGATGGCGGTGCGCAGCGCCAGGCGCTGGCCGGCTTCCCAGCGGTTGAAGGCGTCGGGGTCGTTGGCCAGCAGGGTAAGCAACTGCTCGTCGCTGTAGTCGATGTCCAGCACCACGGGGGCGCTGAAGTCGCGCAGCAGCGAGGGCACGGGCGCGGCATCGAGGCCGGTGAACACCAGGGTTTGGGAGGCCTCGGTCAGCACCACGGTGCGCGATGGCGCGCTGGCGGCGTCCTCGCCCTGCAGTTGCAAGGGCAGGGCGGCGCCGTCGAGCGTGAGCAGGCCCAGGTTGACCGGTATCACGAAGGGCAGCTTTTCGGCCTGGCCCGGCGTGGGCGCGCAGCTTTGCGACAGGGTCAGCGTGTAGCTGCGCGCGGCGGCATCGTAGCTGCCCGTGGCCTTCACGCGCGGCGTGCCGGCCTGGCTGTACCAGCGCTTGAACTGGGGCAGCAGGCGCGCCAGGTCGCTTTGCGGGTTGGCGTCGGCAATGGCCTGGGCGAAGTCGTCGCAGGTCACGGCCTGGCCGTCGTGGCGCTCGAAATACAGCTTCATGCCCTTGGCAAAGCCTTCGCGGCCCACCAGGGTGTGCATCATGCGCACCACCTCGGCACCCTTTTCGTAGATGGTGACGGTGTAGAAGTTGTTGATCTCGATGTAGCTGTCGGGCCGCACCGGATGGGCCATGGGGCCGGCATCCTCGGGGAACTGGGCGGTGCGCAGCACGCGCACGTCCTCGATGCGCTTGACGGCGCGGGCTGAGAGGCTGCCGGCCAGGTCCTGGCTGAACTCCTGGTCGCGAAAGACGGTGAGGCCTTCCTTCAAGCTCAGCTGGAACCAGTCGCGGCAGGTCACGCGGTTGCCGGTCCAGTTGTGGAAGTACTCGTGGCCGACCACGCTCTCGATGTTGGCGAAGTCCACGTCGGTGGCGGTCGATTCGCTGGCCAGCACGTACTTCGTGTTGAAGATGTTCAGGCCCTTGTTCTCCATGGCGCCCATGTTGAAGTCGCTGGTGGCGACGATCATGAAGCGCTCCAGGTCCAGCGGCAGGCCGAAGCGCGCCTCGTCCCAGGCCACGCTGGCCATCAGCGAGTTCATGGCGTGCTCGGTCTTGCCCAGGTCGCCAGGGCGCACGTAGACCTGCAGCAGGTGGTCCGTGCCAGCACGGGCGCGGATCTTCTGCTCGCGCGCCACCAGCTTGCCCGCCACCAGGGCGAACAGGTAGCAGGGCTTCTTGTGCGGGTCCACCCACTTGGCGAAGTGGCGGCCTTCGTCGAGGTCGCCGCTGTCCACGAGGTTGCCGTTGGACAGCAGCACCGGGTACTGGGCCTTGTTGGCGCGCAGGGTGACGGTGTAGCTGGCCATCACGTCCGGGCGGTCCAGGAAGTAGGTGATGCGGCGGAAGCCCTCGGCTTCGCACTGCGTGAAGAAAGTGCCCTGGCTCACGTACAGGCCCATCAGGTGCGTGTTCTTGGCGGGGCAGCAGGTGGTGAAGATCTCGAGCGCGAAGGCATCGGTGCCGGTGGGCAGGTTCTCCAGCACCAGGCGGGTGCCTTCCATCTTGAACGAGGTGCCCTGGCCGTTGACCAGTACACGCGCGAGGTTCAGGTCCTCGCCGTCGAGCTTGAGCGGCTGCTCGGCCACGTCGGGGTTGCGGCGCAGCGTCATGCGGTTGAGCACGCGCGTCTTGGCCGGGTCCAGGTCGAAGGTCAGCTCGACGCTGTCGATCCAGTAGGCGGGGGCGGTGTAGTCCTCGCGGCGGATGGCGGTGGCCGGGCCCGCTCCGCTGGCGTCGGCGTTATGCGATGGCAACATGGATGCGCTCCAGAAAGTCGGTGTTCATGAGTTCGTTGTAGTCGCGCACGGCAGCCAGCACGTGCGGGCCGGCGAGTTCCAGCGCGCTGTGGGTGCTGCACACCGCCACGGCATGCATGCCCGCGCGGCGCGCGGCCTCGATGCCGAAGGGCGCGTCCTCGAAGACGACGCAGCGCTCGGGCGCCACGCCGATGCGGCGTGCCGCTTCGAGGAAGATGGCCGGCTGCGGCTTGCCCGGCAGGCCCTCGTCGCCGCGCACGATGGTCAGCGGCTCGGGTTCCATGGACAGGCGGGCCATGGCGAAGGCCACGTTGTGGATGTCGCCCGCCGTGCCCACCGCCAGCTTGTAGCCCTGCACCGCGGCATGGGCCGCGAAGCGGCGGAAGCCCGCCACCTCGGTGAACGAGGGGCCGAACAGCTCGCGGTAGATGTCTTCCTTCTCGCGCGTGAGGGCATCGGCCTCGGCCTGCTCCACCTCGCGCTGCAGCAGCTCGCGGATGCACTCGGTGCCGTTGCGGCCCGTGGTGCGGGCCATCAGGTCGGGCACGTCGATGGCCATGCCGCGGCGGCGCGCGAACTCCACCCAGGCCTTGGCGTGCCAGGGCATGGAGTCGATCATGGTGCCGTCCATGTCGAAGATGAAGGCTTCGACGGGGATCGCGCTGCGGCCTGGGGCCGTGGTTTCGACAGTGGTGGCGGCTGCTGCGTCGCGCTGCATCACACGCCCTGCTTGAGCGAGGCTTCGATGAAGGCGTCCAGGTCGCCGTCCAGCACCTTCTGCGTGGCCGAGATTTCCACGCCGGTGCGCAGGTCCTTGATGCGGCTGTTGTCCAGCACGTAGCTGCGGATCTGGTGGCCCCAGCCCACGTCGGTCTTGGTGTCCTCGAGCTTTTGCTGCTCTTCCATGCGCTTGCGCATCTCGAAGTCGTACAGCCGGCTGCGCAGGCGCTGCCATGCCACGTCGCGGTTGCTGTGCTGGCTGCGGCCGTCCTGGCACTGCACCACGATACCGGTCGGGATGTGCGTCAGGCGCACGGCTGAGTCGGTCTTGTTGATGTGCTGGCCACCCGCGCCCGATGCGCGGAAGGTGTCGGTGCGCACGTCGGCCGGGTTGATGTTGATCTCGATGGAGTCATCGATCTCGGGGTAGACGAAGAGCGAGGCGAACGAGGTGTGGCGGCCGCCCGAGCTGTCGAACGGGCTCTTGCGTACCAGGCGGTGCACGCCGGTCTCGGTGCGCAGCAGGCCGAAGGCGTACTCGCCCTCGATCTTGATCGTGGCGCTCTTGATGCCAGCCACGTCGCCCGGGGTTTCGTCTTCCACCGTGGTCTTGAAGCCCTTGCGCTCGGCGTACTTGAGGTACTGGCGCAGCAGCATGCTGGCCCAATCGCAGGCCTCGGTGCCGCCGGCGCCGGCCTGGATGTCGACAAAGCAGTTGAGCGGATCGGCCTCGTTGCTGAACATGCGGCGGAACTCCAGTTCCTCGATCAGCGGGCGCAGCTTGGCGGTCTCGGCCTCGATGGTCATGAGGCCAGGCTCGTCGCCTTCCTCCTTGCTCATCTCGTACAGCTCGGCGTTGTCGGCCAGCTCGCGGGTGAGCTTGTCCAGCGTGACGACCACGCTGGACAGGGACTTCTGCTCCTTGCCCAGCTCCTGGGCTTTCTTCGGGTCGTTCCAGACCGCAGGGTCTTCCAGCGAGGCGTTGACGGTTCTCAGGCGTTCGAATTTGGCATCGAAGTCAAAGATACCTCCGTAACTCTGCCGTGCGCAGAGCCAGGTCGTCGAGGGTGGTGCCGATGAGGTTGATGCGTTCTGCGTCCATGATGGTGTCCTGTCGTATGGTTGTTCGGTTCTGTAGGGTGGTCGATGCACCATGGGTGCCCCGCGCATGGCGGTGGCAAGGCCCTGGCAGCCTGGCTGGCGGCGCTGCCTGTCCCGCCCGCACAAGGCCGCATGGGGCGGCGCGAACGCGGGTTCGGCATCTTCCGAATCAACCATTTTCTCACGGACCGGGGGCGGGCCTGGCAAAGCCCCTTGCACCGGTGGAAACCCGACGTTACAGGCCGCTTCAGGACAGGTGTTCTTCGATCAGCCGGGCCACCGCTGCCGGCTGGTCATGGTGCAGCATGTGGGCGGCATCCTGCACCACGGCCGTGCGGCAGTCGCGCACATGGGTCAGGCGCTGGTGGTATTCGGGCAGGGCATAGCGGCCCTTCCACCACTGGCCCAGGCTGTCGTCGCTGGCCTCCACGGCCAGCACCGGGGCCTCGATCTGCGCATACAGGGCCAGGGCCTCGTCCAGCCGGTACAGCTGCGAGCTGGTGATCTTGTGCGCCGGGTCGCCCAGGATCTCCCAGCGGCCAAGTGCATTGGGCTCGGCCCAGTGCTGGGCCAGCCAGTCGGCCTTGTCCTGCGACAGGCGCGGGTTGGTCTTCATGAGGCGCTGGGCCACCCCTTCAACGCCGTCATAGGCCTTGAGGGCCATCTCGCCCTGCTGCAGCTTCTTGATCTCGTCGATCCACTGGGCGTAGCGTTTGGGCGCCTGCTCGGGTTTCGTGGCCGGCATGCCGAAGCCCTCCAGGTTGACCAGCCGGCGGATGCGTCCGGGCCGCACCCCCGCATACATCATGGCGATGTTGCCGCCCATGCTGTGGCCCACCAGGTCCACGGGGCGGTCGCCGACGTAGTGGTCCAGGAGCATGTCCAGGTCGGCCAGGTAGTCGGGAAAGGTGTAGTGGTCGCATGGGGCCGGCAGCTTGCTCAGGCCGAAGCCCCGCCAGTCGGGCGCGATGATGTGCCGGCCCTCGGCAAACGCGGCCGAGAAGGCATCCACCACGAACTGGTAGGAGGCGCCCACGTCCATCCAGCCGTGCACCAGGACCAGCGGGGGCCTGGCCGGGTCCTGGGAGGCCTCGCCCCATTGGCGGACGTGGTACTTGAGGGTGCGGATGGGGACGAACTCGCTGCGCGAGGGGCGGACGGTGGAGTACATGGAGCGCGAAGGGGAGGGATGGACGGGTCTGGCTCCGATGGTACGTCGGCAGCCCGCCTGGCATGGCCGTGGGGGTGTCGCATGGGCGCCTGCCGGCACATGGGTATGGAAATTGCTGCGGTTGATGCACATCAAAGCGGTGCGCCCCGATGCGAGCTGCGTCCCTTCCCACGCGAGGTCTCTGTCCGATGGTTCCCATGTCCGCCCTGTCCCTGGATCTGTCGGCGCTGCAGCAGCGCCCGGTCTTCACGTCGGACCTGCGGGTGGACTCCCACGACCTGGTGGCGCGCGAGTTCTCGGACCATGGGCTGAAATGGTGCGGTGGGCCCGTGGCCACGGCGCTGTCCAAGGTGCGCGTGCGCCAGCTGCAGCTGTTCATGCTGCAATACGGTGCGGAGGTGGAGATCCGCCCGCGCCCCTTCGACGATTTCGTGCTGGTGCACCTCTCGCTCTCGGGCACTGCACAGTTGGTGTCCGATGGCGTGCCCGTGCGCCTGCCGGCCGGTGCCGCTGCGCTGATCGCGCCGCGCCACAACCTGCACATGCACTGGCAGCAGGGCGCGCGCCAGCTCATCCTCAAGGTGCCGTGCAGCCTGCTGCGCGCCTGGGCGCCCGAGTCGCTGGCGGGCGACTCGACCTTCGTGCACCCGCTGCTGCCGCTGAGCGCGGGGCAGGGCCAGCAGTGGCACTTCCTCATGCAATCGCTGCTGCACGTGAGCCAGCAGGCGGTGGAAAGCACGGCGCATGCGCGCTGGGTGGACCACATGGAGAGCAATGTGGCGCTGTTCCTGGCCTCCTGCGCGCAGAGCGTGCCGGTGCCGGCTGCGCCGCTGCTGTCGCTGGGGGCGATGGACATCGACGCCGCGAGCCCCGTTCCGCCAAGCGACATGGGCCGGCTGGACCGGCTCGACGCCTACATGCGCAGCCGCCTGTGCGCACCCGTGGCGCTGGAGGACCTGGCGCGCGCCGCTGGTGTCAGCGTGCGCGGGCTGAATGCACTGTGCCAGCGCCACCACGGCGAATCGCCCATGGCGCTGCTGCGCAACATGCGGCTCGATGCCGTGCGTGCGCGCCTGATGGAGCGCCCCGGCCACTGCGTGACGGATGCGGCGCTGGAGTTCGGCTTTGGCCACCTGGGGCGTTTTTCCAGCTACTACCGCGAGCGCTTTGGCGAGCTGCCGAGCCAGACCGCCGTCAACTGAGCGGGCCACCACCGCACATTTGCAAGAACCGGACAGGCCCGCAGCGCCGCGTGCCGATAGTGGATAGCGGGGCAGGGTGTTGATTTCTAGCATGGAGGCAACCCAATCGAAGAGGTCGCTCCCATGTCTGAAATCCCCGTCGTCGCCGTTGCGCCACCTGCCTCGCTCAAGGCCCAGCGCCAGGTCTTCTTTCCGCAGCCCGATGGCTCCAACGTGCCCTACCGGGTGTTCAGCTCGCAGGAGGTCTACGACCGCGAGCAGGAGCGCATCTTCCGTGGCCCGGTGTGGAGCTTTCTGGGGCTGGAAGCCGAGATCCCGAATGTGGGCGACTTCAAGTCCACCTTTGTCGGCGACACCCCCGTGGTGGTCACGCGCACGGCCGAGGGCCTGGCCTGCTGGGTCAACCGCTGTGCCCACCGCGGCGCCATGGTGTGCCGCGAAAAGCGCGGCAACGCCGCCAGCCACACCTGCGTGTACCACCAGTGGAGCTTTGCCGCCAACGGCGACCTGCAGGGCGTGCCGTTCCGCCGCGGGCAGAAGGGCATGGTCGGCATGCCCAAGGATTTCAAGACCGAGGAACATGGCCTGCAGAAGCTGCGCGTGGACAGCTACAAGGGCCTGCTGTTCGCCACCTTCAGCGACGCGACGCCGCCGCTGCCCGAGTACCTGGGCGAGCAGATGCGGCCGTGGATCGACCGCATCTTCCACAAACCCATCGTCTACCTGGGCTGCACGCGCCAGTACTCCAAGTCGAACTGGAAGCTGTACTTCGAGAACGTGAAGGACCCCTACCACGCCAGCCTGCTGCACCTGTTCCACACCACCTTCAACATCTTCCGCGTGGGGATGAAGGCGCGCTCCATTCCCGATGCGACGCACGGCCTGCACAGCATCATCACCGTGACCAAGCCCGAGGTGGAGACGGACACCGCCGCCGCCTACAGCGCGCAGAACATCCGCTCCATGGACGAGGGCTTCACGCTCGAAGAGCCCACCTTGCTCGGCCAGATCAAGGAGTTCGACGAGATGACCACCAACCACATCCAGCCGATCTTTCCGCAACTGGTGGTGCAGCAGATCCACAACACGCTGGTGGTGCGCCAACTGCTGCCCAAGGGGCCGGGCAACTTCGAGCTGGTGTTCCATTTCTTCGGCTACGCCGACGACACGCCCGAGCTGCGCGAGCTGCGCCTGCTGCAGGCCAACCTGGTGGGGCCGGCGGGCTACATCTCCATGGAGGACACCGAGGCCACCGAGCTGGTGCAGCGCGGCACCGTGCGCGACGGCGACAAGCACTCCTACATCGCCATGGCGCGCGAGGCGCCCGAGCAGATGGACACCGTGATCACCGAGAACCTGATCCGCCGCTTCTGGGTGGGTTACCAGGGACTGATGGGCTACTGAAGGACCGCACGCCATGACCACGATGACCACCCCCACCGCCCCCATCGGCATCAGCCGCCAGGAGCGCCTGCAGCTGTGGACCGAACTGCTGGAACTGCAGCACCGCTACGTGAGCGCGCTGGACAACAACCGGCTCGAAGAGTGGCCCGGTTTCTTCGTCGAAGAGGGCCGCTACGAGATCATCCCCAAGGAGAACTTCGACGCGGGCTTTCCCGCGCCCATCATGTACTGCCGCAATGCCGGCATGCTGCGCGACCGCGTGCTCTCGCTGCGCCACGCCAACATCTTCGAGGACCATGTCTATCGCCACGGCACCTCGGGCCTGGTGATCACCGCGGTGAAGGACGGCGTGGTGCACACCCAGTCGAGCTACGTGGTGGTGATCACCGGCACGGCAGGCGAATCCAGCGTCTACCAGGCCGGCACCTACCTCGACGAGGTGGTGCAGCACCAGGGCGAGTGGCGCTACCGCAGCAAGCGCGTGGTGTACGACACCTCGCGCGTGGCCACCTTGCTCGCCACCCCCATCTGAGGACCCGCACCATGCAGACAACGACCGACAAGGCACTGGAGCAGGGCGCGGTAGCCGCCTGGCACGACGTGGGCGAGCCCGAGGATTTCCCGGACGGCGCCGTCTGGCCCGTGGTGGTGCAGGGGCTGCCCGTGGCGGTGTTCCGCGACGGGGAGGGGCTGTTCGCCCTGTACGACCTGTGCACCCATGGCGCCGCCAAATTGTCCGATGGCTGGGTGGAAGACGGCTGTGTGGAATGCCCCTTGCATCAGGGCACCTTCGACATCCGCACGGGGGCGCCCTGCAAGGCGCCGGTCACCGAAGCGGTGCGCACGTTCCCGGTGCGCGTGGTGGCGGGGCGCGTCGAGGTCGGTCTCTGACGCCCCGACTGCCCAGCCCCCTGGCTCTCTTTTTTGTTGATGGATAAGGATCGAAGATGGCACAACTCTCCCGCACCTCGCTTCGCAACCGCCTGGGCGCAGCCGCCCTGGCCACCCTGGCCGCCTGCGCCAGCTTCACGGCCATGGCGCAGCAGGGCCCCATCAAGGTCGGCATGGCGCTCGACATCTCGGGTCCGTTCTCCGGCCCCGGTGCCGATGCGCGCGACGGCTTCAACCTGGCCATCAAGCAGCTCGCGGGCAAGCTCGGTGGCCAGCCGGTGGAGTTCTTGCAGACCGACATGGCCGGCAGCCCCGACCAGGCCAAGCAGCTGGTGGACCGCTTCGTGCAGCGCGAGAAGATCGACCTGTTCACCGGCCCCATCGCCTCCAACGTGGCGCTGGCCGTGGCGCCCACGCTGTTCGCGGCCAAGGTGCCCTACCTGTCGAACAACGCGGGCCCGAGCCAGCTGGCCGGCGCGCAGTGCAACCCCTACTTCTTCGGCACGGCCTACCAGAACGACCAGTACCACGAGGCCGCCGGCCAGTTCGCGGCCGACCGCGGCTTTGGCCGCATGGTGCTGATCGCCCCCAACTACCCCGCGGGTAAGGATGGCCTCACCGGCTTCAAGCGCAAGTTCAAGGGCACGGTGCTCGACGAGATCTACACCAAGGTCGGCCAGCTCGACTACGCGACCGAGCTGGCGCAGCTGCGTGCCGCCAAGCCCGAGGCGGTGTACTTCTTCCTGCCCGGCGCCATGGGCATCAACTTCATCAAGCAGTTCGTGGGGGCCGGCCTGTCCAAGGACATCATGCTGGTGACCAGCGGCTTCTCGGCCGACGAGGACATCATCGGCGCGGTGGGCGAGCCCATGCTGGGCCTGTTCAACACCTCGCACTGGGCGCATGACCTGGACAACGCACCGAACAAGGCCTTCGTGGCCGCCTTCCGCAAGGAGTACGGCGGGCGTTACCCGTCCATCTACGCCGCACAGGCCTTCGACGTCATCAGCGCCATGGACGCGGCCGTGAAGGCCGTGGGCGGCAAGGTGGGCGACCGCGAGTCCCTGGCCAAGGCCTTGGCCAAGGCGCAGTTCCCCTCGGTGCGCGGCAGCTTCCGCTATGCCAACAACCACTACCCGGTGCAGAACTTCTACCTGCGCACCATCGGCAAGAACGCCGAGGGCCGCGTGACCAACAAGACCATCAAGACGGTGCTGGAGAACTACGGCGACGCTTTCTCCTCGCAATGCCCGCTGAAGTGACCCTGCCTCCACTGCCCTCGCGCATTCCCTGCACACCATGAACTGGATCCTCGTCATCGAGCAATTGCTCAACGGAGCGGGCTACGGGCTCATGCTCTTCCTGATCGCGGCCGGCCTCACGCTGGTCTTCGGGATCATGGACGTGATGAAGCTCTCGCATGGCTCGCTGTTCATGGTGGGCGCCTATGTGGCGGCCACGGTGCATGTGCACAGCGGCTCGTTCGCGGGGGCGGTGCTGGTGGCGATCGCCGCCACCGTGTTCGTGGCCGCGCTGCTGGAGGTAACGCTGATGCGCCGCCTCTACGGCCGCGACCACCTGGCCCAGGTGCTGGCGACCTTCGGCGTGATCCTGGTGGCCGACGACGCGGTGAAGATGGCCTGGGGCCCTTCGCCCGTGATGGCACCCACGCCGGCCCTGCTCGCGGGCCCAGTGGAGCTGTTCGCGGGCCTGCCATACCCCTCGTACCGGCTGGTGGTGCTGGTGGCCGGCGTGGCGGTGGCGGGGCTGTTGTACCTGCTGGTCAACCACAGCCGCGTGGGCATGCTGGTGCGGGCCGGTGCCTCGGACCGGTGGATGGCCGAACTGATGGGCGTGCGCGTCAAGCGCGTGTTCTGCGGCATCTTCGTGCTGGGCGCTGCGCTGGCGGCCCTGGCCGGCGCGCTCATGGGGCCCATCATGGCCGTTCAGGTGGGCATGGGCGAATCCATCCTGATCCCGGCGCTGGTGGTCATCGTCATCGGCGGCATCGGCTCGGTGCGCGGCGCCTTCGTGGCGGCCTTGCTGGTGGGGCTGGTGGACACCATTGGCCGGGCCTTCCTGCCGATCTTGCTGCGCGCCACGCTGCCGCCTTCCGTGGCGGCCGACCTGGGGCCCTTGTTTGCCGAGGTCGCCATGTACGCCCTGATGGCTGCCGTACTGAGCTTTCGCCCTGCGGGGCTGTTTTCTGCCAAGGCCTGAGCATGTCCGCTTCCCTGACTTCGTATATGCCCGTGGGAACTGCCGTGCCGCGTTGGCGCGGCGCACTGCTGCCGCTGGTGCTGCTGGCCGCGCTGGCGGCCTTTCCCCTGGTCGCACCGGCCCTGGGCCTGGATTTCTATGTCGGCTTTGTGCGCCGGGTGCTGGTGGTGGCGCTGGCCGCCGCCAGCCTGAACTTCATCATGGGCTTTGGCGGCATGGTGGCGCTGGGGCATGCGGGCTTCGTGGGGGTGGGCGCCTATGCCGTCGTGGTGCTCAGCGATGCGGGCACCACGTCGGCCTGGGTGGTCTGGGGTGCTGCCGTGGTGGCGGGCGCCCTGGTGGCTGCGCTGGTAGGGGCCATTTCGCTGCGCACCCAGGGCGTGTACTTCATCATGATCACGCTGGCCTTCGCGCAGATGCTGTACTTCGTCTTCGTCTCGCTGCGCAGCTACGGCGGCGATGACGGCTACACCCTGCCCATGCGGCCCGCGCTGGGGCTGGGCCTGGATGCGATGCACGAGCCCACGCTGTACTGGGTGGTGCTGGCCCTGGTGGCGCTGGTGCTGTGGTGGCTGGACCGGGCCACGGCTTCGCGCTTCGGCGCGGCGCTGGCGGGCATCCGCGACAACGAAACGCGCATGCGTGCCCTTGGCTACCCCGTGTATCTGCTGCAACTGGCGGCCTTCACGCTGGCCGGCGCCATGGCTGGCCTGGCCGGGGCGCTGCTGGCCACGGGCAACAGTTTCGTGAGCCCGTCGATGATGCACTGGACGCAGTCGGCCACGCTGATCGTGATGGTCGTCATCGGCGGCCTGGGCCGGCGCTGGGGCGGCCCGCTGGGCGCGGCCGTATGGCTGGCGCTGGAAGAGGCGCTCAAGCTGCACTCCGACTACTGGCACATGCCGCTGGGCGTGCTGCTGATCGCCACCGCGCTGTACGCGCCCAAGGGCCTGGCCGCGCTGGCGGACCTGCGCGCAAGGAGCAAGCCATGAGCCTTTTTCAAGTGCAGGGCCTGGTCAAGCGCTTCGGCGGCCTGCTGGCCACGGACCATGTGAGCCTGTCGGTGGCGCATGGCGAGGTGCATGCCCTGATCGGCCCCAACGGTGCGGGCAAGACCACGCTGGTCAACCAGATCTCGGGCCTGCTGGCACCGGATGAAGGGCGCGTGCTGCTGGGCGGCACCGATATCACCGCGCTGCCCATGCACCGCTGCGTGGCCAAGGGCCTGTCGCGCTGCTTCCAGGTCACGCGCATCTTTCCCAAACAGAGCGTGCGCGACAACCTGCTGCTGGCCGTGCAGGCGCACAGCGGGTCGAGCTTTCGGTTCATGAAACCCCGTGCGCACGAGCGCGGGCTTTACGAGGAGGCCGGCCGCCTGGCCGAGCGGGTGGGGCTGCAGGGCCAGCTCGATGAGGTCGCGGGTGCCTTGCCGCACGGCGCGCAGCGCACGCTGGACGTGGCGCTGGCGCTTGCGTCGGCGCCGAAGCTGCTGCTGCTCGACGAGCCCATGGCCGGCATGGGGCCCGATGAGTCGCAGCAGATGGTGCAGCTCATCGATACCCTGCGCAAGGACATGGCGGTGCTGCTGATAGAGCACGACATGGAGGCCGTGTTCCGCCTGGCCGACCGCATCTCGGTGCTGGTCTATGGCCGCGTGCTCACCGCCGGTACGCCCGACGAGATCCGCAACAACGCCGAGGTGCAGGCTGTGTACCTGGGCACCGAAATCCTGGAGACCACCCCATGAGCGCGCCCGAGCCATTGCTGAGCTGCCAGGGCCTGGAGGCTGGTTACGGCGTGAGCCAGGTGTTGTTCGGCATCGATCTGCAGATCGGGGCCGGCGAGGTGGTGTCCCTGCTCGGCCGCAACGGCATGGGCAAGAGCACCACCATCAAGACCCTGGTGGGGGCCTTGCGCCCCACGGCCGGCGGCATCCGCTTTGCCGGCCAGGCGACCGACAAACTCAAGAGCGATGCCATCGCCCGCCTGGGCCTGGCCATCGTGCCCGAGGGGCGCCACGTGTTCCCCAACCTCACGGTGCGCGAGCACTTGCAGGCCTTTGCCGACCACCGCAACGGCCTGCGCGACGCCTGGGACATCGAGCGCATCTACGGCGTTTTTCCTCGCCTCAGGGAGCGGCAGAACAATTTGGGCAACCAGCTGTCGGGAGGCGAGCAGCAGATGCTGGCCATCGGCCGGGCGTTGTCCACCAACCCGCGCCTGCTCATCCTGGACGAGGCCACCGAGGGCCTGGCGCCGGTGATCCGCGAGGAGATCTGGCGCTGCCTGGCCACGCTCAAGGCCGCAGGCCAGACCATCCTGGTGGTGGACAAGTACGTGCACCGCTTGGTGGGCCTGGCCGATCGCCACGTGATCCTGGAGCGCGGGCGCGTGGTCTGGCAGGGCGACTCCGCCGCGCTCAATGCCGACCGCGGCCTGTGGTCGCGCTACCTCACCGTGTAGACCGTTCAAGGTTTTCCCCATGCAGATGACCGAAGAGGCCGGCGCAGCCGTGGCCGAAGCGCCCGCGTGCGCCATCACCCTGTTGCCGTCCGGCAAGTCCTTCACCAGCCAGGCGGGCGAAAGCGTGCTCGATGCCGCGCTGCGCCAGGGCATCCTGCTGCTCCACCAGTGCAAGACTGGTACCTGCGGCGCCTGCCGTGCCCGGGTCGTCGATGGCGCGGCCGCCTACCTGCCGGGCGCCCAGCCTGTTGCGCTGTCGCCGCAGGAGGCAGGGCAGGGCCTGCACCTGCTGTGCTGCACGCAGGCAGCCAGCGACCTGCTCATCGAATGCGCGGAGATCCCGCACATCCCCGGCATCGCCGTGCGCAAGCTGCCGGTGCGCGTGGCCGCGCTGGAGCGCCTCGCACCCGACGTGGTGCGCGTGCTGCTGCAACCCCCGCCGGGCCAGCACCTGCACTACGCGGCCGGCCAGTACGTGGATGTGCTGCTGCCCGGCAACCGCCGGCGCAGCTATTCGCTGGCCACGCCGGCCCGCGAAGGGCAGGAGCAACTGGAGCTGCACATCCGCCACCTGCCCGGCGGGCTGTTCACCGACCAGGTGTTCGGCAAGCTCAAGGCGCGCGACGTGCTGCGCATCGAAGGACCGTTCGGCACCTTC
The DNA here is from genome assembly GCF_059423865.1 of Acidovorax sp. GW458-11-26-14-TSB4. Lineage (NCBI taxonomy): Bacteria > Pseudomonadati > Pseudomonadota > Betaproteobacteria > Burkholderiales > Comamonadaceae > Acidovorax > Acidovorax sp. GW458-11-26-14-TSB4. The sequence goes on from NZ_JBWKYR010000006.1 coordinate 36,800, forward strand.
GGCATGCACGACCGTGACTCGCAGGCACCTGCCATCCTGCTGGCCAGCGGCACCGGCTTCGCACCGGTGAAGGCGCTGGTCGAACAGCTGCTGGCCACCGGCAGCAGGCGCCGCATGCACCTGTACTGGGGTGGACGTACGCGGGCCGACCTGTATCTGCACAGCCTGTGCGTTGAATGGGAGTGTGCGCTTCAGGGCCGCCTGACCTACGTGCCCGTGCTCTCCGATGCACCGGCATCGGACGGCTGGACCGGCCGCACCGGCTGGGTGCACCAGGCCGTGCTGCAGGACCATGCGGACCTGTCGCAACACGAGGTGTATGCCTGCGGCGCACCGGCCATGGTGGATGCTGCGCGGCGCGACCTGGCTGTCCAGGCGGGCATGCGGCCCACGGCGTTCTTTGCGGACGCCTTTGTGGCGCAGCCGGGCTGACCTGTCCATGGCTGCTGCTGCATGCTTGCGCGGGGCGCTTCTTCTGCTGCCTCTGCCCCTCAACTGGCCTGTGTGGTCACGAAGGTGACGGATCCTACCGGGGCGATCTGCTGCGGGCCGATGCCGTCGCTGGTAGCCGCCTGGGCATAGCGGGAATCCAGCACGCCCAGGGTCAGTGCCTTTTCGAACTTGTCCTCTGGAATCACGTAGTTGGCCGTCACCGTGATCTGGCTGCCCGCAGGCGGTACCTTGCCGGAGGTGTTCCAGTACTGGATGGCGATGGATGCGTTGAAGCCGGGGTCCACATTCACCTGGATGCCTGCCACATAGCCGTTGCCATTGGTTTTCGTGGGGAGCAGGGCGATGGATGTCATCTCCGGCGTGTAGCAGTCGGTGATCAGGCCGATGGTGTCTCCGGCCGGAATGCCCTGGACGGAAACACCGATCTGCAATGTGGCGGACTCTCCCACGCTCATGGGAATGTCGAAGCCCAGCCGGTAGAGCATGGCCCCCTCCACCGGATCGAACGACACCATGTTGCGAAAGCCGAACCCGAGTTGCTGCGTGAGCAACTGCGACATCTCCAGCCAGCTGCTGACGGTCGGGATGGCGCTGGCCGTGTTCTGGGAGACGAAGGCGTAGAACGATTCTGCGTTTGGCAGTCGCTCTGATCCGGTGTTCAGCAGGAAGGGCTGGGCGCCCACGCCGATGTGCCCCGCATCAGCCTGGACGCTGGCGTCCTCCAGGCCTTTCTGCGTGGTCAGCGGGTTGTTCTTCCAGCTGGACGGAAAGAGGATGAGCTGCGAGGGGGCCCAGTACAGCCGCACGCTGCCGTCGAATGCTTCCAGCGATCCATTGAGGCCGCGCAGGTAGTAGTAGTTCTGCCCCGGCGTGGGTTCGGTGGGGTAGGCCTGCTTCCAGCTGTCGATGGTGCTGAAGGCTACTGTCGGATTGGGCACCGGCACGCTGCTCTGGATGATGTCGGGGCTCTGGTTGAACGGGCTGACGGCCGGGATGGTGCCGGTGGATGCGAGGTTGTCCCGGAAATAGAAGCCGTCGTAGGTCGAGGCAGTGCTGGCCTGGGCGGGCGCTGGCTGGTTGGCAAATCCTGTGGTCATGAGGGTTCTCCTGATGGGTGTTGAAGGAAAGAGCGGGGTGCCGGGGGCTATCTGCTCACCGTCTCCCAGTTGTAGGTGCCCTGGATGATCCAGGCCTGGGGGCCGATATCGAAAACCTCAGGGCAGTGGCGGCGCAGGCGAAACATGAACTCCGCGTCGATCAGGTTGCGGGCGACGGCCTCCCGCAGTTGCGCAGGCGCCGAGGCCACGTAGTTCACCGACATCGGCACGCGCGCGCCTGCGGGCGGCTTGCTGCCGTTGGGGCTGTACATGTTGACGGTCATGAGCGCCTGGTAGCCCGGCTCCAGCACGGCGCTGCTCACGCCCAGCAACACGCCGTCCTGCGTCACCTTGGTGCGGCCGAGCCTGATGGGATTGCCTGCCGAGTCGGGGCGGCTGGCATAGAACTCCGCATCCCAGCCGACATAGCCGGTGGGCGAGATGAAGATGGAGTAGGCGTTGGTGGTGGGGTAGTCCACCGGAATGGACAGTGGCTCGGTGTACTGCCACGTGGGTGTGGCGGCGATCATCGATGTGTTGCGCCAGCCCCAGCCCAGGTTGTTCATGATCAGCGAGCCCATGTCCAGCGCGGTGTCCACGCTGGGGAAGGGATTGCTGTTGTTGGCGTCGTTGAACTGCGCGAACAGGCAGTAATGGTCGCTGCCTGGCGGCGGAGGCGTCACATTGGTCCACACGAAGGTGGCGTCGCAGACGCCCACGGTGTTCGTTGCCAGGTTGTTGATGTGGCCCTGCGTCTGGCCCAGGTCTGTCTTGATGACGTTGTTCTGCCATTGAGAGGGCGAGTTGATGATGCCCGAGGGTGCGTAATACAGCTGCACGGTGTTGGTCTTGTTGACGGTTGCACCGTTCTTGCCGCGAACATAGATCAGGTTGGTCTGGCCCGAGTAGATGTTGTTGCTGGACGAGGTGGCGTAGCTGCTGTCCGTGGCCAGGACCTGCTGGAAGTTGGCAATGGGGGTGGTGCCCGCAAACCAGATGTCGGGCGATGCCGAATACGGGCCGGATGCGGGAATGCTTCCGCTGTTGCCGGAGTTCGGGCGCAGATAGACCCCATTGAACTGGCTGACGGCCTGGGCGGCGCGCATGGTGGGCAGCCCCACGGGGCCGCGGCTGACAATGGTCTGGGTTTTGGGAACGCGGATCAGCATGATGAACTCCTTGAGGGGAGAGGGTTGGGGAATCGGGCGGTGCGGATGTGCTGGGCGATCAACCCAGCAGGGCTGGAACCGCTCCGGCAATGGGGCTTGGAGATGCGTTGGAGGATGCGAGCAGGTCGGCGAAAGAGATCACGCCGGCGGCGGTGATGCACAGCGCGTCTGCTGCGGCAACCACGACCAGCGAGATGCCCGATGTGGCGGTCTCGATGGTCGGCAGCTTGAGCAGCTTGCACACCTCGGGAACGCACTGGACGATGTTGGCGGCCCGCGAGAGGCCGCTCAGTTCGCTGAAGGTGATGCCGGTGACGATGACATGCCCGGCACCGTACAGGGTGGCCACTACCAGGCCGGGGACGGTGTCGTCGTTCTCAGGGAAGGCCCCTTCGTACACCGCAAAGCCGCAATCGAGCACCACCCCCAGGCAGGTGTAGATCCAGACCCACTTGCCGGCGCCATCGGCCGTGGAGCAGTTGGGGCCGCCTGCGCTGTAGATCCATGGGCAGTACGCTGCCTGGGCGTAGATCTCCGTGCCCAGCGCGAACTTGGTCAGCACCTTGACCAGCGGGTCGACGGCGCCGGCACCGGTGGTGGGTTTGAGGTCCATGCCGGCCGACAGGAAACCATAGGCGAAGCTCGATACGGTGGCGGACACCCCGAGCAGTACCTGCGCCGCATTCAGCGCCCCGGCTGACAGGGGGACGGCAGGGACCGGGGCCTCGACGGCGGCTTTCTTATTTCCGGCCGGTGTGCCCTGGGCCAGGCCGGAATTGGCCAGCATGGTCTGCGCGCTGAACGAGGCCTTGAACTGGTCCACGCTGCCCTGGTCGGGGAAGGGCGCCGCGCCGTACATGGCCTTGTAGATGATGGTCGATGGAATCGCCAGGATCAGGGAGGACAGGTCGGCCAGCGAGAGGGCAGAGCCATTCGTCAGCCAGGCATAGAACTGGGTGACGAAGGGAATGTTCCACTCGGCTGTGAATTCCTGCTGCAGGGTGGTCAGGAAGCTTTGCACCAGCTGCAGCAGCCCGTCGACGATGGCCTGGACTCCGGCGAGCATGGCATTGGCCAGGCCCTGCACCACGCGCAGCAGCGCTGACAGCAGCTGCGAGAAGATCTGGTCGGGGTTGCCGCCCAGGTTCTGCATGTAGCCCAGGGCCGCGGTGAAGGCAGGGTCGTCCTGGACGGAGGTGGTCCACGCCTGTATCTGCTGGGTGAGGATGTCCCAGGGGCTGGCGTTGGGCGGCAGCACGGTATTGACCTGGCTCGATGCCGACGAGTTCTCCAGCGTAGCGTTGAGCACGAGGTTGTTGGCATTGCCCGACGAGTAGACCGGTTCGGACGGCGTCTGGCTGTTGGTGTAGCCCCCGAGCGATGCCGTGCCCCCCACGCTGGCCACCAACTGGTCGAATACTGCGGCCAACTCGCTGCGTGCCGTGGCGATGCCTTCGTCGAACAGGCTCTGGATGCCGGCCACGGCACCCGGCAGGAAGCCCAGGAACTGGGCCATGGTGTACGACAGCGCTTCATGCGTGCGCAGGATGTCGGACCAGGAGAAGATGAACCCGAGCCACTCGAAGATTTGGGTGAAGACCACCTTCACCTGGGCGAAGAACACCTCGACCAGATCGAAGGCCTGCTCGATGAACTCGACCACCGTCTCGAACAGGTAGGTGACCCCATTCACCACGAACGAGATGGCTGCATTGACGGCATTGCCGATGGTGGTGATGACCGTGTCGACCACGGTGATGATGCCGTCCACCACACCGCTCACGAAGTCGCCGATGCTGCCGATCCAGTCGAAGAAACCGCCCACCGACTGGCCTGCCGCCACGTGGGACGCCCGCTTTTCCAGCAGCAACTGGTGGGCCTCGGTGGCGCTCAGTTCGCGGTACTGCGGCTGGCCGCTGCGAAAGTCCAGTTGCCAGTGGGTGCCTTGCGCGGGTGCCGTGATGCGGTTGAGCAGGTGTGTCGCGTCGCTGGCGACGCAGCCGACACCGCGCTTGGGGGCTGGACCCAGCATGGCGTGGCCCGTGGTGCGTGCCACTTGCGGGTTGCCGGCCAGGGCCATGCACTGGTTGAATGCGGTGGCCAGGCTGTCCGTCTGCTCGGCGGTCCGGTACTGCTCCTGCAGCAGGTAGCTACCGTCGGCCGTTCTGGCGTTCATCAGCTCGGTGCCGGTGACGTCCTCCAGGCGCTGCTGGACGCCGGCATACTGCTCCAGCGCAATGCCTTGGCCGGCGGGCATCTGGCTGACGATGTTGATCTGCAGGGCTGGAATGCCAAGGATGCCGGTGCCCTGGGTGATGCTCAGCGTTCCCGAGCTGGCGCAGGTGAGATTGGCAGGTGTGCTGGCGTCGATGGTGTAGGAGGCGCCGTTGACGACGATCTGCGTCTGCGTCGCGGCCCACACCTGGATCGGGGCGTTGGGCATGGGCGCGCCCACGGCGTCGTACACCATGATGTCGGTCGAATACGAGATGAACTCTTCCACCTGCCCTGACGTCGGCACCTCCAGGGGGGTGATCTGCCAGTTGCCGCTTTGCTGCTGGTTGATCAGGTGGCGCAGGGTGGCCTGTGCCGTGCCCACGGTAAAGACTTCGAGGTTGCCCTGGTTCTGCTGCGCCACGCCCATCAGGGCCACGCCCGAGTCGATGACCATGGGGTCCGTCCAGCCCCTGCCGGTGGCCTGGCTGGGCTGGAAGTGGAACAGGCGCCCGCCGGTGTCCAGCGTGAACAGCTGGACCTCATGCGTGTTCGACAGTGCGCTTTGCACGTCCCGGTAGCCCATGCCCTGCGTGACCTGGGCCCAGCTGAAAGTGGTAGAGCCCACCATCTGGTACAGGTTGCCATCGGCAAGAATGGCGAAATACTGGTTGTTGCCGGTGCCGTCCAGGCTGGTTGTCACCGCCAGGGACTTGAACGTGGCGGCAAACGGATAGCGCCGTATGGTCTGTGTCGCCACGTTGAATCCGAGGTACACCGTGTCGAGCACGGTGAATTCGGCAGTCGATGCCGCCGAGCCGGACCACACGCAGTTCAGCGTGGACAGGTTGACCGTGGTGGAGGTGAACGCGCCAGGCTGGTCGTCCCAGAGGGCATAGGCCAGCGCATACGCATTGCCCGGACTGGCGCTCTTGAACCTGGTGAGCGCGGCCACGTACAGGCGCCCGCCGATCTGCTGCGCGTACAGGCCGGAGATGGCGATGGCGGTCGATGGCTGTGCCAGCTGTGCCGTCATCACGCGGCCCCATCGGGCCGCGCCCGCCTGGCCGGTTTCGACCACATAGTTCAGCACCAGGTTGTTGGCGGCGAACAGCACGATCTTGCCGGCGGCATTGAGCCCTGCCACCACCCACCTGGCCGCCAGGCCGGTGCTGACGCTGCTGTAGCCCGTGTCGCTGTTGGTGTCGGGGTAGAAATTCCAGACGGTGCCGTCGGTCCCTACGGTGAACGTCTCGACCTGGCCACGGCCATTGCGCAGCGCAACGATGTCGCCGCCGCCGTGCGCGGCAGCGGCGATGCGGTACTGCTGCATGAACTTGGTCTCGGTATTCAGCTGTGGCCCACCCTGTCCGCCGGACTGGGTGGCGAAGGAGGGGAGGCTGGCTGCGATGGCGGGGGTCAGCGGTTTCGGGGTTTCGGACATGGTGCGTGCTCCTGGTGGTGCGGTGGTGGGCAGGCCGGCCTGTCTCTGGATGCGGCGGTTTCGGCCTGCAGTGCAAGGGGAGGGGGGAGCGCGCGCTTCGCGCTCGGTGGCGTACGCAAGAGGGCTGCCGGGCGTGGCCTGCCGTGCCCTGGTTTAGCGGCTCAGGACAGCGCGGGTGATGGTTGCCTGGCGAGCGGGCGTTCGACGTTGACGGCCTGCAGCGTGGTGTCATCCACCTCGACGACGCATGCGACCGTCATCGCGATGCCGATGCGCACCGGTGGTCCGAGGCGGTGGATGTGCACCCCCTGCCGCTTGAGCAGGCGCTCGATGGCCAGGGTGGTCACGGTCACATAGCGGCTGATGCCGTGTGCCATCGCAAACCGCGCAGCCTCGGCCATCAGCGAGACGGAAAGCGGCCCGAAGCCTTCTGCGCTGGTAGCAATCCGTTCCGTTGCAAGGGCGAACCGGCTCATTTCCCAGACATCGAGTGCCTGGGGCGCCGGCTGGCCGTGCAGGAGCTCGGGAAAGGTGTCCTTGAGCATGTAGGGGCCCACGGTGGGCAGCAGGCGCCAGCATGCGTCCACCCGGTGGTCCGGCGTCTTGCCCAGGATGTAGACGGCCGACGTGGCATCGAAGGCATCGCGCTCCATGCCATCGTCGGTGGAGACATCCCAGCCCAGGCGGGTGTGGAAGGTGTCGTAGCGCAGCCTGAACATGCCCTCTGCATCTGCGGGCGACATGCTTTGCAGTCGGTGGGTCTGAACGAAATGCACGATTTCCCCTCGTCGTTGGCGTGGGGGGATTTCACCAACACAAGGCGCTGGACGGTACTATCAAAAATCGGAGGGGCGGCGCATGTTGCAGGGGCGGCAGGCCCTTGCCAGGTTCAAGGCGCCGGGTGCCACGGGATCCGGGAAATGGCGCCCAGCAGGTGCCTTTGCGAAGCGGGCAGGGGCAGGTCGTAGCCTTGCCGGTCCCTGATCTGGATATTGGTCCGGATCCCGGCGGGGAGATCGATGCAGGCCCCCTGGCTCCCCACCTGGAACCAGTCCCATCCCAGCGAGAGCACCTGGCCGTCCTTGACGGAACTCCATTCGGCAGCGCCGCAGCGCATCCAGTCCATGCGCGTGTCTTCGATGAAATGTGCCAACACCCAATCGAGCGATGCCAGTTCGCTCGCACACAGCCGCAGGTAGCCGTCCCTGGAGTGGACCTGGGGCGCTTGCGGCGGGAGAAGGGGCTCTCGCAGCAGATGCCAAAAATTTCTTGAGCCCGACGAATGGTTGGTCATAGCATCCTCTTTCGCTTGGAGCTTCTATGTCAACAACGCCATCCCTGGAAGACGTCGCGGCCGTCATGGCTGCAGACTCGGAGCAGTCGCTTCTGGACGTGGTCCGCAAGTCGGCCACTGCGCTGGGTTTTGACCATTTCATGCTGGGCATCGAGGTGTCTCGCCCCTTGCTCAAGCCCGTGCAGCACGTGAGCAGCGGCTATCCGCTGGCTTGGCGGCGTATCTACGCGGACAAGGAGTACGCATGGAAGGATCCGACGGTAAGCCACTGCAAGAGGCTGGCCACGCCCCTGGTCTGGTCCGAAGCCATGTACCCGGCGCAGAGCCGCGACCTCTGGGAGGATTCCAGGGCCCATGGAATAGGCTTTGGCATGAGCATCCCGGTGCATGACTTCGCGGGGAACAAGAGCATGTTCAGCCTCGCGCGCGACCAGCCGATGGACCCGGACACCGGGGTGCTCGAGCATGTCATGGCCTGTGCCCTGGTGCTGGCAAGCTGCGCCCATTTCGTCATGAACCGGCTCATCGTTCCCGGACTGCTGAGCAAGGTCGACCCGAAGCTCACAGCCCGCGAGCGGGAGTGCCTGGCCTGGACGGCCAAGGGCAAGACAGCGGCCGAAGTGGGGATGATCCTGCAGATCTCTGAAGCAACAGCGGTGTTTCATCTGAACAATATGGTGCGCAAGTTCAACGTGGCCAACAAGACCCAGGCCATTGCGGTGGGGGTCGCGATGGGGCTGGTGAACTGAACTTCCCCGGGGCCCGCCCTGGCGGTGAAGTGCCGGTTCGCCCGGCCATTGTGGGCAGGTTCCCGTGGGGTATGCACTCCCAAGAGTGATAGGACGCCTCGCGGCCCGGGCCTGATAGGCTGGGAAGGTTTGCGGGTGCTTCGGGGGGGGCGTCAGTGGCGGGGCAGGCCGCTGCCCTGCCGGGTCTCGGACGGGGTTTCGCCAAAGCGCTTTCGGTAGCTCTCGGCAAAGTGCCCCAGGTGAAAGAACCCATAGCGCGCCGCAATGTCCGAGACCTGCGGGGCGCGTTCTGACGGGGCGGGCTGCAGCAGCGCCGCGTGCACCGCATCGAGCCGCAGCTCGCGCAGGAAGGCCATGGGGCTCCTGCCCGTGCACTGGGCGAACGTCTGCTGCAGCGAGCGGGCGCTGACGCCCACGTGCGCGCACACATCGGCCAGTGTGAGGGGCAGCTCCAGCTGGCTGTGCATGAACTCTTGCGCCCGTTTGACCACACGTGGCAGCACCACGGGTGCGCTGCCCGGCAGGGCCGTTCCCGCTGCCAGCGCTGTGGAGTAATTGTGCTGCGTGGACAGCAGCAGGCTGGTGAGCAGGTGGCTTTCGGCCTGCTCGGCCAGCACCGGGTGGCTCAGAAGGACGGCATTGGTCTCGACCGCCGAGCGCAGGTAGGCAATGAAGCTGGCCATGCCCATGAGGGCGGGGTTGGCCAGGTCCACCCCCAGCCCGAACACCAGCGGCTGCTGCACGGGCGCCTGCAGCAGGGCCGACAGGCGCGCCTGCAGGGCCTCGCGCTCGATCTTGACGATGAACTGCGGGCTGTCCTCGTGCCAGCGCATGGACAGCGGCTCGGTGGGCGAGGGCAGGGACGCCATGAGCGCATGCGACTCCACCGCCTGGCCGCCGCAGCGCACGCTGGCACCCCCGCGCAGTGGTATCTGCAGCAGGTAGAAGCCCGCGAGGTGGCCGGGCTCGATGCGCACCGCCGGGCCGTACTGCACGTAGTTCAGGCTGGCGTCGCGGTGCAGGGGCACGCTGTGATGGCAGGCATCGAGCTGTGCGCCCGGGTGCAGCGTGGCCAGCTCGTGCGGGCAGAACACCCGGCCCACGAACTCGCGCGCCTCGTCCAGGTCATGGCTGTCGAACAGGCGGTAGTGCGCCAGCGGTAGCGGGTGCGCGGTGCTGCTGCTCTGCTGGGCGGTGGGCATGCGGTTCGGCCGGTGGGGTGTAGTTTCTTCTGGAGCAAGCACGAAGCACGCCACGGCAGGGGCGCGAAAACATGCGTTTGCGGGATACGCCCTGCGCTTTCGGGATGCGGATGCGCGAGCAGCTTTCCTATTCTTGTGCATGCCCCGGATGCTTTGCAAGAGCGTTAGCACCCGGGCGCACCGGGGCGGGTGTGACGGTGTGTTACCGCTGCTGCGCCGCAACATGTTTCAGTCAGCACAGGAGTCAGCATGGTCCAGGGATTCGAAGGCATGCGCGGCAAGAGCGCGATCGTGACCGGGGGCGCCACGCTCATCGGCGCCGGGGTGGTGCGTGCACTGCACCAGGCTGGGGTGAAGGTGGTGGTGGCCGACATCAATGCCGAAGCAGGGCAGGCCCTGGCTGACGGGCTGGGGGATGGGGTGCTGTTCAGCCGCACCGACATCACCGATGACGCCCAGGTGGCCGCCTGCGTGGACCTGGCCGCCGAACGCCATGGCGGGGTGAACTACCTGGTGAACCTGGCCTGCTCGTACCTCGACGACGGGATCGCGTCGCCGCGGGAGGATTGGCTGGCCTCGCTCAACGTCAACCTGGTCAGCGCGGTGATGGTGCTCAAGGCCGTGCGCCCGCACTTCCAGCGTGCGGGTGGCGGGGCCGTGGTCAATTTCACCAGCATCTCCTCGGGCGTGGCGCAGACGGGGCGCTGGCTCTACCCGGTGGGCAAGGCGGCCATGGTGCAGCTCACGCGCAGCATGGCCATGGACCTGGCGGGCGAGGGCGTGCGCGTGAACAGTGTCTCGCCCGGCTGGACCTGGTCGGCCATCATGGACCAGCTCACCGGCGGCGACCGTGCCAAGACCGACCGCGTGGCCGCGCCCTTCCACCTGCTGCGCCGCGTGGGCGACCCGGCCGAGGTGGCCAATGTGGTGCTGTTCCTGTGCTCGGACCTGGCCAGCTTCGTGACCGGTGCCGACTATGCCTGCGACGGCGGCTACTCGGCCATGGGCCCCGAGTCCTACACCCCCGCCATCCCCCAGCTCATGTCGTAAAGGAGCTACCATGACCATCCGATCCGTAGGCATCATCGGTGCCGGCTTTGCCGGCCTGTCCACGGCCAAGGTGCTGCGCGCCTTCGGCTTCGAGGTGACGGTGTTCGAGAAGGAGCCCGACGTGGGCGGTGTCTGGGCCGCCTCGCGCCGCTACCCGGGCCTGACCACGCAGAACCCCCGCACCACCTATGCGCTGTCGGACTTTCCCATGCCGGCGCATTACCCCGAGTGGCCATCGGGCCAGCAGGTGCAGGCTTACCTGCATGCGTACGCCGAGCATTTCGGGCTGATTCCGCACCTGCGCATGTCCACCACGGTGGAGAGCGCGGTGCTGGACGAAGAGGCCGGGGTGTGGACCGTGAAAGCCCGGCGGGCGACAGCCGGGCTGCCGGCCGAGGCGCACCGTTTCGACTATCTGGTGGTGTGCAACGGCATCTTCAGCGAGCCGGCCGTGCCGCAGTACCCCGGCGCCGATGCCTTCGAGGCGGCGGGCGGGCGCGTGTGCCACACCAGCCAGTTCAACGACGCGAATGAAGCGCGCGGCAAGCATGTGCTGGTGGTGGGCTACGGCAAGTCTTCGTGCGACGTGGCCAATGCCATTGCGGCCGACAGCGCGAGCACCACGGTGCTGGCACGCCAGCTGATCTGGAAGATCCCCAAGAAGTTCATGAACGTGCTGAACTTCAAGTTCCTGCTGCTCACGCGCATGGGCGAGGCGCTGTTCAAGTACATCGAACCCAAGGGCTTCGAGAAATTCCTGCACGGTGCGGGCCTGCCGGTCCGCAACTCCATGCTGGGCAGCGTGGAGTCGGTGGTCACGCGCCAGCTCAAGCTGCGCGAGATCGGCCTGCACCCGGGCACCCCGCTGGAGACCATTGCCCGCAGCACCGTGAGCCTGGTGACCGACGGCTTCTACGAGAAGGTGGCGGCCGGCCAGTTGGGCGTGCGCAAGGGCGTGAGCATCCGCACGCTGCAGCCCGGCCAGGCCGTGCTGAGCACTGGCGAGACGGTGCCCGCCGACCTGGTGGTCTGCGGCACGGGCTGGCAGCAGCAGGTGCCGTTCTTCGACGCCAGCGTGCTGCAGCGCGTGACCGATGCCCGCAGCAACTTCCGGCTGTACCGTTCCATCCTGCCGGTGGGTATGCCCCGCCTGGCGTTCAACGGCTACAACTCCTCGTTCTTCAGCCAGCTCAACTGCGAGATCGGCGCGCTGTGGCTTGCCAACCTGCTGCGCGGTGGGCTGCAACTGCCGCCGCAGGAGGGCATGAACGCGCTGATCGACCGGCGCCTGGCCTGGATGGAGGAGCGCACCGACGGCAAGCACTCCAAGGGCACCAACATCATCCCGTTCTCGGTGCACAACATCGACGAGCTGCTGCAGGACATGGAACTGCCGCTGGGCGTGCTCACCCGCCTCAAGCAATGGCTGGGGCCGGTGGACCCGGCCGACTATGCCGTGGTAACGCGCCAGTTGCTGGCGCGGCATGCGGCTGCGCCCGCCGTTGCGGCCACGCCCCAGGCCACCTCCGGTGCCGCAGCCTCCTGAATCCACCCCTCCCATAGACACAAGGAACCCGACCATGCCAGGACAATGGACCACGCTCGACGCCGCCGATGGCGGCGGCCGCTTTCGCGCCTACCTCGCCACCCCTGCCTGCGGCAGCGGCCCGGGGCTGGTGCTTGCGCAGGAGATCTTCGGCGTCAACGCCACCATGCGCGACGTGGCCGACTATTACGCCGAAGAGGGCTATGTGGTGCTGGTGCCCGACCTGTTCTGGCGCCAGCAGCCCGAGGTCGAACTCGATGCCGCCAACGACATGCCGCGCGCGTTTGCGCTCTACCAGGGCTTTGACGAGGCCAAGGGAGTGGACGATCTGCAAGCCGCGATAACGGCTCTGCGCGGGCGGCCCGAAGTCCGGGGACAGGGCGGCAAGGTGGGGGTGCTGGGCTTTTGCCTGGGCGGCAAGCTGGCCTACCTGGCGGCCTGCCGCACCGATGCCGACGTGGCCGTGGGCTACTACGGCGTGGGCATCGAGGCCGCGCTGGCCGAGGCCGCAGACATCCAGTGCCGCCTGGTGCTGCACATCGCCGAGCTCGACGGCTTCTGCCCACCGCCCGCGCGCGAAGCCATCGTGCAGGCGCTTTCGGGCCGGCAGAACGTGGAGCTGTACGTCTACCCCGGCACCGACCATGCGTTTGCACGCGCGGGCGGCGACCATTTCCACAAGCCCTCGGCCCTGATGGCGCACCAGCGCAGCGTGGCCGCGCTGCGGCGCGCCATGGGCCCGCACTACGACCTGTCGACCCTGTGGGACAAGCACTGCGAATACGAGTTCGCCACGCGCGATGTGGACGCCACCATGTCCACCATGGTGGCCGAGCCCTATGTGAACCACATCCCCACCATGACGGGCGGGGTGGGCTACCAGCACCTGCATGACTTCTACACCCGCCATTTCGTCAACAGCAACCCGCCCGACACCAGCCTGACCCCCATCTCGCGCACGGTAGGGGCCACGCAGGTGGTCGACGAGATGCTGTTCAGTTTCACCCACACCACCGAGATCCCCTGGATGCTGCCCGGCGTGGCGCCTACGGGCCGGCGCGTGGAGATACCGCTGCTGGCGGTGGTCAAGTTCCGCGGCGACAAGCTCTATCACGAGCACATCTACTGGGACCAGGCCAGCGTGCTGGTGCAGGTGGGGCTGCTCGACCCCAAGGGCCTGCCGGTGGCGGGGGTGGAGACGGCGCGCAAGCTGCTCGACGAGACGCTGCCGTCGAACGGGCTGATGACACAGTGACGCCTGCAGACTTGGCCGGCAACCCGTAAACTGCGCGGCTTGCCAACGGAGTCCGCATGAAAACCATCCAGCTCGGTCAGAGCGATCTGCACGTCACCCCCATTTGCCTGGGCACCATGACCTTTGGTGAACAGGTCAATGCATCCGATTCCCACGACATCCTGAGCCGGTCCCTGGCCCGGGGCGTGAACTTCATCGATACCGCCGAGATGTACGCCGTGCCCGCCAAGGCCGAGACCTTCGGCGCCACCGAGACCATCATCGGCAACTGGTTCGCCAAGAACCCCGGTGCGCGCGAGAAGCTGGTGCTGGCCACCAAGGTGGCAGGCCCGTCGCGCGGCATGCCCTGGGTGCGCGAAGGCAAGGGCATGACCCCTGCCGACATCGTGGCGTCGTGCGAGGGCAGCCTGCGCCGCCTGCAGACCGATGTGATCGACCTCTACCAGATCCACTGGCCCGAGCGCCATGTGCCGGCCTTCGGCGGCATGTACTACGACCCGGCCAAGGAGACCTCGGAGACGCCTATCCACGCGCAGCTGGAGGCGCTCTCCGGCCTGGTCAAGGCCGGCAAGGTGCGCTATATCGGCCTGTCGAACGAGACGCCCTATGGCGTGCACGAATTCGTGCGCCTGGCCGAGCAGCATGGCCTGCCGCGCGTGGCCACGGTGCAGAACCCCTACTGCCTGGTCAACCGCACCTGGGAAAACGGGCTGGACGAGACCTGCCACCGCCTGAACGTGTCGTTGCTGGCCTATTCGCCCCTGGCCTTCGGTCTGCTGACCGGCAAGTACGACGAGAGCGGCACCACCGGCCCCGACGCCCCCAAGGGCGCGCGCATTTCGTCCTACGAATCGGTGCGCAAGCAGCGCTGGGGCCGCCCCGAGGCGCTGGAGGCCGCGCGCCGCTACAACGCGCTGGCGCGTGCCAACGGGCTCACCCCCGCGCAACTGGCCTTGGCCTTCTGCTACACCAAGTGGCAGGTGGCCAGCACCATCATCGGCGTGACCTCGGTGGCGCAGCTCGAAGAAGACCTGAACGCCTGGGGAACGACGCTGTCCCCTGAAGTGCTGAAGGCCATCGACGCGATCCGCCAGGAACTGCGCGACCCGGCGCTGTGACGGCCAGGTGACGGCCCGGCCGTCACCACATCTTCAGGCGGCGCTGGCCTCGGCGGCCAGCGCGCCTTCCTTCCACGGCACGCCCGCGGGCTCGCCCAAGTCCCAGAACAGGCCGGCCATCACGGCCAGGCCTTCGCGGGCCACGCTGGCCAGCAGGTGCTCGTTGGGCGCGTGCTGGGCGCAGGCCGGGTAGGAGTGGGGCACCCACAGTGTGGGCAGGTGCAGGTCGTCGGCAAAGATGTCGTTGGGCAGCGAGCCTGCCAGGTTGGGCAGCAAGGTGGCGGGCGCGCCCGCGCTGTGCTGCATGGAGGCCAGCGCCCAGTCCACCCAGGGGTTGTGCAGGTCCAGGCGCGTGGCGCCGCACTGCATGCCCAGTTCGATCTCCACCTCGGCAAAGCCGTGCGCATCGAGGTGGGCGCGCACGATGTCCTTCAGGTTGCGCCAGTCCGTGCCGACCACGAAGCGCAACTGGCAGTGCGCCACGGCGCCCGACGGGATGGCGTTGACGGGCCGCGCGGGTGAGCCAGCGCCCAGGGCCAGCACCTCCAGGGTGTTCCAGCCCACCAACTGCTCGCCCGGTGTCAGGCCGGGCTCGCCCCAGCCCGGGGTCAGGGCCGGGTCGTCGGCGCTGCCGCCGATCACCACGTCCTTCATGGCGGTGCGCAGCTTTTCCGGGAGGGGCGGGGGCAGCAGGCCGGGCACCCGCATGCGGCCATGCGCGTCAACCATGCTGGCCACCGCATGGGCCAGCACCGTGGCCGGGTTGGACAGCACGCCGCCCCAGTTGCCCGAGTGGTAGGCCCGAGGCCGGCTGTTCACCTTGAGCGAGAAATTGATGGCGCCGCGCGAGCCCAAAAACAGCGTGGGCCGCGCCGCATTCACGCGCGGGCCGTCGCTGGCGATGAAGAGGTCGGCGCGCAGGGCCTCGCGCTGCTGCTGGCAGAATGCGGCCAGGCCCGGCGAGCCGGCTTCCTCGCCCATCTCCATGAGCAGGGTCACGTTGTAGCCCAGGCGCCCATGGCGCGCGGCGATGGTCTGCGCCAGGGCCGTGAGCACCACCGTGTGCTGGCCCTTGTTGTCGGCCGTGCCGCGGCCGTACCAGCGGTCACCCTCGATCTTCAATTCCCAGGGCGAGAGGCCTTCGCGCCAGTTGGCGTCCTGGCCGTTGACAACGTCGCCGTGGCCGTAGGTCAGCACCGTGGGCAGCTCGGGCGATTCCACACGACGCGCCAGCAGCACCGGGCCGCCGCGCGCGTCAGTGTTGTCCAGCACCTCGCAGGCAAAGCCCAGGGGTTCGAGGCCGGGCACGATCTCGTCGGCCAGGTACTGGCGCAGGGCGGGCGCGCCGGGCTGGCCGGTATCGCTCTCGGTGCGCCAGGCCACGCGGCGGCGCAGGTCGGCCTCGAAGCGGCCTGCATCGAAGTGCTGGTGCACGCTGGCGAGCAGTTGCTCTCGGTTCATCGTCGTCGTTGTCATGTCGTTGTCACTCCACAATGATCTTGGCGCGGTGGGCCAGGGCGCGGTAGCGCACTATTTCCTCGTCGATCACGGCCCGCGTGGCCACGGGGCCCAGGTGCACGGGCTCCATGCCCTGGGCGCGCATCTGCTCCTGGATCGCGGGGTCGCGCGTGATGGCCTCGACCTCGGTCACCAGCCGGCGGATCACGGGCTGCGGTGTGCGCGCCGGTGCGGCAATCGCATACCAGGCGTCGAAGGCGGCGGCGGGCAGCTTGAGCTCCTCGACCGTGGGCACGCCGGGCAGCATGGTCGAACGCGCCTTGCCCGCGATGGCAAGTGCGCGCAGCTTGCCGGCGCGGATCTGCGGGGCGGCTGCCGCCACGGTGTCGATGCCCAGCTGGATCTCGCCGCCGATCAGCGCCATCAGCGACTGGCTGCTGCCCCGGTACGGCACGTCCTGCAGCTGGATGCCGGCGGCCTGCTCCAGCAGCGCACCGGCCAGGTGCGGACCCGAGCCCGAGCCGAAGGTCGCGTAGTGGATGGTCTTGGGCGCGGCCTTGGCGGCGGCGATCAGGGCGTTGAGGTCCTTGTACGGCGCATTGGCACTGACCACCATGACCAGCGGCGCACGCGCCACGGTGGCCACGGGCACCAGGTCGGTGGCCGGGTCGTAGGGCAGCTTGGCGCGCAGTGCGGGGTTGACCGAGTAGCTGGTGGAGCCCGAGACCAGCAGCGTGTAGCCGTCGGCCTTGGCGCGCACCACGGCCTCGGTGCCGATGATGGTGGAGGCGCCGGGCTTGT
Organism: Acidovorax sp. GW458-11-26-14-TSB4; assembly: GCF_059423865.1. Classification (NCBI taxonomy): domain Bacteria; kingdom Pseudomonadati; phylum Pseudomonadota; class Betaproteobacteria; order Burkholderiales; family Comamonadaceae; genus Acidovorax; species Acidovorax sp. GW458-11-26-14-TSB4. The sequence continues at coordinate 53,650 of NZ_JBWKYR010000006.1, forward strand.
TGTCCACCACCACGGGCGTGCCCAGGCGGGTACCGAGCTTCTGGCCCAGGGCGCGGGCCACGGCGTCGGTACCGCCGCCAGGCGGGAAGGGTACAACCAGGCGCACTCTCTGGCCGGGGTCGGGCCAGGCGTCCTTGGCGGCGGTGGCGCTCTGCGCATGGGCCAGGCCGCAGGCGGTGGCAAGGGTAGCCATCAGCAGGGGGACTCGAAGACGTTGTTTCATTGGGGGCTCCAGGCTAGGGCGCCGGGCTGCGCAGCACAAGGTGGCTGCGGCAGGGCGATGGGTTGATTGGAGCCTCGATGCACGCAAGATCGATGCTGGTTTACCATTGCTATCGATAGAGAATAAGCACCAAGGTATTGCCTGAAAGGCAATACGAAAGCCGACCCATGCCCCTGTCCCTGCTGAGCCTGCCCCTGCGCTACTTCCTGGAGGTGGCGCGCACCGGTTCGGTCAACCAGGCCGCGCAGCGCCTGCATGTGGCGGCGTCGGCGGTCAGCCGCCAGTTGGCCAAGCTGGAGGACTCGCTGGGCGTGGCGCTGTTCGAACGGCAGACGCGCGGCATGCGCCTGACGACGGCGGGTGAACGCCTGCTCGCCCATGCGGGTGCGCATGCGCAGGAGTCCGCGCAACTGGTGGAGCAACTGCAGGGCCTGGCCGAGCAGGAGGCGCGGCGCGTGCGGCTGGCCTGCACGGAAGGGTTTGCAGCCGGCTTCATGCCCCTGGTGATGGCGCAGTTCCGCGAAATGCACCCCGAGGTGGAGCTGCAATTGCACGTGGGCGTGCCCGAGGAGGTGTCGGTGCAGGTCCAGCGTGGCGATGCGGACCTGGCCCTCAAGTACAGCGTGGCGCCCGAGAAGGGCCTTGCGGTGCTGCACTCGGCCATCGCCCCGGTGTTCGCGATCACCGTGGCCGGCCATCCGCTGGCACAGCAGCGCATGGTGAGCGTGGCTGACGTGGTGCGCTACCCGTTGCTGCTGGGCACGGCCGGCATCACCGGGCGCCAGTTGTTCGACCTGTCGTGCACGCTGCAGGGCCTGCGCTACACGCCTGCGGTGGTGAGCAATTTTTCCTCGGCCCTGCTCCCGCTGCTGGGCCCGCGTGATGTGGCGCTGGCCAGCTACCTCACGGCCGCGCGCTGGGTCGAAGAGGGTGTGCTTGCAGCCCGCCCGTTTGAGGACGTGCAGCTGCAGCAGCGCCGCCTGCAGGTGCTGGCGCTCGATGGGCGCCTGCAACCGCCGCTGGTGCAGGAATTCACCGGGGTGCTGGTGGCCGCCATCGAACAGTACGGCAAGCGCAAGGTGGGGCGGCGCAAGCATGCGAGCCTGTGAATGGGTACCATCGCTGCGCCATGGCCAAGAAAGAACACGTCTCCGAAACCCCTGCCACCCAGCTGCTCAAGGCGCGCAAGGTGGCCTTCACCGAGCACCCGTATGAGTACCTGGAGCATGGCGGCGCCCTGCACAGCGCCGAGGTGCTGGGGCTGGACCCCTTCACGGTGGTCAAGACCCTGGTGATGCAGGACCAGAATGCCAAGCCCCTGATCGTGCTGATGCACGGCAACCGCAAGGTCTCCACCAAGAACCTGGCGCGCCAGATCGGTGCCAAGTCGGTGGAGCCCTGCGCGCCCGAGGTCGCCAACCGCCACAGCGGCTACCTGGTGGGCGGCACCTCTCCCTTCGGCACGCGGCGCGAGATGCCGGTGTACATCGAGGGCAGCATCCTCGAGTTGCCGCGCATCGCCATCAACGGTGGGCGGCGCGGCTTTCTGGTGCAGATCGACCCGCAGGTGTGTGTGCAGCTGCTGGGTGCCCAGACGGTGCACTGCGCGCTGGCAGAATAGCGGGCCTGGGTACCTGCAAGTACCCGACCCATCCAAAGGAACTGTCTTGAACGCCGTGTTGTACCCCCTGATTGCCACCGTGGCTGCGTATCTGCTCGGCTCACTGTCGTTTGCCGTGATCGTGACGCGCGCCATGGGCATGCGCGACCCGCGCACCTACGGCAGCAAGAACCCGGGGGCCACCAATGTGCTGCGCTCGGGCAGCAAGGTGGCGGCCATCGTCACGCTGCTGCTCGATGCCGTGAAGGGCTGGCTGCCCGTGGCGCTGGTGGCCTGGTTCGGCAAGCCCTATGGCCTGGAGGAGGGCACCATGGCCCTGGTGGGGCTGGCGGCCTTCCTGGGGCACCTGTGGCCGGTGTTCTTCCGCTTCGAGGGCGGCAAGGGCGTGGCCACGGCGCTGGGCGTGCTGCTGGGCGTGAGCGGCTGGCTGGGCCTGGCCACGGCGGTCACCTGGGTGATCGTCGCCTTCTTCTTTCGCTACTCCTCGCTGGCCTCGCTGGCGGCCGCGCTCTTCGCGCCCATGTACTACCTGCTGGCCGATGGCGTGGTCTGGAATGCCGACAACCGCATTGCCGCCGCCATCGTGGTGATGGGCCTGCTGCTGGCCTGGCGCCACAAGGAGAACATCAAGCGCCTGCTTGAGGGCAAGGAATCGCGCCTGGGCAGCAGCAAGGCCGCCAAGGTGACCAAGGGCGCGAAGGGCTGAGCTGGGTCCTTCTGCATTTCCCCCGTGCTGTGGGGACAAAGGGGGCTATCGGGCGCCCAGCGCAGCAGGCGCGGTGATGAGCGAGCGCATGCTCGAGATGCGCTGCGCCGCATACAGGCCCAGGCGCACCATGGTGCGGTGGTTGAGCTCCACCTTCACGGCCGAGCGTGCCACGGCCGACTGGATGCGTGGCTTGCCGCTGGCCGTCTGGTACAGGTTGGGCAGGTTCTGCTGCTGGCCCACCGGGTCGAGCAGGCTGGCCACCAGCGGGTAGTTGGCCTTTTCGCTGCGGCGCAGCACAATCGCGACTTCGCCGTTGTCCAGCCGCACGAAGGTGCCGGGCGGGCACAGGCCGATGGAGCGCACGAGCGTGTAGCTCACCTCGTCACGCTGGTCCACCTCCTGGCCCACGATGGCACGCACCGAATCGGTGGCGCTGCGCCCGGCGCGCGATTTGCGCGGGCTGATCATGGCCGCGTAGCGGTCGATGGTGCCCAGGATGCGCGTCAGGCGGTCTTCGGGGTTCTGCTGGGCCAGGGGCACCTGGTCGGCCATGTTGGTGTGGTGCTGGCCCACGACGTCAAGCCACAGCTTGTCGCTCACGAACAGGCGCTCCAGCAGGGCCTGGCTCTCCTCGGGGTGGCTGCGGATGGCCTCCTGCTGCGCGCTGGTGGGGCGCTCGCGCTGCTCGGCCAGCTCGTCCTGCAGCGCGGTCATGCCGATGTTCATGGTCAATGCCGCGCGCACCAGGCTGTCGCGCTCGCTGGGCACCAGGCGCAGGTCCTGCGCCATGATGTGGCACAGGGTGCCGCAGACCAGCGCGTGCGCTGCGCTGTAGCCCACCGACGAAGTGGCGGCGAGCTGGAACATGAGGTACAGCGCCGCATCGATGTCGTGCGCCACCAGGTCCTGCAGCCACAGGTCGAAGGCGCGCACCTTGCCCGGAAAATCCTGCACCTGCAGCGGTTTGGAGAGCAGCACCGACAGGGCCGACTCCAGGTCCGACCACAGGCCCAGCAAGTCTTCGTACTCGCCCTCGTGGGGGCTGTTGTTGGGCAGCGGGGTGGTGGCGTTCATGGCAGGGGTGCGACGGTTCAGTGGCGCTTTTCCAGCACCATCTTGTCGTTGATGCGGGTCATCTGGAACGCTCCGAGGAAGCTGTTGCCCAGCAGCACATACGGCATGTCGGTGGACATGATGACGGCATCCACGCCCAGCACCTCCACATCGCCCACGCGCACGGAGTCCAGGCGCACCCTCCAGCCCTGGGCCACACCGTTGGCCGTGCTCATGAGCACCTTCTGGCTGTCTTCGGGCTTGAGGCCCATGCGGTCGGCCGCGGGCTTGCCGATGGCGACCACGGTCGCACCGGTGTCCACCATGTAGGTCATGGGCTTGCCATTGATGGAGCCGGTGTTGGTGAAGTGCCCCCGGCTGTCTGCCGTCAGGGTGATGCGCTTGCCGCTGCCGCTGGAGCCCAGGGCCACCGGGGATTCACCCAGGCGCAGCAAGCGCCGGGTGCCCTGGACTTCCACCGTGGCCTCGTCCTTGCTGACGGTCAGCACCTTCACGCCCTGGTGCGTCTCGCCCGGCCCCACGGCGCGCGGCGCGCTGCCATCGACCACCAGCAGCGCCTTGCTGCCCAGCACGCCGGCCAGGGCGATGGACTGGCCGGCAGCCCATGCCGGCAGCGCAAGGGCCATGGCTGCGGCCAGGGCCAGCGGGATCGCCAGGCGAGAGGTTTGCATGGGGGGGCGGGTCCGCGTTGGCTCAGTCGCGGAAGTTGTCGAACGACAGTGGCGTGTCGGTCACGTCCTTGCGGATCAGGGCCATCGCGGCCTGCAGGTCGTCGCGCTTGGCGCCGGTCACGCGCACCTTGTCCTCCTGGATGGCGGCCTGCACCTTGAGCTTGCTTTCCTTCAGGAGCTTCTGGATCTTCTTGGCCAGCTCGCTCTCGATGCCGTTTTTCACCTTGATGACCTGCTTGACCTTGTCGCCGCCCATCTTCTGCACATCGCCCATGTCCAGGAAGCGCACGTCCACATTGCGCTTGGTGAGCTTGTTGCGCAGCACGTCCTCGATCTGGGTGAGCTGGAAGTCGGCGTCGCCGATCAGCGTGATCTCCTTGTCCTTGATCTCGATGCTGGCGGAAGTGCCCTTGAAATCGAAGCGGGTGCCGATTTCCTTGGCGGTGTTTTCTACGCCGTTCTTCACTTCGACCAGGTTGGCTTCGCAGACGGTATCAAAAGATGGCATGGTGGTGGCTCTCTGTCTATCTGGGGAATACGGGTTTCGCCCCAGCGCTCCAAGGCGACACTGAATAAGTCTTCGCGATGGCGCGTGCCCTGATTTGGGATGGGCTGCCAGGCGCAAAGCGCAGCCATAGCCAGTGCTATGGCGAGCATTTGCTTGCGGAGCAGACCGCCCAAAGCGGGCCGCGCGGCGCGCGAGGGACTTGTTCAGTGTCGTCTTAATGCGCGGGTGCGACAATCGGGCCAATGGTAGTCGAGAAAAACGTCCCTTTGCAGCCCTGCAATACCTTCGGCATCGCCGCGCGCGCCCAGACCCTGGTTCGCGTGCATTCTGCCGATGATATTGCGGCCTTCCTGGCCGATAAAGAACTGTCTGGCGGCCCGGTCTTCGTGCTGGGCGGCGGCAGCAACATCATCCTGACCGGCGACGTGCGTCCGGTGGTGCTCAAGATGGAGATCAAGGGCCTGCGCCTGGTGGAGGAAACGCCCCGGGCCTTCATCGTGGAGGCCGGTGCCGGCGAGGTCTGGCACGACTGCGTGGCCTGGACGCTGGACCAGGGCTACCCGGGCCTCGAAAACCTGGCCATGATTCCCGGTACCGTGGGTGCATCGCCGGTACAGAACATCGGCGCCTACGGCGTAGAGCTGCAGGACCGCTTCGAGTCGCTGGATGCCATCGACCTGGCCACGGGCGAGCGGTTCACGCTCGACGCCGCCCAGTGCGCCTTCGGCTACCGCGATTCGGTGTTCAAGCACGCCCCCGCGCAGCCCGAGGTGGCCGGCGGCCTGCCGCGCGGCATGGGCCTGGCCGGGCGCGCGGTGATCACGCATGTGCGTTTTCGCCTGCCGCGCCCCTGGAAGCCGGTGCTGGGCTATCTGGAGCTGGAGCGCCGCCGGGCCGAGGCCGGCGTAGACCACCCCACGGCCCGGCAGATGTTCGAGTGGGTGTGCGACATCCGCCGCGCCAAGCTGCCCGACCCCGCCGTGGTGGGCAATGCCGGCAGTTTCTTCAAGAACCCCACGGTCTCGCCCGAGCAGTGCGCCGACATCATCGCGCGCGAACCCAAGATCGTGCACTACCCCATGCCCGACGGCAGCATCAAGCTGGCGGCCGGCTGGCTCATCGACGCCTGCGGCTGGAAGGGCAAGTCCATCGGCAAGGCGGGGGTCTATGAAAAGCAGGCCCTGGTGCTGGTCAACCGCGGGCGCGGCGAGCAGAGCGTGACCGGCGGCGAGGTCATGACCCTGGCCAAGGCCATCCAGACCAGTGTCTACGAGCGCTTCGGCATCCGGCTCGAGCCCGAGCCGGTGGTCGTGTAGCCACTCTGAAAAAGAAAAGCCACCCGAGGGTGGCTTTCTTCATGCGCTGGAGGCGGTTTACTCGCCGCGTTTGTCGTTCAACTGGGCCAGCGCGGCATTGCCACCCAGCGACAGCAGACCGGCGCGCGAGTACACGCCCAGCTTGGCGCGCGTGTCCACGATGTCCAGGTTGCGCATGGTCAGCTGTCCGATGCGGTCGGCCGGCGAGAACGGTGCGTCTTCCACCTTTTCCATGCTCAGGCGCTCGGGCGCGTAGGTCAGGTTGGGGGATTCGGTGTTCAGCAGCGAGTAGTCGTTGCCGCGGCGCAGTTCGATCGTCACCGTGCCGGTGATGGCGCGCGCCACCCAGCGCTGGGCGGTTTCGCGCAGCATGATGGCCTGGGGGTCGAACCAGCGGCCCTGGTAGAGCAGGCGGCCGAGCTTGAGGCCGTTCATGCGGTACTGCTCGATGGTGTCCTCGTTGTGAATGCCGGTCACCAGGCGCTCGTAGGCGATGTGCAGCAGCGCCAGGCCGGGGGCTTCGTAGATGCCGCGGCTCTTGGCCTCGATGATGCGGTTCTCGATCTGGTCGCTCATGCCCAGGCCATGGCGGCCACCGATGCGGTTGGCTTCCATGATCAGCCCCACGGGATCGTTGAACTCCACGCCGTTCAAGGCCACGGGCTGGCCTTCCTCGAAGCGCACCGAGACTTCCTCGGCCTTGACCTGCACGTCGTCCTTCCAGAACGCGACGCCCATGATGGGGTTCACGATGCGGATGCCGCTGTTCAGGAATTCGAGGTCCTTGGCCTCGTGCGTGGCGCCCAGCATGTTGCTGTCGGTGCTGTAGGCCTTCTCGGCGCTCATCTTGTAGCCGAAACCTTCCTTGGTCATGAAGGCCGACATCTCGGCACGGCCGCCCAGCTCGTCGATGAACAGCTGGTCCAGCCAGGGCTTGTAGATCTTGAGCGAAGGGTTGGTGAGCAGGCCGTAGCGGTAGAAGCGCTCGATGTCGTTGCCCTTGAAGGTCGAGCCGTCGCCCCAGATGTTGACGTCGTCCTCCTTCATGGCGGCCACCAGCATGGTGCCGGTGACGGCACGGCCCAGCGGTGTGGTGTTGAAGTAGGTGATGCCGGCGGTGCTGATGTGGAAGGCGCCGGCCTGCAGGGCGGCAATGCCTTCGTGCGCAAGCTGCGTGCGGCAGTCCACCAGGCGTGCCTTCTCGGCGCCGTATTCCATGGCCTTCTTGGGGATGGCGTCGTAGTCGGGCTCGTCGGGCTGGCCCAGGTTGGCCGTGTAGGCGTAGGGCAGGGCGCCCTTGTTCTTCATCCAGCGCAGCGCGGCGCTGGTGTCGAGACCGCCGGAGAAGGCGATGCCGACCTTTTCGTTCAGGGGCAGGTTCTGGAGGATGGTGGCCATGTCGGTCTGGGCTTTCTCGCGGATCAGCCGAAGTGGCAGATGTAGTGGTAGGCGCTGGCCACGCGGATCTCGAACTTGGAGTTGCCGGGCACGCTGAACTTCTCGCCCGCGCCGGACTTGACCCAGGCGTCCGTGCCGTCGAGCTTGTACTCGCACTCGCCGCCCACGCATTCCATGATCTCGGGCGCGCCGGTGTTGAAGGTCAGCGTGGCGGGCAGCACCACGCCCACCGACTTCTTCGTGCCATCGGGGAAAGTGATGTTGTGGCTCACGCACTTGCCGTCAAAGTACACATTGGCCTGGGTGGTGACGGACACGCCGTCGATTTTTTCGGTGGTCATGAATGCGCGTTGGTTGGAGGGAAACCCCTGATTTTAGGCCACCGTACCGGCGCCGCCGCGCCAGGCAAAAAAAAGAGCCCCGAAGGGCTCTTTGAAGGACTGGCGCAGGGGGAGGGCGGCCCGTAATGGCAATGGTCACTGGGCCGGCAGCGTGCGCATGCCGCCGGCTGCCCAGGCTGCCCGCTCAGCGCCAGTAGGGATTGCGCGGGTGGTGGTACGAGCGGTCGTAGCCGTACTCGATCACCGTGACCGGGGGCGTCACGTAGGTGGGTGGGGGCGCCGGGTAGGTCGAGGTGACCACGCCGGGCTGGGCATAGCCCTGCTGGTAGGCGGGCTCCGTCGAATAGGTCTGGCCCGGCTGCACGCTCACGGGGATCCAGCGGCCCGGGTCGTACTGGGTGCGCGTGGTGTACTGGCGGCCAGCGTACTCGTAGACCACGTTGTAGCCCACGGTGCGGTTCTCGTAGTAGGTCTGGTTGTGGCAGCGCTGCACGTTCTCGTACTGCGGCTGGCCATTGCCTTCGATGTTGTTGCCCAGCACGGCGCCACCGATCAGGCCCAGGGCCGTGGCCGCGGCACGGCCGCTGCCCTTGCCGATCTGGTTGCCGACGGCACCGCCGGCGATGGCACCCAGCACGGCGCCGCCACCCGAGGTGCGGTTGCCGCTGTACACGGTTTCGTTGTTGCACACCTGCTGGGGCACGGCCACCTGCTGCACGATGGGGGTGGACGAGAGCACGCGGCCCTGTTCCTGGGCGCTGGCCATGGTGGCAACGGCGGCCAGGGCGGAAAGAATGACGATCTTTTTCATGGAGAAACTCCTTTCAGGGTCAGTGCATAACGCACCAGACTGTTGAAAAGTTTAGGCCGGGCCGGTCAAAACCGGGTGGGCAGGCCGTAAAACTGCGTAAAGATTTGTGCAATATCTCCGCTTTCCAGGCGCTGGATCACGGAAATCTCAGGGGTTGGAGCCGCCCTTTCGCCATTCGTTCCAGGTTTCGGGCACGAAACCGACCGAAATCCGGGTGCTGCCGCCTGTTTTCCACTCCACCACGGGGCGCTTGACCACGCTGGGCTGGGCCTGAAGCAGGGCGCTGGCGCTGGCGTCGTCCTTCACCGCGGCCTGGGTATCGGCATCGAGCTTGCGCCAGGTCGTGCCCTGGCGGTTCACCAGTTTGTCCCGGCCCACGGCGGCCAGCCAGCCGGGCAGGTGCCCGGCGGGCAAGCCCTGCTTCTTGAAATCGTGGAAGGCGTAGTCCAGGCCCTGGTCGGTGAACCAGGTGCGCGCCTTTTTCACGGTGTCGCAGTTGGGAATGCCGTAAAGGGTGATGGTGGTGCTTGCGTTTGTCATGGTTACTGCGGGTTCAGGATGTGCGCGACCGTGGGCTCGGCGACAATCGCGGACTGTATGGACACGAATAATATCGACACCCTGGACGGCTGGCTGCAGCACTGCGAGCGCCTGCACCCGCACAACATCGACATGGGCCTGGACCGTGTGAGCGAAGTGGCGCGCCGCATGGCGCTGCGCTTCGACTGCCCGGTGGTTACCGTGGCGGGCACCAATGGCAAGGGCTCCACATGCGCCATGCTGGAGGCCGTGGGCCTGCAGTCGGGCTACCGCACGGGGGTGTACACCTCGCCGCATCTGGTGCACTTCGAGGAGCGCTGCCGTGTGCACGGCGAGATCGTGGCCGCCGCCGATCTGGTACCCCACTTCGCGGCCGTGGAGGCCGCCCGCGTGCAGGGCGGCGAGGCCATTTCGCTGACCTATTTCGAGTTTTCCACCCTGGCCATCCTGCGCCTCATGAGCCAGGCCCGCCTGGACCTGGCAATCCTGGAAGTGGGCCTGGGCGGGCGGCTCGACGCCACCAACATCATCGATGCCGACTGCGCCATCATCACCAGCATCGACATCGACCACACCGAATTCCTGGGCAAGGACCGCGAGAGCATCGGCCGCGAGAAGGCGGGCATCATGCGCGCCGGCCGCCCGGCGATCGTGAGCGACCCCATGGCTCCGCAGAGCGTGGTGGACCATGCCACTGCCATCGGGGCCGACCTGTGGCTCTCGGGCCGTGACTTCAACGTCTCGGGCGACAAGCAGCAGTGGAATTGGGCGGGCCGCGGCCGCCGCTATGCGGGCCTGGCCTATCCTGCGCTGCGTGGCGCCAACCAACTGGTGAATGCCGCGGGGGTGCTGGCCGCGTTCGAAGCCTTGCGCGAGCGCATTCCCGTGACCGCGCAGGCGGTGCGCACGGGCATGGGCATGGTGGAGCTGCCCGGGCGCTTCCAGATCGTGCCGGGCGAGCCCACGCTGGTGCTGGACGTGGCGCACAACCCGCATTCGGTGGCAGCGCTCACGGCCAACCTCGATGCCATGGGCTTTTTCCCCACCACGCACGCAGTGTTCGGCGCCATGGCGGACAAGGACCTGGCCACCATGTTGGCCAAGGTGGGGCCGCTGGTGGACCGCTGGTACTTCACCAGCCTGCCCACGGCGCGAGCCGAGACGGGCGCCGCGCTGCAGCAGAAATGGAATGCCCTGCAGATGGTGGCCGGCGGGCGCCGCGAGGTGGCCACCAGCGTGCACCAAGACCCCATGCAGGCACTGCAGGCAGCCGTGGCGGCGGCAGACCCGGCTGATAGAATCGTGGTCTTTGGCTCGTTCTTCACGGTGGGCGGGGTATTGGTCAACGGCACTCCCCGCCTGCACGCCAAACATCTGGGCGCGTAAGCGCTCCGCACGAGTCGCAACTCCATGGCATTTTTCAAGTTTCGGTGGCCCGGTCAGAGTGAACCCGCCGCACCGGCCGACAAGCCGGCTGCCAAGCGCTCACGCGCTGCGCCCCAGGCCGAAAGCATCGAAGCGATGCGCCGGCGTGCGCGCCACCGCCTGATCGGTGCGGCCGTGCTGGTGGCCCTGGGCGTGGTGGGCTTTCCGCTGCTGTTCGACACCCAGCCGCGCCCCATTGCGGTGGACATACCGATAGAGATTCCCGACCGCAACAAGACCGCACCCGTGGTCGTGCCCGCGCCGGCACCGGCACCGGCTGCTGCGCAGGCCCCCTCGGCCGCGCCGGCTTCTGCGGCGGTGGCGCGCCAGTCCGCACCGGCCCCGCAGCCTGCAGCAGGCCGCACGGCGCCGGGCCAGGGCAGTGCCGGCAATGGCCTGAGCGAAGGCGAGGAAATCATCGCCGGCCCCAACAAGCCGGCTCTGGTGCCCAAGCCCCCCGTGGTAGCGGCCGTGCCCAAGCCGGAACCCGCCCCCAAACCTGAACACAAGCCCGAGCCCAGGCCGGTTGCCGCAGCAACCCCTGCGCCTGCGCCTGCCGCGCCGGCCCGCAGCAGCGGCACCGACGAAGCGGCCCGCGCCCGCGCCCTGCTGGAGGGCCGGACCACGGCGCCTGCCGTGGCGGCGTCAGCAGCCCCGGCCAGTGCCGAAGACGCCCGCTTCATCGTGCAGGTGGGGGCTTTTGCCGACGCGGACAAGGCACGCGAGGCGCGCACCAAGGTGGAGCGCGCCGGCCTCAAGACCTTTGTGCAGGTGGTGGATACCAAGGACGGCAAGCGCACCCGGGTGCGCGTGGGCCCCTACAACAACCGCGCGGATGCGGACAAGGCGGCCGGCAAGATCCGTTCGCTGGAACTGTCGGCATCGGTGCTGACGCTTTGATGCCGGAGCAGGCTGCTGCGCCGGTGATGGCGGCGCTGGACTGGATTTTCGTGGCCGTGCTGCTGGCCTCCATGCTGTTGGGGGCCTGGCGCGGCCTGGTGTACGAGGTGATGTCCCTGGTGGGATGGGTGGTGGCGTTCTTTGCGGCGCAGTGGCTGGCCAGCGATGTGGCAGCGTTGCTGCCCATGGGAGAGCCCGAGAGCAGCTTGCGCTATGCCGCGGGGTTTGCGCTGGTGTTCATCGGCGCGGTCTTTGCGTGGGGCTTTTTGGCCTGGCTGGCCAAGAAGCTGGTGGAATCCATCGGCCTGCGCCCGGTGGACCGCACGCTCGGTGCGGCTTTCGGGGTACTCCGGGGGCTGGTGCTGCTGATGGCCGTGGCCGTGGTGGCCCGGCTCACGCCGATGCATGAGGCCGCCTGGTGGCAGGAGTCGCGTGGGGCGCCGGTATTGGCCCAGGTGCTGGAGGGGTTGAAACCGGTGCTTCCGGAAGAATTTACGAGGCACTTGCCTTCGTGATACGCAGTGGCCAGAAGCCGCTGTGGTGGGTTTGCAGCGGGGATGTTCCCGCAAACGGATGGAAACGAACTATGTGTGGAATCGTCGGCGTCGTCAGTACAACGCCCGTCAATCAGTTGATCTATGACGCCTTGCTGCTGCTGCAGCACCGGGGCCAGGATGCCGCCGGCATCGTGACCCAGCAGGGCCGCAAGTTCTTCATGCACAAGGCCAAGGGCATGGTGCGCGACGTGTTCCGCACGCGCAACATGCGGGCCCTGCCGGGCAATGTGGGCCTGGGCCAGGTGCGCTACCCCACGGCAGGCAATGCCTACAGCGAGGAAGAGGCCCAGCCCTTCTACGTGAACGCGCCCTTCGGCCTGGTGCTGGTGCACAACGGCAACCTGACCAATGCCCAGACGCTGCGCACCGAGCTGTTCCAGACCGACCACCGCCACACCAACACCGAGAGCGATTCGGAAGTGCTGCTCAACGTATTCGCGCACGAGCTCGATCGCGCCACGGCCGGCGTGCCGCTGCGTCCTGAAGATGTGTTCACCGCCGTGCGCGCCGTGAACAAGCGCATCAAGGGCTCCTACGCCGTGATCGCCATGATCGCCGGCCACGGCCTGCTGGCCTTCCGCGACCCGCACGGCATCCGCCCGCTGGCCATCGGCCGCAGCGCCGATGGCAACGTCATGGTGGGCAGCGAATCGGTGGCGCTGGAGGGCACCTCGCACGTGTTCGAGCGTAACATCGAGCCCGGCGAAGCCGTGTTCATCACGCTGGACGGCACCGTGCATTCGGCCCAGTGCGCCGAGAACCCGCAGCTCAACCCCTGCATCTTCGAGTTCGTGTACCTGGCGCGCCCCGATTCGGTGCTGGACGGTATCTCGGTCTACCAGGCGCGCCTGAACCTGGGCGAGGCCCTGGCCAAGCGCGTGGTCTCCACCGTGCCGCCCAACGAGATCGACGTCATCATCCCCATCCCCGAGTCCAGCCGCCCCAGCGCCACCCAACTGGCGCACCTGCTGGGCGTGCCGTACCGCGAAGGCTTCGTGAAGAACCGCTACGTAGGCCGCACCTTCATCATGCCCGGTCAGGGCGTGCGCAAGAAGTCCGTGCGCCAGAAGCTCAACGTGATCGCCAGCGAGTTCAAGGGCCGCAATGTGCTGCTGGTGGATGACTCCATCGTGCGCGGCACCACCTCGCGCGAGATCGTGCAGATGGCGCGCGACGCTGGCGCCCGCAACGTCTACCTGGCCAGCGCCGCACCACCGGTGCGCTACCCCAACGTCTACGGCATCGACATGCCCACCAGCAGCGAGCTGGTGGCCCATGGCCGCACGGTGGAAGAGATCCGCCAGGTCATCGGCTGCGACGCGCTGATCTACCAGGACGTGGATGGCATGAAGAAGGCCGTGGGCTCGCTCAACAAGGCCATCGTGGGCTTCGATGCCTCGTGCTTCGACGGTACCTATGTGACCGGCGACATCACCGCCGACGAGATTGCGCGCCTGAACGAAGGCCGTGTGGGCGTGGAAGAGAACGAAGAGGACACCTCGCGCCTGGCACTGCCCAACGCACAGGACGCATAAGAAACAGGCTCTTTCGAGGGCCGGCATCCTTCGTTGACAAGCCATTCGTGGGCGCGCCGATCATCGGGGCGCCCATGCCGTTTCAGGGCGGGCCCGCCCGGCACCTATCATTATTGGCATTGAACGCCGCCTTTCGCCTGCACCATGGCCCGCAGGGCAGGGCGGCCCACCTTACAAGACTATGACCGACCAGAACACCACCTCCACACCCGCCACGGCCCGCGTGCGCACCCGGTTTGCGCCCTCGCCCACGGGCTTCATCCACCTGGGCAACATCCGCTCGGCCCTGTACCCCTGGGCGTTTGCGCGTGCCATGGGCGGCGACTTCATCCTGCGCATCGAGGACACCGACGTGGAGCGCTCCAGCCAGGTGGCGGTGGACGTGATCCTGGAAAGCATGGAATGGCTGAGCATGCAGCCCGACGAAGGCCCGTTCTACCAGATGCAGCGCATGGACCGCTACCGTGCCGTGCTCGAAGACCTTAAGGCCACGGGCCTGGTCTACCCCTGCTACATGAGCATTGCCGACCTCGACGCCCTGCGCGAAAAGCAGATGGCCGCCAAGGAAAAGCCGCGCTACGACGGCACCTGGCGCCCCGAGCCCGGCAAGACCCTGCCGGCCATCCCCGAAGGCGTGCAGCCCGTGCTGCGCTTCAAGAACCCGCAGGGCGGCGTGGTCGCCTGGGACGACAAGGTCAAGGGCCGCATCGAGATCAGCAACGATGAGCTCGACGACCTGGTGATCGCGCGCCCCGACGGTACGCCCACCTACAACTTCTGCGTGGTGGTGGACGATATCGACATGGCCATCACCCACGTGATCCGCGGCGACGACCATGTGAACAACACGCCGCGCCAGATCAACATCTTCCGCGCCCTGGGCAAGGAGCCGCCGGTCTATGCCCACCTGCCTACCGTGTTGAACGAGCTGGGTGAGAAGATGAGCAAGCGCAACGGCGCCAAGCCCGTCACCCAGTACCGCGACGAAGGCTATCTGCCCGACGCCATGGTCAACTACTTGGCCCGCCTGGGCTGGAGCCACGGCGACGACGAGATCTTCAGCCGCGCGCAGTTTCTCGAATGGTTCAACCTCGACCACCTGGGCCGCAGCGCTGCGCAGTTCGACGAGGCCAAGCTGCGCTGGGTGAATGCCCAGCACCTCAAGGCCATGGACGACGAGGCCCTGGCCACCCTGGTCTCGGCCCAGCTGCAAAAGCGTGGCCTGGCCGCCGCCGACCTGGCCGATGGCCGCCTGCCACGCATCTGCGCCCTGTTCAAGGACCGCTGCGACACCACGGTGGCCCTTGCCGACTGGGCGCAGGTGTTCTATGGCGATGTGACCCCGAACGAGGCCGAACTGGCCCAGCATGTGACGGACGCCATCCGTCCCGCCATGGTCGCGCTGTCCGAAGCGCTCGCCACCTGCGAATGGAATAAGGCCGCCATCAGCGCCGCCTTCAAGCAGGTGCTGGCGGCCCACGGCCTGAAGATGCCCCAACTGGCCATGCCCGTGCGCGTGCTGACGATGGGCACGGCCCATACACCATCGGTCGATGCGGTGCTCGAATTGCTTGGGCGCGAAAAAATTCGCGTTCGTTTGCAAAACGGCTAAAAACCTGTCTATAATTTGAGTCTCTGATGAAGACGACATACACAGTGTGAATGAAGTCGACAAAAGGCAGTTTGGGAAGGTATTTCCAGCTGCGCCAAGTGGGGGTATAGCTCAGCTGGGAGAGCGCTTGCATGGCATGCAAGAGGTCATCGGTTCGATCCCGTTTACCTCCACC
>NZ_JBWKYR010000006.1:69161-351043 GCF_059423865.1 Acidovorax sp. GW458-11-26-14-TSB4
CGTGGGGGTATAGCTCAGCTGGGAGAGCGCTTGCATGGCATGCAAGAGGTCATCGGTTCGATCCCGTTTACCTCCACCACGTTTTTTTCGGTTAGTTCCAAGGTTTTGACCCTATCGTCTAGAGGCCTAGGACATCACCCTTTCACGGTGAGTACCGGGGTTCGAATCCCCGTAGGGTCGCCAAGTTGTAGCGCTTGGCCTGTGTTGAAAAATGCAGGCGAAAGCTATCTACCAGGAGTGGTAGTTCAGTTGGTTAGAATACCGGCCTGTCACGCCGGGGGTCGCGGGTTCGAGTCCCGTCCACTCCGCCATTATGAAAGCCGATGCAAATTTCTGATTTGCATCGGCTTTTTCATTGGTCATTTTGATTTGCATGCAAGCGCGGACAAATGCGTGCGGCGTTTTTGCATGTGCAATCAGGGAGGGCCGCGTACCAGCGTCCAACACCGTTCTTGCGTCCGGACGGCTGCCGGTACCATCACTGCGCATGCAATGGCTTGCTTCCGTTTATCGCTGCCTGACTGGTTGATGTGGCAGGGGTCGCCTGCCATCGGGTACATCCCTCCAGACGGCTGGGCTTGGGGGCCTTCCTACCTCCGCCCACAGCCCATGTCGCCGTCCAAGTGTTCGACGTGCAGCGCCTGTACCGATACGACATGCCAAGAGCCCTCAGATCGACGCGTTTGGTGGCCAGTTTGATCGGATGAGGAACCCGTGCCGACTGGCCTGTCCCTAGAATCCCGATGCGTTCCGGTGCCTGCCGGTCACCGGATTCCTCTTCACTGCCAACCTCCAAGGATGGGATCACCATGCAACTCACCAGCCACAGCTTCAAAGACGGCCAGGCCATTCCGGGCGAATTTGCCTTTGCCGTCCCCGATGCCGCATCGCATGTCGCGCTGTCGGCCAACCGCAATCCGCACCTCGAGTGGAGCGGCGCGCCCGAGGGCACGCAGTCGTTCGTCGTGGTCTGCCATGACCCCGATGTACCCAGCCGGGGCGACGACGTGAACCAGGAAGGCCGTGAGGTGCCTGCCGCGCTGCCACGTGTGGACTTCTTCCACTGGCTGCTGCTCGACATTCCGGCAGGCACCACGCAAATCGCAGCGGGTGCGCAGTCGAGCGCCGTCACGCCCCGTGGCAAGAGCGGCCCTGCGGCACCCGGCGGCCTGCGCCATGGCATCAACGACTACACCGGCTGGTTCGCGGGCGACGAGCAGATGAAGGGCGACTACTACGGCTATGACGGCCCCTGCCCACCGTGGAACGACACCCTGGTGCACCACTACGTCTTTACGGTGTATGCGCTGGCCGCACCCACCCTGGTCGTGCAGGGGCCGTTGAACGGTGCGAATGTGCGTGCCGCCCTGGCCTCTGCACCCGTGCTGGCGCAGGCCAGCCTGACCGGTCTCTACAGCCTCAACCCCGCGGTACCTGCCGTCTGAGTGCCAGGGGCGCCTTGCCGCCTGCTGCCATGGCGGGCGGCGGCGCGAATCTGGCTTGGTCCCTGCCCGCGGGTGCTCCGGTGTGGCGGCACGGCCTGTGCGGTCTGGCCCAGCCCCGCCTGGAGCCGCCGCAGCACACGCCGCGTTTCCTGTTCCATGAAGCGACGCTGGTGCTGGCCGTGGCCGGACGGTTGCAGCTGGAAGATGGCAGCAGTGGCAGTGCGGTGGTGGCGGAGTCTCCCACCTCGCTGCCGCTCGTCCAGCCGGCCACCTGCGCAGAGCTGGTGAAGACACCGGGTGGTGCAGAGCAGCGCTTTCGTTCCGTGCTGCTCACGCTGTCGGCGGACTCGCCGGACGCCTTTCACCGCATCCGGCCGCCGGCCGAGGTGGAGGCCGCGGCTGCCCCGGCCTTCAGGCAGATGCCGTGGGACGAAGACCTCGCCGCGAGCCTGCGGCATGTGGTGGGCGGCGCGGCCAATGTGCGCATCAGCGACGAGCGCCTGCGCTACCGCCTGATGGACCTGCTGGCCGCCTTGGCGGAGCATGGCCATCTCTTCAGGGCCGAACGCCAGGGCACATCGGGGCGCTTGCGCACCTTGATCGGCGAGGCCACAACGCGCAGGAGCATGTGCGCGTCGATGTTCTGCTGGTCGACATCCGCATGCACCACGCCCTGATGCTGGTGCAGACCACGTCGTGGAGCGTTCCGCGCATTGCGCCGGCCTGCGGGTACCAGTCCCGGGCAGGCTGTGCCGAGCGCTTCCGTGCGCGTTTCGGCTAGCTGCCTTCGGCGGTTCACTAGGGTTTTCCCTCGCTGCGCCTGCTTTGCCGGTGGGGAGGGCTGCGGGCAATCGTCCTACGTGGATTCAGGACGCTGCCGCCATGGCTCGGCATGCGCGTGCGCCCACCATGGACCGATCCGCCCCCACAGGACAACACCATGAATCCAGCGACTGCACTGCCGGCGATCTCCCGGCGCGACCTGCTGATCGCCGGCGCTGCCACCAGCGCCGCAACGGCAACCCCAACTGCCAGTGCCCAGGTGCCGGCGACGCCGCAGCCACCCGGCGTGACTTTTCCCATCCCGGTCGCCAAGGTCACGTTCATCGTGAACAGCCAGCCGCGCGAGCTGGAGCTGGACACGCGCACGACCTTGCTGGATGCGCTGCGCGAACACCTGCAGCTCACGGGCACCAAGAAAGGCTGCGACCATGGCCAGTGCGGTGCCTGCACCGTCATCGCCGATGGCCGGCGCATCAATGCCTGCCTGACCCTGGCCGTGATGCACGAGGGTGCGCAGATCACCACCGTGGAAGGCCTGGGCACGCCGCGCAACCTGCACCCCCTGCAGGCGGCCTTTGTGAAGCACGACGGCTACCAGTGCGGCTACTGCACGCCGGGGCAGATCTGTTCGGCCGTGGGCGTGCTCGACGAGATCCGCAAAGGAATCCCCAGCCATGTGAGCGCCGACCTCACGGCGCGGCCGCTGCTGTCGGCCGAAGAACTGCGCGAGCGCATGAGCGGCAACATCTGCCGCTGCGGCGCCTATTCCAACATCGTGGATGCCATCACCGAAGTGGCGGGAGCAAGAACATGAGGCCCTTTACCTACGAACGGGCGCAGTCGCCCGCCGAAGCCGCTGCCGCCGTGGAGCGGGTGCCGGGTGCCAAGTTCATCGCGGGCGGCACCAACCTGCTGGACCTGATGAAGCTGCAGATCGAGAACCCCGTGCACCTGGTGGACGTGAATGCCTTGCAGCTTGACAAGGTGGAGCCTGCGCTCGACGGTGGCCTGCGCATCGGTGCCCTGGTGCGCAACACCGACCTGGCCGCGCACGAACGCATCCGGCGGGACTACGCCGTGCTCTCGCGTGCCCTGCTGGCGGGCGCCTCGGGTCAACTGCGCAACAAGGCCACCACGGCGGGCAACCTGCTGCAGCGCACACGCTGCCCGTATTTCTACGACACCCACATGCCCTGCAACAAGCGCCAGCCCGGCAGCGGCTGCAGCGCCATCGGCGGTGTCACGCGCCAGCATGCGGTGGTCGGCACCAGCCCGGCCTGCATCGCCACGCACCCGAGCGACATGGCCGTGGCTTTGCGTGTGCTCGACGCCAAGGTGGAAACGGTGCGCGGCGATGGCCGCACGCGCGTGATACCGATTGCAGACTTCCACCGCCTGCCCGGCACCACGCCGCAGGTCGAGACGGTGCTGGCCCCGGGGGAGCTCATCACTGCCGTGACCCTGCCCCGGCCCGTGGGTGGCACGCACCTCTACCGCAAGGTGCGCGACCGCGCCTCGTATGCGTTTGCGCTGGTCTCGGTGGCGGCCATCGTGCAGCGCAATGGCACGGGGCGCATCGCGCTGGGTGGCGTGGCCCACAAGCCCTGGCGCGTGGAGGCGGCAGAGGCCGAGCTGCCCAATGGCGCCAAGGCCACTGCGGCCAGGCTCCTGGCTGGCGCCCAGCCGGGGCACGACAACGCCTTCAAGCTGGCGCTGGCCGAGCGCACCATCGCCGCCGTGCTGGCGCAAGCCAGGAGCTGAAGCATGAAATTCGACACCCCCGCCACCACCAACCCCATCGACCAATTGCGCTTCATCGGCCAAGCCACGGACCGCATCGACGGGCCCATGAAGACCAGCGGCACGGCCCCTTACGCCTACGAGCGCCACGACGCAGTCGCCCGCCCTGCCTATGGCGTGGTGGTCGGCGCCGCCATTGCCAAGGGCCGCATCGAGTCCATGGACCTGCGCGCCGCGCAGGGTGCGCCTGGCGTGATCGCCATTGTCACCGCCAAAACGGCGGGTGCCCTGGGCAAGGGCCAGTTCAACACCGCCCATCTGCTTGCCGGCCCCGAGGTGCAGCACTACCACCAGGCCGTGGCCCTGGTCGTGGCCCACACCTTCGAGCAGGCGCGGGCGGCTGCGCAGCTGGTGAAGGTGCAGTACGTGCGCACGCCGGGCCAGTTCGACCTGGCTGCGGCCCGCCATGGGGCGCAGAAACCGCCCGAGCAGGACGGATCGCCGGCCGACACCCGCAAGGGCCAGTTCGACAAGGCCTTCGATGCCGCGCCCGTGCAGCACGATGCCACCTACACCACGCCCGACCAGTCGCACGCGATGATGGAGCCGCATGCCACCACGGCGGCGTGGAATGGCGACAAACTCACCGTCTGGACCGCCAACCAGATGGTCAACTGGAGCGTGGGCGACCTGGCCAAGACCCTCGGTATCCCCAAGGAAAACGTGCGCCTGGTCTCGCCCTTCGTGGGCGGTGGCTTTGGCGGCAAACTCTTCATCCGGGCCGATGTGCTGCTGGCCGCGTTGGGGGCCAAGGCGGCGCGCCAGCCCGTGAAGGTGGCGCTGCAGCGGGCTTTGATTGCCAACAACACCACGCACCGGCCCGCGACCATCCAGCGCATCCGCATCGGTGCCGCGAAGAACGGCCGGATCAGCGCCATTGCGCACGAAAGCTGGTCGGGCGACCTGCCCGAGGGCAAGCCCGAGACGGCCGTGAACCAGACGCGACTGCTCTACGCCGGTGCCCACCGCCTGACCGCCACGCGCCTGGCCGTGCTCGACCTGCCCGAAGGCAATGCGATGCGGGCCCCGGGCGAGGCTCCCGGCATGATGGCGCTGGAGATCGCCATGGACGAGATGGCGATCAAACTGGGCATCGACCCGGTGGAGTTCCGCTTGATCAACGACACCCAGGTCGACCCCGAAAATCCCGAGCGCCGGTTTTCGCAAAGGCAACTGGTGGAATGCCTGCGCACCGGAGCCGAGCGCTTTGGCTGGGGCCAGCGCCGGGCGGAGCCCGGCCAGGTGCGCGATGGCCGCTGGCTCGTGGGCATGGGCGTGGCGGCGGCGTTTCGCAACAACCTGGTGATGAAGTCGGGCGCGCGCGTGCGGCTCAGCCAGCGCGGCACGGTCACGGTGGAGACCGACATGACCGACATCGGCACCGGTTCGTACACCATCATCGCCCAGACCGCGGCCGAGATGCTGGGCGTGCCGGTCAACAAGGTCATGGTGCGCCTGGGGGATTCGGCCTTTCCCGTGTCGGCTGGCTCGGGCGGGCAGTGGGGCGGCAACTCGTCCACCGCGGGTGTGTATGCAGCCTGCGTGAAGCTGCGCGAAGCCATCGCCCAGAAGCTGGGCCTGCCGTCCGAAACAGCCCAATTCGCCGATGGCATGGTGCGCGCGGGCGAGCGCTCCGTGCCTCTGGCAGAGGCGGCCGCCGAGGGCGAACTGGTGGTGGAAGACACCATGGAGTATGGCGACCTGCAGAAGAAATTCCAGCAGTCCACCTTCGGTGCCCACTTCGTCGAGGTGGGGGTGGACGTGGCCACGGGCGAGATCCGCGTGCGCCGCATGCTGGCCGTGTGCGCGGCGGGCCGCATCCTCAACCCCAAGACGGCGCGCAGCCAGGTCATCGGCGCCATGACCATGGGGGTGGGCGCCGCGCTCATGGAAGATCTGGCCGTGGACAAGCGCCAAGGCTTCTTCGTGAACCACGACCTGGCCAGCTACGAGGTGCCGGTGCATGCCGACATTCCGCACCAGGAGGTGGTCTTCCTGGACGAGACCGATCCCACTTCCTCGCCCATGAAGGCCAAGGGCGTGGGCGAGCTGGGTCTGTGCGGCGTGGGCGCGGCCATTGCCAACGCCGTGTTCAACGCCATGGGCGCGCGCGTGCGCGACTATCCGGTCACGCTGGACAAGCTGCTCGACAAGCTGCCGCCCATGCCTTGACCGTCATGACGAGAGTTCTTTGAGGAGTTCTGTCTCGATCTGGATCTGCCGCGCGTTGTTTTGCAGCTCGGGTCCCTGCACCAGAAAGGTGTCTTCCACCCGCTCACCCAGGGTGCTGACCTTGGCCAGTTGCACGCTCAGGTGGTGCTGGGCCAGCACGCGGGCCACCAGGTAGAGCAGGCCGGCGCGGTCGCTGGCCGAGATCGCCAGCAGCCAGCGCTGGGCCTTTTCGTCCGGGCGCAGGGTGACGCGCGGCGCAAACGGGAAGCTCTTGACCCGGCGCGAGACGCGCTTGCGCGTGGGCTCGGGCAGGGGGCCGCCTTCCTCGATCACGCGCACCAGGTCGCTCTCCACCATGTGGGTCAGCTCGCGGTAGTGGCCGGCCTGGTCATCGGCCACGATCTGGAAGGTGTCGAGCGCATGCTGGTTGTTGGCCGTGTGCACGCGCGCGTCCAGGATGCTGAAGCCTGCGCGGTCGAAATAGCCGCAGATGCGTGCGAACAGGTCTTCCTGATCGGGGGCGTAGACCATTACCTGCAGGCCATCGCCGGCCAGTGACTGGCGCGCGCGCACCACGGGCTTCGGTGCGCCCACGTGGCGCGACAGGTGGCGCGTGTGCCAGGCGATGTCGGCCGCCTCGTGGCGCATGAAGTAGCTCACGTCCAGCGTGGCCCACAGCGCCTTGTGGGCTTCGAAGGGCAGGGCGCTCAGGGCCAGCAGCACCAGGGCCTCGCGCTTCCTGGCCTCGACCTCGGCCGCGGCATCGGGTGCCCGCCCGCCCAGGGCGCGCAGCGTGGCGCGGTACAGGTCTTCCAGCAGCTTGCCTTTCCAGGCGTTCCACACCTTGGGGCTGGTGCCGCGGATGTCGGCCACCGTCAGCAGGTACAGAGCCGTCAGGTAGCGCTCGTTGCCCACGCGCCTGGCGAAGGCGGCGATCACGTCGGGGTCGCTCAGGTCTTCCTTCTGCGCGATGCGGCTCATGGCCAGGTGCTCGGTCACCAGGAATTCGACGAGTGCGGCGTCCTCGCGCTCCACCTTGTGCTGGCGGCAAAAACGCCGCACTTCCATGGCGCCGATCTGCGAATGGTCGCCGCCCCGGCCCTTGCCGATGTCGTGGAACAGTGCCGCCAGGTACAGGAGCCAGGGCTTGTCCCAGCCGCCGGCCAGCTGCGAGCAGAAGGGGTACTCGTGCGCATGCTCGGCCATGAAGAAGCGGCGCACATTGCGCAGCACCATCAGGATGTGCTGGTCCACCGTGTAGACGTGGAACAGGTCGTGCTGCATCTGCCCCACGATGCCGCGGAACGCCCACAGGTAGCGCCCCAGCACCGAGGTCTGGTTCATGAGCCGCATGGCATGCGTGATGCCGGCCGGCTGCTGCAGGATGCGCATGAATGCGGCGCGGTTCACCGGGTCGCTGCGGAAGGCCCCGTCCATCACGCTGCGGGCGTTGTACAGCGCCCGCAGCGTGCGCGCCGACAGGTCCTTGAGCCCCACCGTGGTCTGGTAGAGCAGAAAGGTCTCCAGGATGGCGTGCGGGTCCTTGAGGTACAGGTCGTCGCTGGCCACCTCGATCAGGCCGGATTTCTCGAAGAAGCGCTCGTTGATGGGGCGGGGCTCGTGCGCCGAGGGGTTGAGTGCTTCCTCGATGTTGAGCAGCAGGATCTGGCTGAGCTGCGAGACCGCCTTGGCCGCCCAGTAGTAGCGGCGCATCATGGCCTCGCTGGCGCGCATGGGCAGGCGCGAGCCGTCGGGCGCCTGCGAGCGGTAGCCAAAGGACTCGGCCACGGCGGTCTGCAGGTCGAACACCAGCCGGTCTTCATGCCTGCCGGCCGCCGCGTGCAGGCGCGCGCGGATCAGGCACAGCACGGCCTCGTTGCGCTCGATCTGGCGCACCTCGAAGGCCGTGGCCATGCCGTTGGCGGCCAGCTCCTTCCAGGTGCTGCCCAGGCCCGCGGCGCGGGCCACCCACAAAATCATCTGCAGGTCGCGCAGGCCGCCGGGCGACTCCTTGCAGTTGGGCTCCAGCGAATAGGGAGTGTTCTCGTACTTGTTGTGGCGCTGGCGCATCTCCAGCGTCTTGGCGACCAGGAAGGCCTGCGGGTCCATCTGCGCGCGGTACTGTTCCTGGAACCGGGCGAAAAGTTCGGTGCTGCCGCAGATTTGCCTTGCTTCGAGCAGCGAGGTCTGTACCGTCACGTCGGCGGCCGCCTCGGCCAGGCATTCGGCAATGGTGCGCACGCTGGAGCCGATCTCCAGCCCCGCGTCCCAGCAGCTGCCGATGAAGCCTTCGAGCTGCGCGCGCAGCACGCTGCAGCCATCGGCCGCGCGGTCGTCTGGCAGCAGCAGCAGCACGTCCACGTCGGAGTAGGGAAACAGCTGGTCGCGGCCGAAGCCGCCCACGGCCACCAGCGCCAGGTCGGGCGGCAGCTCGGCGCGCTGCCACAGCTGCTGCAGCAATTCACCCGCGAGGGTGGAGAGCTTGCGCAGCAGCACCCGGATGCCGCGCGTGGACGCACCCGTGGCCTGGATGGAGGCCATCAGGGCCGCCTTGTCGCGGCGGTAGGCGTCCCGCAGGGCGTGGATTTCGGTCATGGACGGAGAGAGCGATGCAGTCGATGTGGCCATGCAGTGTTCCACGCAAAAGTCGTGCGCAGCGGGTTTCCCGCTGGCTTTTTATGTCTTTGTGGAAGTCACAAAGGACGGCAGTGGCGGCGAGCCGGCCGAGATGGTCATCACCTCGTAGCCGGTTTCGGTGACCAGCACCGTGTGCTCCCACTGGGCCGAGAGGCTGTGGTCCTTGGTCACGATGGTCCAGCCGTCGTTGCCGTGTTCCTTCACCTCGCGGCGGCCGGCGTTGATCATGGGCTCGATGGTGAACACCATGCCGGGCTTGAGCTCTTCGAGCGTACCGGGCTTGCCGTAGTGCAGCACCTGGGGCTCTTCGTGGAAGCGCTGGCCGATGCCGTGACCGCAGAACTCGCGCACGACGGAAAAACCGTGGCCCTCGGCAAACTTCTGGATCGCGTGGCCGATGTCGCCCAGGTGGGCGCCGGGCTTGACCTGCACGATGCCGTGCCACATGGCATCGAAAGTCATGGCGCACAGGCGCTTGGCGGCGATGGATGCCTCGCCGATGAGGTACATGCGGCTGTTGTCGCCGTACCAGCCGTCCTTGGTGATCACGGTGACGTCCACGTTCACGATGTCGCCCTTCTTCAGGGGCTTGTCGTTGGGGATGCCATGGCACACCACATGGTTCACCGAGGTGCACAGCGACGCGGGGTAGGGCGGGTAGCCCGGGGGCTGGTAGCCCACCGTGGCCGAGATGGTGCCCTGCTGGGCCATGCATTCGGCGGCCAGCCGGTCGATCTCGTTCGTGGTGATGCCGGGTTTGATGTGGGGGGCGATGTAGTCCAGCACTTCAGACGCCAGGCGGCACGCCACGCGCATGCCCTCGATGTCCTGTGCACTTTTGATGTTGATCGTCATAGGGGGATTATCCCATTGCGGTGAAGAACCTGTTCACGATCTCGCAGGGGATCGCGTTGGAGCGCAATCGGGATGAGTGGATGCTTCGGGGGCGCCGCATGGGCTCATGCCCATGCAAGCAGCCGGGGCGTCCAATCGCCCGATTTCGCTCCAACCCGAAGGGCAGTGGCCTTGGCGGGCGGTCTGCGGCGTTGCGGCGCTTGTTGATAGCGGGGCTATCAACTGCGCACCGCGCCTAGCATCCCATCCCGCCAAGGCCGCTGCGCGACCCCTGGGAGATCGTGAACAGGTTCTGACGCTGCATGCGCTTGCACACGGCCGGTTAAAATGGGAGGCTAACCGCTGCCTGCGCAGACTTTTTACGGGGCGGCGGTTGTGCCCACGTACCCCTCACACCCCCAACAGGCCGCTACCGTGACCTTGCACATGACCACGCTGGCGGGCGGCAACGCCCTCAGCACCTTCCGCGCCCAGCAACTCCAGCCCGCCCTCGAGGCCATCCACCCCAAGATCACCGGCATCGCTGCGCGCTTCGTGCACCTGGTTGCCACCGATACGGCTCCCTCGGCGGCCGATCAGGAGCGCCTGGCCGCCCTGCTGACCTACGGCGACCCCTACGCCGGGCCGGACAGCGGCGCCGTCATCGTCGTCACCCCGCGCCTGGGAACGCTGTCGCCCTGGGCCTCCAAGGCCACCGACATCGCTCGCAACTGCGGCATCGCCATCCGCCGCGTGGAGCGCATCACCGAATACCGCGTTTCCCTCAAACCCGGCCTGCTGGGCGGCACGCCCGAGCTGAATGCCGAGCAGGTGGCCCAGGTCGCCGCGCTGCTGCACGACCGCATGACCGAATCGGTGGTGGCCGACCGCAGCGGCGCCGCTGCCCTGTTCACCGAGCTGCAGCCCGCGCCCATGGAGCATGTGGATCTGCTGGGCGGCGGCCGCGCCGCGCTGGAGGCGGCCAACACCCGCTTCGGCCTGGCGCTGGCCGAGGACGAGATCGAATACCTGGTCAACGCCTTCACCGGCCTGGCGCGCAACCCGAGCGACGTCGAGCTGATGATGTTCGCCCAGGCCAACAGCGAGCACTGCCGCCACAAGATCTTCAACGCCGAGTTCACCATCGACGGCGTGGCGCAGGACAAGAGCCTGTTCGGCATGATCCGCAACACCCATCAGTTGGCGCCCCAGCACACGGTGATCGCGTATTCGGACAACGCCTCGGTGATGGAAGGCCACCAGGTCGAGCGCTTCATCGCCCGCATGGGCGAGGCCGGTGCGCCCGGCTATGCCAAGAGCGAGGCCACCCAGCACGTGCTGATGAAGGTGGAAACGCACAACCACCCCACGGCGATCTCGCCCTTCCCCGGTGCCTCCACCGGCGCGGGCGGCGAGATCCGTGACGAAGGCGCCACAGGCCGCGGCTCCAAGCCCAAGGCCGGCCTGACGGGCTTCACCGTGTCCAAGCTCTGGGGCAGCGAAGTGGGCAAGCCCGAGCACATCGCCAGCCCGCTGCAGATCATGGTCGAAGGCCCCCTGGGCGGCGCGGCGTTCAATAACGAATTCGGCCGTCCCAATCTGGCGGGCTACTTTCGCGAGTACGAGCAGAACGTCGGTGGCGTGCAGCGCGGCTACCACAAGCCCATCATGATCGCGGGCGGCGTGGGCGTGATCGACGCAGGCCTGACCAAGAAGATCGAATTCCCCGCTGGCTCGCTGCTGATCCAGCTGGGTGGCCCCGGCATGCGCATCGGCATGGGCGGCAGCGCGGCCAGCTCCATGGCCACCGGCACCAATGCGGCCGAGCTCGACTTCGACTCCGTGCAGCGCGGCAACCCCGAGATCGAGCGCCGCGCACAGGAAGTCATCAACCACTGCTGGGCGCAGGGCGACGCCAACCCCATCCTGGCCATCCACGACGTGGGCGCGGGCGGCCTGTCCAACGCCTTCCCCGAGCTGACCAACGACGCCGGCCGCGGTGCACGCTTCGACCTGCGCGCCGTGCCCCTCGAAGAATCGGGCATGGCGCCCAAGGAAATCTGGAGCAACGAGAGCCAGGAACGCTACGTGCTGGCCATCGCCCCCGGTTCGCTGGCCCAGTTCCAGGCCTTCTGCGAGCGCGAGCGCTGCCCCTTCGCCGTGATCGGCACCGCCACCGAAGAGCGCCAGTTGGTGCTGGACGACACGGCCGTGGCCGGCGGCGACCAGAAGCTGCCCGTGGACATGCCCATGAACGTGCTTCTGGGCAAGCCGCCCAAGATGCACCGCGACGTGGCCACCGTAGAGCGCGAGTTCGCGCCCATGGACCTCACGGGCGTGCCCCTGCAAAAGGCCGTGATCGACGTGCTGGCCCACCCCACGGTGGCCTCCAAGCGCTTTCTCATCACCATCGGCGACCGCACGGTGGGCGGCCTGTCGCACCGCGACCAGATGGTCGGCCCCTGGCAGGTGCCAGTGGCCGACTGCGCCGTGACCCTGGCCGACTACAAGGGCTTTGCCGGCGAGGCCATGAGCATGGGCGAGCGCACGCCGCTGGCCGCCATCAATGCTCCCGCCTCGGGCCGCATGGCCGTGGCCGAGGCCATCACCAACCTGCTGGCCGCGCCCATCGAGCTGCCGCGCGTCAAGCTCAGCGCCAACTGGATGGCCGCCTGCGGCGAGCCCGGTGAAGACGCGGCGCTCTACGCCACGGTGAAGGCCGTGGGCATGGAACTGTGCCCGGCGCTGGGTGTCTCCATCCCCGTGGGCAAGGATTCGCTGTCCATGCGCACCCAGTGGAAGGACGAGGGCGCGACCAAGAAAGTCACTTCGCCCGTGAGCCTGATCGTGAGCGCCTTCGCCTCGCTGGCCGACGTGCGCGGCACGCTCACCCCGCAGCTCAATGCGACCGAGGAAGACACCACCCTGGTGCTGATCGACCTGGGCAAGGGCCAGAGCCGCATGGGCGGCAGCATCCTGGGCCAGACGCTGGAGCAAAGCGGCGACACGGTACCCGACCTGGACGACCCGCAGGACCTGGTGAACCTGGTCAACGCCGTGAATGCGCTGCGCGCCAAGGGCCAGATCCTGGCCTACCACGACCGCAGCGACGGCGGCCTGCTGGCCGCTGCCGCCGAAATGGCCTTTGCCGGCCATGTGGGCGTTGCGCTCAACGTGGACCTGCTGGTCACCGAAGGCGACGGCATCAGCGACAGCCGCATGGAAACCGGCGACGCCAAGAACTGGGCCAGCCAGGTCAGCGCCCGCCGCGAGGAACTCACGCTCAAGGCCTTGTTCAACGAGGAGCTGGGCGTGCTGCTGCAGGTGCGCACGTCGGAGCGCAACGAAGTGATGCAGCTGCTGCGTGAGCACCACCTGTCGCGCTTCAGCCACTTCGTGGGCAAGACGCGTCCGGCCTCGTCGACCATCGACGCGGGCAAGGGCGAGCTGCAGGTCTGGCGCGATGCCAAGGCCGTTTTCAGCGCGCCCCTGTCCGACCTGCACCAGGTGTGGGATGCCGTGAGCTGGAAGATCTGCCAGCAGCGCGACAACCCTGCCAATGCCGATGCCGAGCACGCCGCTGCCGGCGCCCCGGCCGACCCGGGCATGCACGTGCACCTGACATTCGACACGGCCGACAACGTGGCCGCGCCGTACATCAACCTCGCGCGCCCCAAGGTCGCCATCCTGCGTGAGCAGGGCGTGAACTCGCACATCGAGATGGCCTACGCCTTCACCGAAGCGGGTTTCGAGGCCTACGATGTGCACATGACCGACCTGCAGACCGGCCGTGCCCAGCTGGCCGACTTCAAGGGCGTGGTCGCCTGCGGTGGATTCAGCTATGGCGACACGCTGGGTGCCGGCATCGGCTGGGCGCGCAGCATCACCTTCAACCCGGTGCTGGCCGCGCAGTTCCAGGGCTTCTTCGGCCGCGCGGACACCTTCGGCCTGGGCGTATGCAACGGCTGCCAGATGTTTGCCGAGCTGGCCGACATCATCCCCGGCGCGCAGGACTGGCCGCGCTTCACCACCAACCAGAGCGAGCGTTTCGAGGCCCGCCTGTCGATGGTGGAGGTGCTGGAATCGCCCAGCCTGTTCCTGCAGGGCATGGCCGGCAGCCGCCTGCCGATCGCCGTGGCGCACGGCGAGGGCTATGCCAACTTCCGCTACCGCGGCAATGCCGACAAGGCCATCGCCGCCATGCGCTTCGTGGACAACCATGGCGCGGCGACCGAGCAGTACCCCTTCAACCCCAACGGCAGCGCTGCCGGCCTCACGGCCGTGACCACGGCCGACGGCCGCTTCACGGCCATGATGCCGCACCCCGAGCGCGTGTTCCGCAACGTGCAGATGAGCTGGACCAGCGGCGACCGGAGCCAGCTGAGCCCGTGGATGCGAATCTGGCGCAATGCGCGGAAATGGGTGGGGTGACGGTGTCGGGATTGCCACCGCGGTGGCAATGAAGATCCAACGGGGCTTCGGCCCCGTTTTTCATGGACGGTGAGAACCTACCGGGCGAGATCAGGCCGCTGGTACACCAGCAGCCGGCCCTTGTAGGCGGGGCGGTCGTCCAGGGCCGGGTGGTCCAGGCGTTCTTCCACCACCTCGAAGCGGTGCACGGCCATCTGCCTGTGGAAGGAGCGGCGGTTGCCGCGGTCGGGGTCCACGATCCAGATCTGTGCGCCCACCTCGGCATGGCGGTCGATGAAGCCGGCCAGTGTGGCGCGTGCGTCGCGTTCGTAGAGCACGTCGCTGCCCATGATCAGGTCGAAGCGGCCGCTCACGGTGCTGGCAGCGGGGCCGTCGCCTTCGGGGCCTTGCGGTGGATTCCAGTGCCCGGCACGGTACTTCATGGGCGGCAGTGCGTTCAGCCGCAGGTTTTCGAGCAGAAAGCGGTCCGCCAGCGGATGGCCGTCGCTGGCGGTGATGTCCATGCCGCGCCGGTGGCACACCAGGCTGGCCAGGCCCAGGCCGCAGCCGATCTCCAGCACGCGCTCGCCAGCCTGCAGCGGCCGGGTGGCCATGCGCTCGGCCAATTGCTCGCCCGAGGGCCACAGCAGGCCGAACAACGGCCACAGGGCGGACGAGATGCCCAGCCGCTCCGCCTCGCCCAGGGGGTCGGAGAACTGCTGTTTGTCGAGCAGCGAACGGATGGTGAGGTTGGCGGCGCCGGCAATGGCGACGCTGTCTTGCTTGGTGAGGTAGCCTGGCATGGCTCGGGCGAGAAGCCCGTTGTCAAGGGACCCCAAAAGGTTGGTGGTGTGGGCGCCGAGTATGCGCCTTTTGCCAAAGCCACGGCGGGCCGCATCCTCTGCAAGGCCTTTGCGGCGCCGTGCGGTGGCCCCTGGCAGCGTGTGGAATTGACCCAGGTCATTGCTATAGTCGGCGCTTTGACCGAAACACCACCCAAGGACATCCCATGGCCGCTGGCAGCCTTCTAGCCCTGTTGGACGATATCGCCACCATCCTCGACGACGTCGCCCTCATGACCAAGGTGGCGGCCAAGAAGAGTGCCGCCATGGCCGACGACGTGTCGGTCATGACCAAGGTGGCCGCACAGAAGACGGCGGGCGTGCTGGGTGATGACCTGGCGCTCAACGCCCAGCAGGTCACCGGCGTGCGCGCCGAGCGGGAGATCCCCGTGGTCTGGGCCGTCGCCAAGGGCTCCATGGTCAACAAGGCCATCCTGGTGCCGGCGGCGCTGCTGATCAGCGCCTTCGCCCCCTGGGCCGTCACGCCGCTGCTGATGATCGGCGGCGCCTTCCTGTGCTTCGAGGGCTTCGAGAAGATCGCCCACAAGTTCCTGCACAGCGAGAGCAAGGACGAGGCCGAGCACGAAAGCCGTGCCCAGGCCAATGCCAACCCGGCCGTGGACCTGGTGGCCATGGAAAAGGACAAGATCAAGGGCGCCGTGCGCACCGACTTCATCCTGTCGGCAGAAATCATCGCCATCACGCTGGGCACGGTGGCGACGGCCTCGTTTGCGCAGCAGGTGGCCGTGCTGGTGGGCATTGCCGCGATCATGACGGTGGGGGTGTATGGCCTGGTGGCGGGCATCGTCAAGCTCGACGACCTGGGCCTGTGGCTCAACAACAAGCGCAGCGCCGTGGCCAAGGCACTGGGCACGGGCATCGTCAATGCGGCCCCCTGGCTCATGAAATTTTTGTCCATTGCCGGCACGGCCGCGATGTTCCTGGTGGGCGGCGGCATCCTGGTGCACGGCATTCCGGCGCTGCACCATGCCGTGGAAGGGGCGGGCGCTGCAGCCGGCACCTGGCCTGCGGGCGCTCTTTGGGGCGGGCTGATCTCCAATCTGCTGAATGCGGTGGTGGGCATCGTCGCGGGTGGCCTGGTGGTGGCCGTGGTGACCGTCGTGCAAAAAATGCGTGGCAAGGGCGCGACCGCGCACTGAAGTGAAGCACCCCCTGAGGCGCTGCGCGCCTTCACCCCTCTCTCGACTCGCTACGCGATTCGGGAGGGGGACGCCCCCAGCGCGGCGGGGCGGACCTTGCGCGGGGGCGCTGGCTTAGGCCGCGCCAGTTTCATGCGCCGCGGGTGACGCACAGATTGTTGATCCGGATCGAAGCCTGGGCGCTGGGTCGGTGGCGCGCCGCGCCAGCGGTGCCGATGGTTGATCTGTGGCAAGGCGCATCGGCGCGCGCGGGGGCCCAATGCCTGCACGGGGGTCGTCCCCGTTCAACCGCATCGAATCGCTTCCATGAACAACAACAAGCTGCTGAAACTGGCCCTGGTGGCCGCCTGTGCGCTGGCATCCGGCGCCACCATGGCACAAGGCGTACAAGACGCCAACGGCCCCTGGCTGGTGCGTGCCCGCGCCGTGCACCTGGACAGCGCCAACAAGGACACCACCGGCCTGGGCCTGTCGATTAACGACAAGGTGATTCCCGAAGTCGATGTCTCCTACTTCTTCACCAGGAACATCGCCGCCGAACTGGTCCTGACCGTGCCGCAGAAGCACGACGTGCGCGCCAGCACGCTCGGCGGCAAGATCGGCACCCTCAAGCACCTGCCGCCCTCGCTGCTGCTGCAGTACCACTTCGATGCCCCCGGCTTCAAGCCCTATGTGGGCGCTGGCCTGAACTACACACGCTTCTCCAGCGTGCACCTGCCCGCCGGCGTGGGCATCGACAAGAACAGCTGGGGCGCAGCGCTGCAGGTGGGCATGGACATTCCGCTGGCCAAGAATCTGTACCTGAACGTGGACGTGAAGAAGGTCTATATCCAGACCGATGTGTCTGCGGGCGGTGTGAAGGCGGGCACTTTCAAGGTCGATCCCGTTCTCTTCGGTATCGGCCTGGGCTACAGGTTCTGAGCGCTGCGGCGGTAAAACGCCAACGAGCCGGCGAGGGCCAGCAGTGCCCCGCCGCAGCACCGGTCCAGCCAGACCACAGCGCTGCGGCGCAGCAGTTGTACGGCCTTGGCGCCGGTGATGGCATAGGCCAGCATCACCGCGAAATCCAGCCCCGCAAACACGACTGCAATCGCCGCGTACTGCGGCCACTGCGGCGCGCTGGCATCGATGAACTGCGGCAGCAGGGCCGAGCAGAACAGATAGCCCTTGGGGTTGGTCACCGCGACCAGGAAGGACTTGGCGAAGATGCTGCGGGCCGTCGCGCCCTCGGCACCGCCGGCCTGCGACAGGTCCAGCCCGCCCTGCGAGCGCAGCAGGCGCAGCCCCAGCCACGCCAGGTAGGCGGCGCCCACCCATTTGACGACCGAGAACCAGAACTCCGAGGCCGCGAGCAGCGCGCCCAGGCCCAGCGCCACGGCGCCCACCAGCACGAAATCGGACGCCACCGCACCCAGCATGCCCGGCAGCGAACGCCGCACACCGTAGCGCGAGCCATTGGCCAGCGCCAGCAGCACCGTGGGCCCCGGGGTGGCAATGGCCACCAAGGCGACCAGGGAGAAGACGAAGAGGGTAGTAGCGTTCATGCCAGCACCGGCCCGCAGCCCTGGGGCTTGTGCACGCGCTCGGTCGAGGCCGGGAACTTCGCGAGCCTGGATGCCGGCCGGCGTGGGCGCTGCAGCAGCTCACCGCCGCAGTTGGGGCAGATGCCGCCCAGTTTGCCGCCCGCGCAGGTGCTGCAAAAGGTGCACTCGAAGGTGCAGATGCGTGCCTCGGTGGTGTCGGGCGGCAGGTCTTTGTCGCAGCATTCGCAACTGGGGCGCATCTGGAGCATGGCGGGGTCTCAAGGTGGTCTTTGACCCGGCCACTCTATGCGCATCGGCCTGGTACTGCAAGGTACAGACGGCTGCTGGCAGAGCGGCTGTCTGTACTGGCCTCAACTCAATTTGTCGCGGCCGCAGGTACCTGTGTGGGGGGTTCCGTGCCTGGCGGTGGCTGCAGGGGTGCATTGTCCAGCGACCACATCCGCCGCCACAGCCAGGGCAGGGCGGTCTCCAGGTCAGGCCGCTGCCATTCCTGGCGTGCCTTGGCGGTGCCGGTCAGCACCTGCTGCGGCGTGCCGATGTCGAAGTGGAACGAGTATGCGGGCTCCATGCCCATGCGCAGGTCGGTGATGTACACCTGCCCGCCCGCCTCGCTCATGCGGTAGAAGCCGTGCGTGAAGCGCGACAGACGCTGTACATGCGCATTGGCCTGGTAGGTGGCGTGCAGCTCGGCACCGCGCTCGTGGCGCGTCCAGCGCATGGCCTGCTGCCCGCCATCGGCCAATGAGCGAAAACCCTCCAGGTAGTGCGTGGGCGTCATGGCGACCACGCGCCACAGCACGGTGCTGAAGGGCGCAGGAGTCACCAGCACGCGTTCGGCCGTGATGCCCTGCGACTGCAGCGAGGCCCGCGCAATTGCCTCCACATGCTGCTGGGCCAGCACGCTCCATCCCAGGTAGGCGGTGCTGAACACCAGCGCCCAGGCGTTCCAGCGCAGGCCGCGCATGCCGTCGCGCCCGCGTGCCACCAGCGCGGCCAGCACGCCGATGAGCAGCGGCACCGTGTACAGCGGGTCGATGATGAACACGCTGCCCACGCCGTACGGGTAATTGGTGTACGGGTAGAGCAACTGTGTGCCGTAAATCGTCATGGCATCGAGCAGCGGGTGCGTGACCAGCGCAAGCCACAGGGCCAGCCACCAGCGCAGCATGTGTGGCATCTCGCCATGCAGGCGTGCCACCAGCCAGGCCAGCGGGCCTGACAAAAGCGTCAGGTAGAGCAGGGCATGGCTGCTGCTGCGGTGCAGCACCATGTTGAGCATGGCGTCGCCATGGTCGATGAAGGCATCCAGGTCGGGCAGGGTGCCGGCCACGGCGCCCCAGAAGACAGCCTTCCAGGCCGCGGTGCGCCGGCCCATGGTGGCGAGGGTGACGGCGGAGCCCAGGGCGATCTGGGTCAGTGAATCCATGGGGCGGGGGTGTCCTTGTTCAACAGGGGTTGTGTCAACGAGATGTCTGCAAGCGAAATGTGGGCCAGCAGAGACAACACGGCTTGCATCGCATGCGCCTGGGGCCCATGATTGTGGCTTGCCCGGATGACAGGACCGGCGGACGCTGGCTCTGCACATGCGCGTTCGTCCTACTTGGCTCCCAGAGGGGCCCCGCTAACCTTCGGAACCATGGCCCACGCACTCCTCCAGAACCCCTCGCCCTTGCTTCCAACCCGGGGCGCAGCGCGCCAGGGGGCATGGAATGCCAAACCACCCCACCTGGCCTTCGAGGCCTTCGAGGGGCTGGCATCCGATTCCGAAATCTCCGATGCCCCTGTGGCTGCCCAGCCTCTGGCCAGCCCATCGGTGTTCGACGAGATCGCTGCGGGCCTGCTGCAGCAGCCGGCCACCATCTCGCCCAAGTACTTTTATGACCAGCTGGGCTCGGAGCTGTTCGAATCCATCACCCGGCTGCCCGAGTACTACCCCACGCGCACCGAGCATGCCGTGATGCAGCAGCACGCGGCCGAGATCGCCGCCGCCGTGGGCCGGGGCCGCACGCTGATCGAGCTGGGCGCGGGCAACTGCGAAAAGGCGCGCACCCTGTGCCGCACGCTGGACCCGGCCTGCTTCGTGGGTGTGGACATCTCTGCCGACTTTCTGCAGGACGCCGTGGCCCGCATGCGCGAAGAGTTTCCGCACATGGACGTGCGCGCCGTCGGCGCGGACATGACGCGCGGCGTCACCCTGCCGGCCGACATTCCGCGCACCGGGCGCCTGGTGTTCTACCC
This sequence comes from Acidovorax sp. GW458-11-26-14-TSB4, assembly GCF_059423865.1. Taxonomy (NCBI): domain Bacteria; kingdom Pseudomonadati; phylum Pseudomonadota; class Betaproteobacteria; order Burkholderiales; family Comamonadaceae; genus Acidovorax; species Acidovorax sp. GW458-11-26-14-TSB4. The sequence goes on from NZ_JBWKYR010000006.1 coordinate 89,027, forward strand.
CGGTTCGTCCATCGGCAACTTCGACCCGCCGCACGCGCTGATGCTGCTGGAGCAGATGCGCGAGCTGGTCGATGGCGAGGGCGAGCCCGATGCCGACGGCGGCCTCCTCATCGGCATCGACCTGCCCAAGGACGTGGACGTATTGGAGGCCGCGTACGACGACGCGGCTGGCGTCACCGCCGCCTTCAACCTCAACGTGCTCACGCATGTGAACCGCCTCATCGGCAGCAATTTCGACCCGACGCAGTGGCGCCACCTGGCCTTCTTCAACACCCTGCAGTCGCGCATCGAGATGCACCTGCAGGCCATGGCGCCGCTGCAGGTGCACTGGGCCGGCGGTGGTGTGCGCGACTTCGCCGTGGGGGAGTGCATCCACACCGAGAACAGCTACAAGTACACGTTGCCCGTCTTCACCGACATGCTGGCGCGCGCAGGTTTCTCGCGTGCCCAGGCCTGGACCGACCCGCGCGGCTGGTTTGCGGTGGTCCATGCGCAGCCTTGACGCGCGCCTGCAGCCGCCCGGCGCACGCCCTGTTTTCCCGGCAACGCATGCGCATGCAGCCCCGCTGGGGCACACTGCGCTGATGACCGCGGCCCCCACGCCTGCCGACTATGCCGCCGTGCGCCAGCGCTCGGTGGACCTGGTGGCGCCCTTGTCGCCTGAAGATGCCTGCGCCCAGTCCATGCCCGACGCCAGCCCCGCCAAGTGGCATCTGGCGCACACCACCTGGTTCTTCGAGACCTTCGTGCTGGAGCCGAACGAGGCGGCATTCGCGCCGTTCCACCCCGCGTTCCGCGTGCTGTTCAATTCGTACTACAACGGCGTGGGGGCCAAGCACCCGCGCCCGCAGCGCGGCCTGCTCACCCGGCCCTCGCTGGCGGAGGTGCTGGCCTACCGTGCCAATGTGGACGAACGCCTGCAACGCTTGCTGGCCCAGCGGGGCGACGACGCCCAGCTCATGGCGCTGGTGGAATTGGGCCTGCACCATGAGCAGCAGCACCAGGAACTGCTCGTCACCGACATCAAGCACCTGCTGTCGTGCAATCCGCTGTTCCCGGCCTACCACGCGCTTCAGCCCGACGCCAGCAGCAGCCCGGCCCAGCCCCTGGCCTGGCACGAGAGCGATGGTGGCGTGGTGGAGATTGGCCATGCCGGCGATGGCACGTTTGCCTTCGACAACGAACTGCCGCGCCACCGCGTCTACGTGCAGCCCCACGCCCTGGCATCGCGCTTGGTGAGCAATGGCGAGTACGCCGCCTTCATCGAAGACGGGGGCTATCGCAACCCTGCGCTGTGGCTGGCCGAAGGCTGGGATTGGCGCACTGCGCAGGGCCTCGTGCAGCCGATCTACTGGCACCGCGAAGGGCCGGGTGGAGCTGCCTGGCACGAGTTCACCCTGGCAGGCTTGGTACCCCTGGCCAGCGAGCTGCCCGCCGTGCACCTGTCGTACTACGAAGCCGATGCCTATGCCCGCTGGGTGGGTGCCCGCCTGCCCACCGAAGCCGAGTGGGAGCACGCAGCCACACAGCAGCCCCTGCAGGGCCGCACAGCGGAAGGCAGGCTGCTGCATCCCCAGGCTGCACAGGGCGATGGCATGGCGCAGATGTTCAACGACGCCTGGCAGTGGACCCAATCGAGCTACGCCCCATACCCCGGCTTTCGCACAGCCGAGGGCGCCGTGGGCGAGTACAACGGCAAGTTCATGGTCAACCAGTATGTGCTGCGGGGCGGCTCATGCGCCACGCCGGCAGGGCACACGAGCGCCACCTACCGCAATTTCTTTCCGGCGACTGCGCGGTGGCAGTTTTCCGGCGTGCGCCTGGCGCGCGACGTGTGAGGCGTCGCCAGGCCGCAGGGCGTCAAACCTTGCCCAGTGCCTGTTCCAGATCCGCCTTCAGATCACTGATGTGCTCGATCCCCACTGACAAGCGCACCATCCCCTCGCTCACCCCCGCCTTGGCCAGTTCCTCGGGATTGAGCTGGCGGTGCGTGGTCGATGCCGGGTGGGTCGCCAATGACTTCGCATCGCCGATGTTCACCAGGCGGGTGAACAGCTGCAGCGCATCGAGGAACCGCGCGCCCGCCGCACGCGGATCGGCATCGCTGTTCTTTACGCCAAAGCTCAGGATGCCCGATGCCCGCCCGCCCAACTGGCGCTGCACCAGCGCGTGGTCCGGGTGCTCGGGCAGGCCGGCGTAGCGCACCCATTCGACCTTGGGGTGGGCCTGCAGGTACTCGGCGATGGCCAGGGTGTTGTCGCAGATGCGGTCCAGGCGCAGGGCCAGGGTCTCGATGCCTTGCAGGATGAGAAAGGCGTTCTGCGGCGCCAGCGCGGCACCCGTGTTGCGCAGGGGCACGACGCGGGCGCGGCCGATGAAGGCGGCGGGGCCCAGGGCCTCGGTGTAGACCACCCCGTGGTAGCTCACGTCGGGCTCGTTCAGGCGGGGGAAGCGCACCTTGTGCTGGCCCCACGGGAACTTGCCGCTGTCCACGATGGCGCCGCCCACGCTGTTGCCGTGGCCGCCCAGGTACTTGGTGAGCGAGTGCACGACGATGTCGGCACCGTGTTCAATCGGCCGCAGCAGGTAGGGGCTGGGCACGGTGTTGTCAACGATCAGCGGCACGCCATGGTCGTGCGCCACCTTGGCCAGCGCGGCGATGTCGGTCACGTTGCCCAGGGGGTTGCCGATGCTCTCGATGAAGATGGCCTTGGTGCGCGCGTCGATGTGCTGGGCAAAGCTGGCCGGGTCGCGCGGGTCGGCAAAGCGGGTGGTGATGCCCTGCTGGGGCAGGGTGTGGGCGAACAGGTTGTAGGTGCCGCCGTAGAGCGTGCTGGCCGAGACGATGTTGTCACCCGCCTCTGCAATGGTCTGGATGGCGTAGGTGATGGCCGCCATGCCCGATGCGACGGCCAGCGCGGCGATGCCGCCTTCGAGCGCCGCGACGCGCTTTTCAAGCACGTCGTTGGTCGGGTTCATGATGCGGCTGTAGATGTTGCCCGGCACCTTGAGGTCGAACAGGTCGGCGCCATGCTGCGCGCTGTCGAAGGCGTAAGCCACCGTCTGGTAGATGGGTACGGCGACTGCTTTTGTCGTTGGGTCGGGGCTGTAGCCGGCGTGGACTGCGAGGGTTTCGATCTGCATCAGGGCTTGTCTCTTGGAAGGGGTTGGTACGAGGGGGCCAAGCACCCCAATGGAGTGCCCGCCCCATTCTTCCACCGCCCCTCCCGAGGCAGATCGAATCGTTTCGTATGTGCTTATGCGGCCAGTGATGGCAGGCCGGCGCAGGCCCGCTTAGTTGCCCTGCTGCGGCCGCGTGCGGTAAAAGTTCATCGGCGCCTCGCGCGTCTGGTTGAGCACCTGGCGCTTGATCTTGCCCACCACGTGCATCTCGCAGGGCTTGCAGTCAAAGCGCAGGGTCAGCTTTTCCTTGCCGTTGATGAGCATCAGCGGCTCGGCCTTGATGGTGCCCTGCACGCCGGTGACGCCCTTGGCCTGCTTGGGGCACAGGCTCATCGAAAAGCGCACGCAGTGCTTGGTGATCATGAGGCTGACTTCGCCTTCTTCCTCGTGCGCCTCGTAGGTCGCATCGATCACCTTCACGCCATGGCGCACGTAGAAGTCGTGCGCCTTGTGGTTGAACACGTTGCCCAGAAAGCTCAGCGTGTCTTCGGGGTACTGGGCCGGGGGCTCCACCGGGGTGGCGCGCTGCAGGCGCAGAAAGCCCTTGGCGCGGTTGGCCTCCAGGTCGGCCAGGGCGTCGCGCCGCAGGGCGTTCACGGCCGATGCCGGGATGAACCAGGGCTGCGACAGCTGCAGGCCCACGTCGTTCACCGCGAAGATGGTGGCGCCGAAGCGGGCCAGGTGCTCGCGCAGGCTGGCCTCTGATTTGGCAGCGTCGGTCGCGGGTTGGTGGGCGTGGTCCAACTGGGCGCCGCCGGCAAAGCCGTCTTCGTCGGTCAGCGTGAGGGCAAAGCCCTTTGGCGTCTCGGACAGGTAGACCCACAGGCCGATGCGGCGGTCGCTCGACTTCTTGTCCAGCGTGCGCACCCAGTCCATGTCGCGGTTGCGGTTGATCTCGGTGCCCTTGCGCAGGTCCTTGAAGCCTTCCATCGGGTCCTTGGGGAACACGCGCCACTGTGTGGTGCTGCGCGGCGACACGGGCTCGGCCCGGTTGATGGCCATGCCCACCAGTTCCTTGTGCAGGTCGTAGTAGCACAGGCCGTCGCCGTTGTGCAGCACGGTGGCGGGGCTGCTCACTTCCAGCTCCACGAAATCGGCGCCCACCTTGGTCACCCAGCCGATGGCCTGGCCGGGGTTCTTGGGCGTGTCGAAGGCGCCGATGTCCTGCTTGCGGCCGGTGACGAAATAGTCGGTGAACTCGCGGTTGAAGTTCTGCAGCGGGTCGGGCGTGAAGTTGAACGTGGTGCGCCCGCTGGACGAGCGCGACAGCGGGTGGCCCGAGGACTCGCGCTCTTCCATGATGCCATCGATGATGGTGCGGTAGTGGGCCGTGATGTTCTTCACGTAGCCCATGTCCTTGTAGCGGCCTTCGATCTTGAAGCTGCGCACGCCGGCATCGATCAGCGCGCGCATGTTGTCGCTCTGGTTGTTGTCCTTCATGCTGAGCACGTGCTTGTCGTGCGCGATGAAGCGGCCCTGCGCATCGGTCACCTGGTAGGGCAGGCGGCAGGCCTGGCTGCAGTCGCCGCGGTTGGCGCTGCGCCCGGTCTGTGCATGGCTGATGTTGCACTGGCCGCTGTAGGCCACGCACAGCGCGCCGTGGATGAAGAACTCGATGTTGGCGCGCCCCGGCGCATCCACCGGGCCCAGGGCCCTGTGCACGGCAGCGATCTGCTGCACCGTGAGCTCGCGCGCCAGAACGATCTGCGAGAGGCCTGCGTCCTGCAGAAAGCGCGCCTTCTCGGGCGTGCGGATGTCGGTCTGTGTGCTCGCATGCAACTGGATGGGCGGCATGTCGATTTCGAGCAGGCCCATGTCCTGGATGATCAGTGCGTCGGCCCCGGCCTCGTAGACCTGCCAGGCCATCTTGCGCGCGTCTTCGAGTTCGTCGTCGCGCAGGATGGTGTTGAGCGTGATGAAGATGCGGCTGTTGAAGCGGTGGGCGTGCTTGACCAGGCGCTCCAGGTCCCGGATGTCGTTGCCCGCACCCACGCGGGCACCGAAGGCCGGGCCGCCGATGTAGACGGCATCGGCACCGTGGTTGATGGCTTCGATGCCGATATCTGCGTCGCGCGCAGGCGCAAGCAGTTCGAGCTGGTGGGGCAGGAGGGACATGGCCCTGATTATCCCAGCACCGGGCTTTCCCAGCGAATGGGAATACCAATTAGCTCGACTAATACTGTATGCAATTCTGTTGTGCAAGTCTGGTGTACCGATGAAGGGTTAGGATGCCTGCGCTGGCCCCGTGCCGGCACCGGCTTCTTTCATTTGTTTGTCTGTCTTCATTGGAGTTCTGCCCGTGTCCGTTGCTTCCCGTTCGCGCTTCGCCCTGTCCCTGATCGCTGCCGCAGCGTTTGCCTCCACCGCCGTCATGGCGCAAGATGTGCAGGCCGTCAGGATCGCCCATGCAGGCCCGCTGTCGGGCGGCATCGCCCACATCGGCAAGGACACCGAGAACGGCGTGCGGCTGGCGCTCGATGATCTGAACGCGCAGAACCTGGTGATCGGCGGCAAGAAGATCAAGTTCGAGCTCGCCGCCGAAGACGATGCGGGCGACCCGCGCCAGGCCACCGCCGTGGCGCAGAAGCTCTGCGACCTGAAGGTGGCCGGCGTGGTGGGCCACCTGCAGTCGGGCACCTCCATCCCCGCCGCTGCGGTGTACGACAAGTGCGGCATTCCCCACATCACGGCCGCCGCCACCAACCCCGACCTGACCAAGCCCGGCTACAAGACCACCTACCGCCTGATCGCCAACGACAGCGCGCTGGGTGCGGCGCTGGCCATCTTCTCGGCCGACCACCTGAAGCTCAAGTCCGTGGCCATCATCGATGACCGCACGGCCTACGGCCAGGGCGTGGCCTCGGTGTTCAAGGCCACGGCCCAGCAAAAGGGCCTCACCGTGGTGGGCGAGGAATTCACCACCGACAAGGCGACCGACTTCATGGCCATCCTGACCGCCATCAAGAACAAGAAGCCCGACGCCATCTTCTACGGCGGCCTAGACGCTCAGGCCGGCCCCATGCTGCGCCAGATGGAGCAACTGGGCCTGGGCAACGTGAAGTTCTTCGGCGGCGATGCGCTGTGCACCGAAAAGCTGCCCGAGCTGGCCGGCAAGACGCCTGCCCTGAAGAACGTGACCTGCGCCACCGGCGGCGCCTCGGTCGCCAGGATGCAGGGCGGTGCCGACTGGAAGAAGCGCTACGACGCCAAGTTCCCAGGCCAGTTCCAGATCTACAGCCCCTATGCCTACGACGCCGCCATGGTGCTGGCCGACTCCATGAAGCGCGCCAACTCGGTGGACCCCAAGGTCTACATCCCCTTCATCGGCAAGACCGAGTACAAGGGCGTGACGGCGAACATCGCCTTCACCAACAAGGGCGAGCTGACGACCCCTGCGGTCACCCTGTATACCTACAAGGACGGCAGCCGCGTTGCGCTGAACTGATCCACGGGGTTCCGGCGGCTATTGCGCCGCCAGGGCCGACTCTGCCGCGCGCAGGGCGGCCTGGATGCGCGTGGTGGTATCCGCCCCTGGCACCATGGGCCTGAGCGCGGGCACATGCGCACGCCCGATGTTGCCCAGGGGCAGCCGCTGCAGCAGATGGCCCAGCGGCACCAGCGCCAGGCGCAGCAGCTGCCCCCGGACTTCACGCCCGTCGCGCAACTGCAGCGCGTAGCGCAGCATGGCGGTGTGCGAGCGCCAATGCAGGCCCAGCGTGGTCTGGCCCAGCACATGGGCCGCCTCCAGCCAGGGCCAGCGCGCGGCCGGCGGCTCGCCCGCGCTGGCCTCGAAGCGCACCAGGAGGTGCGCGAACGCCTGGTATTGCAGTGCGGACGTTCCGGGCATGGCGGCGCTCACGCCGATGCCGCCGAATGCTCGCGCGCCCATCGCACCCAGCGCCGTTGCCGGTGGCGGTAGAACACCCAGGCAAAGGCCGCGCTGACCGGGGTCATGAGCCAGGGCAGGTAGCGTGCGCGCACGAACACCTCGTCGGTGTAGCAGGTGCGTTCGGGCGTGCCCGGCAGGCTGTGCACGGTGATGCGGTGGTCCCATGCGCGCATGAGCTGGCCCGTGCCGTTGTCGCGCAGCATGGGCCAGGCACCGGGGATCTCGTTTGCATGCACGCTGATGCGCGCGGTCTGGCGGCCCATGGGCAGCAGGCCGAACAGTGCAAAGCGCAGCTCCGTGTCGCCCATCGGCCAGTGTGCAGGCCAGGGGCCGTGCACGGTGCCAAAGCGCAGCAGCGGCGCGGTGATGTGACGGAACAGCGCCGTGGTCTGCAGCTCCCTGGCCACCCATCCGGCAGGGGCGTCCAGGGTGGTGGTCAGGCAGATGCGCAGGCTGCCGGGCGGGCGCTCCAGGGTGGCCGCAGGGGGGCCCATCTCGGCGCTGCCCAAGGCGGCGGCCACCGCCGTCTGCGGGTCGATGGGCGCAGTACTGCTCATGCCGAAGCCTCCTTTGCAGCCGGTGTACCACCTTCCGGCCGCAGCATGCGCAGGCCGTTGGCCACCACCAGCAGGCTGGCACCCATGTCGGCGAACACCGCCATCCACATGGTGGCCTGGCCCGCAAGCGCCAGGCCGAAGAACACCGCCTTGATGCCCAGCGCCAGGCTGATGTTCTGCACCAGCACACGGTGCGTGCGGCGCGACAGGCGCACCGTCTCGGCCACGCGGCGCAGGTCGTCGTTCATGATGACCACGTCGGCCGTTTCCATGGCCACGTCGGTGCCGGCCGCGCCCATGGCAAAGCCGATGTCGGCCTTGGCCAGGGCCGGGGCGTCGTTGATGCCGTCGCCCGCCATGGCCGTCATGCCGTGCTTGTGCTGCAGGGCGGCGATGGCAGTGAGCTTTTGCTCGGGCAGCAGGCTGGCCTGCACCTGGTCGATGCCGGCCTCCTTGGCGGCCGCCTGGGCAGCGGCGGCATGGTCGCCAGTCAGCATGACAGGCACCACGCCCAGGGCCTTGAGGTCGGCCACGGCCTGCACGGCCTGCGGGCGCAGGGTGTCGGCCACGGCGAACAGGGCGCGCACGGCATCGGTGTCGGCCAGCAGCGTCACGCTGCGGCCCTGGGCCTCATGCTCCGCAGCGGCGGCCTCGACGGCGTCGGTCCAGAGCTTGCGCTCCTGCATGAGCCGGCGGTTGCCCAGCTGCCAGGTGGCGCCGGCGATGCGGCCCTGCACGCCGCGCCCCGCCAGCGCGGTGAAGTCCTCCACTTCGGGCAGGTCGGCACCCCCAGCGTCCCCCAGCCCGGCAGCGATGGCCTTGGAAACGGGGTGGTCCGAACGGCCGGCGAGGGCACGCGCCACATCGGTGGCGGCATCGCCGCCAAACTGGGCCTGGCCCACCAGCATGGGCTTGCCGGCGGTGATGGTGCCGGTCTTGTCGAAGGCCACGGCGCGGATGCCGCGTGCCTGCTCCAGCCAGGCCCCGCCCTTGACCAGGATGCCGCGCCGTGCCGCCGCGGCCAGACCGCTGACCACCGTGACGGGCGTGGAGATCACCAGCGCGCACGGGCAGGCGATGACCAGCAGCACCAGCGCGCGGTAGATGGCATCGAGCCAGGCCCAGCCCAGCGCCAGCGGCGCGCCCACGGCCACCACCACGGCCAGCACGAACACGGCGGGGGTGTAGACGGCTGCAAAGCGGTCCACGAAGCGCTGCGTGGGCGCGCGGCTGGCCTGGGCTTCTTCCACCGCGCGGATGATGCGGTCCAGCGTGGTGTTGCCTGCTGCCGAGGTCACTTGCATCACCAGCTCGGCCTGGGCGTTCAGGGTGCCGGCGTAGAGCTTGTCGCCCGGCACCTTGTCCACGGCCAGGCTTTCGCCGGTGACGCTGGATTCGTCTACCGCGCTGCGGCCGGTGGCCACGGTGCCATCCAGCGGCACGCGGCCGCCAGGGCGCACGCGCACCGTGGCGCCCACGGCCACCTCGGCGGCGGGCAGGGTCTGCCACTGGCCGCCGGGCTGCTGGACCTCGGCCTGGTCCGGGCTCAGCGCCAGCAGCGCGCCGATGGCGTTGCGCGCCCGGCCCACGGCCCCTTCCTCGATGCGCTCGGCCAGGGCGTACAGGGCCATCACCATGGCCGCCTCGGGCCACTGGCCGATGGCGAAGGCGCCGGTCACGGCCACGGCCATCAGCGTGTTGATGCCCAACTGCCCGCGCAGCAGCGACTTCAGGCCCGCCTTGTAGATACCCAGGCCTGCCAGCAGGATGGCCACCGCCGCCAGCGCCATGCCGGCGTAGTGCCACACAGGCGTGTCGGGCCCCAGCAGATGGGCCAGCTCGGCCGCCAAGGCTGCTGCCAGCGATGCACCGATGCGGCCCCAGCCGGGCAGGGCGCCGTGGTCGTGGCCTTCATGGCCGTCTTCGGCGCCGTGGCCATGGCCATCGTGGTCCTGGTGGTCGTGGCCCTCGGCACCATGTTTGTGCGCATGTGGTGTGGCCGCTGCCTTGGCAGGTGGCGCATCGGCCGAGCAACTGCTGCCGGGGGCGCAGCAGGAGACGTTGATCTGCGGTGCACGGCGCGCGCCCTGTGATGCCTTGGGCATGGGCAGGGCCACGGCCTCGGGCGGGCCCTGCGGGGTGGTGGTTCGGCTCGACTCGGTTGTCATGGTTTTTCCTTGTGCAGGGGCGGATTGCAATCCGCCATGCCATGATTGGAATCCTTGAAGTCACTTGAAGGTCAAGCCCATGCCAACAGACGCAGCCAGATTTCGCATCGGCGAGGCCGCCCAGCGCTCCGGGGTCTCCACCGCCAACATCCGCTACTACGAAAAGGAAGCCCTGCTCGCGGCCGGCCCGCGCAGCGAAAGCAGCTACCGCTTGTACAGCGATGCCGACATCCACCAGCTGCGCTTCATCCGCCTGTGCCGCGCCATGGACATGTCGCTCGACGAGGTGCGCACCCTGCTGGCGCTGGACCGGGACAGCACCGCCGCCGACCACACCGCCTGCGACACGCTGGACGAGCACCTGAGCCACGTGCGCATCCGCCTGCAGGAACTGAAGACCCTGGAGCGCGACCTGATCGCGCTGCGCCGGCGCTGTGACGGCACCGATGGGCATTGCCATGTGATCGAGGCGCTGCATGAAAGGGCCGATGCCGAGCCCGTGGCGCCGCCAGGGCCTGCGCCGGCCAAGCGGCATGTGTGAGCCGGGCTTCCTTGCGCCCTGCATCCGAAGATTATATGATTAGCATCATGCGAAATAACAAGACCACTGCCAGAAGCGCTGCCAAGGAAGCCACGCACGAGCGCATCGTGTCCGTGGCGGCCCGCGCCATTCGCCGCAGTGGCTACGACGGGACCGGGGTTGCGGACATCATGAAGGAGGCGGGTCTCACGCATGGGGCCTTCTACGCCCATTTCGATTCGCGTGAGGCCATGCTGGCCGAAGCGGCGGCGAAGGCATGCGCGGAGTCCGCAGCCGCTGCCGCCCAGGTGGTGGCCAGCGTGCCGCCGGGCACGGCTCTGGCGTCCATGCTGGGCAGCTACCTCTCCCGGGGGCACGTCGAACAGGTGGAGTTGGGGTGCCCCCTGGCCGCGCTGGGCTCCGAAACCATGCGCCAGGCCCCCGAGGTGCGGCGGGTCGCCACCCGGCACATCAAGGAAATGGTCGATCTGATCGCCCGCCAGTCCCCGGACTGGGGGCAGCCCGCCGCCCACGAGCGCGCTCTGGTCACCGTGGCCACCATGGTGGGGGCCTTGCTGCTGGCGCGTGCGGTGGACGAGCCCGCACTGTCGGACGGCCTGCGCGAGGCTGCGCTCAAGCACCTGGCGCCTTCCGCACCCTGAACCACCGGCACAGGCGGTGCGCTTTTTTTTGCCTTTCAATATGATGGTCATCATTCGAAATTTGCCAACCCGCAAGGAAACACCATGAAAGCCTTCATCCTTGAGCGCTACGGCAAGACGCGTGCATTGCGCCTGGCCGACCTGCCCCGGCCCGAACTGCGCGATGGCGAGGTGCTGGTGGAGGTGCATGCGGCGGGCGTGAACCTGCTGGACGCCAAGATCCGCAACGGAGAGTTCAAGCCCATCCTGCCCTACCGCCTGCCCCTTGTCCTGGGCCACGACGTGGCCGGGGTGGTGGTGCAGGTCGGCCCCCAGGTGCGCCAGTTCAAGATCGGCGACGAGGTCTATGCCCGGGCAGACGATTTCCGCATTGGCACCTTTGCCGAGTTCGTGCCGGTCAGGGAGTCCTCGCTGGCGCCCAAGCCCCGTGGACTTTCCATGGTCGAGGCGGCCTCGATCCCCCTGGTGGGACTCACCGCCTGGCAGGCCCTGGTAGAGCAGGGCGGGCTCAGGCAGGGGCAGAAGGTCTTCATCCAGGCCGGCTCCGGCGGGGTGGGCAGCTTTGCCATCCAACTGGCCAAACACCTGGGTGCGAGCGTCGCGACCACCGCAGGCGCGGCCAGTGCCCAGGCCATGCGCACGCTGGGAGCCGACCTCGCCATTGACTACCGCACGCAGGACTTCGAGACCCAGCTGCGCGGCTACGACCTGGTCCTGCACAGCCAGGACAGCAAGGCGCTCGAAAAGTCCCTGCGGGTGCTCAAGCCGGGTGGCAAGCTCATTTCCATCTCGGGCCCGCCGGACCCTGCATTCGCCGAGGGCAGCAAGGCGCCCGGCATCGTACGGCTGCTGCTGCGCTTGATCAGTGCAGGCGTGCGGCGGCGGGCGAAAGGCCTGGGCGTCGGCTATTCCTTCCTGTTCATGCGGGCCGAGGGCAGTCAACTGCGTGAAATCACCCGCCTCATGGACGCCCGAGCCATCCGCCCGGTGGTCGACAAGGTGTTTCCCTTCGAGGCTACCAACGAGGCGCTGGCGTATGTGGAATCCGGCCGTGCCAAAGGCAAGGTCGTCATCCAGCTCAAGTGATACGGATTCGCCTTCAACCGTACAACGTCGTTGTTTCGCCTTGCCGTGCCGCAGCACTGTCTGCGGCTCCCGCCTAGTTCTACGCTCGAATGCAAATCCGTATGAGCCCTTTCGCATCCATCCCTGGAGTTACCATGAAGATCGAAGACGCTGTTGTCCTCATCACCGGTGCCAATCGCGGCATCGGCCTGGCCTTTGCCCGCGAGTTGCTCGCCCGCGGTGCGCGCAAGGTCTACGCTGGCGCGCGCGATCCCGCCAGCATCACCCCCCAGGCTGGCGTGCAGGCCCTGCGGCTGGACGTCAACCACCCCGGCGACGTGGCCGCGGCCGCAGCGCAGGCGCAGGACGTCACCCTGGTCATCAACAATGCCGGCATCGCCCAGCCCGGCGGCTTTCTGGCGCCCGACAGCGAAGAGCTCGCGCGGCGCATCTTCGAGACTAGGGCCTGTTAACACTAATTTCGCGATCCCCGAAATTAGTGTTAACAGGCCCTAATGTCTTCGGCGTGCTGCGTGTGAGTCAGGCCTTCGCTCCCATTCTTGCGGCCAACGGCGGCGGCGCCTTGCTCAATGTGCTGTCGGTGGCCTCCTGGGTGAATGGCGGCGAGCTGGCCGCCTACTCGGCCAGCAAGTCGGCTGCCTGGTCGCTGACCAATGCCCTGCGCAACGAGCTCTCAGCGCAGAAAACGCAGGTGCTGGGACTGCACATGGCCTATGTCGACACCGACCTCACACGCGGCTTCGACGTGCCCAAGACCAGTCCCGAGCAGATCGTCAAGCGGGCGCTGAACGGGCTGGAGTCGGGTCTGGAAGAAGTGCTGGCCGATGGGCTCACCCAGCACGTCAAGATCGGGCTGAGGGCACCCCGGCCAAGCTACCTGCCGCAGGTCGCCTGAGCCTGGAGCCGGGCCTTTCCGCTCTCAAACCATCGGAAAGGCCCCAGGCCCTCTCTCCACCGAAACATCCCTGGCACGCAGCTCCGCCTGGCATTCCGAGCAGGTGGTGACCGGGTCGAACAGGTGGCCGCAGCCGGTGTGCCGGTGCAGCAGGGGGCGGCCGGCCTTGCCGGCCATGTGCACATCGCCCCAGTGCACGATGGCCATGATGACGGGGTGCAGGTCCAGGCCCTTCGGGGTCAGGCGGTACTCGTAGCGGGCGGGCGACTCCTGGTAGGCGGCCTTGCGCAGCACGCCAGCCTCCACCAGCTTGGCCAGGCGGTCCGCCAGCATGGGGCGGGAGATGCCCAGGCGCTGCTGGAACTCGTCGAACCGGCGCACGCCGAGAAAGCAGTCGCGCAACACCAGCAAGGTCCAGCGGTCGCCGATCACGGAGACGGTGCGGGCCACCGAGCAAGCTTCCTGTTCCAGGTCGTTCCACTTCATGTCCGCAACTCTACCCTTGACGGGTTCAATTTTCAAACTTATCGTGCAGTCAGTTCAAAAATAGAACTTTGAAAGCTTGGGCGCAGCGCCCGTCCCCGTTCCATTGCAACCTCAGGAGACCCCATGGCAGACGGAAAGAAGAAAGCAATATTGGTCATCGGCGCGGGCGACGCCACGGGCGGCGCCATTGCCCAGCGCTTCGCCCGCGAGGGCTATATCGCCTGCGTGACCCGGCGCAGCGCGGACAAGCTGCAGCCCCTGGTGGACCAGATCCGCGCCGCGGGGGGCGAGGCGCATGGCTTTGGCTCGGACGCGCGCAAGGAAGAGGAGATGGTAGCGCTCATCGCCAGGATCGAAGCAGAGATCGCCCCGATCGAAGTCGCGGTGTTCAACATCGGGGCCAATGTGCGCTTCGGCATCACCGAGACGACCTCGCGTGTGTACTTCAAGGTGTGGGAGATGGCCTGCTTCGCCGGCTTCCTCATGGGGCGCGAGGCGGCCAAGGTGATGCTGCCGCGGGGTCGGGGCACCATTCTCTTCACCGGGGCCACGGCCAGCCTGCGCGGCCGCGAGGGCTTCGCGGCCTTTGCGGGCGCCAAGCACGCGCTGCGTGCGCTGGCCCAGAGCATGGCGCGGGAGCTGTGGCCCCAGGGCATTCACGTGGCCCACCCCGTGATCGACGGGGCGATCGATACCGAGTTCATCCGCAGCAACTTCCCCGAGCGCTACGCCACCAAGGAGCAGGGCGGCATCGTCAGCCCCGAGAGCATTGCCGAGGTGTACTGGCAGCTGCACAACCAGCCCCGCGACGCCTGGACCCACGAGACGGAAATCCGCCCATGGATGGAGACCTGGTGACTGCGCCCGACCACCACAACCACCAAGGAGACAAAAACCATGAACGACCTGACAGTGCAGTTCCTGTTCGACTTCGGCAGCCCGAACGCCTACCTCAGCCACAAGGTGCTGCCCGGCATCGAGGCCCGTACGGGCGTGGCATTCGAGTATGTCCCCGTGCTGCTGGGCGGCCTGTTCAAGCTGGCGAACAACCGCTCGCCGGCCGAGAGCAACGCCAGCATCCCGACCAAGCGGGCCTATGAGCAACGGGAGATGGACCGCTTCGTGCAGCGGCATGGCCTGTCGAAGTTCGCGCACAACCCGCACTTTCCGGTAAACACCCTGGCGCTGATGCGCGGCGCGGTCGCCGCGCGCAGGCTGGGCTGTTTCGAGCCGTATGTCGATGCCGTCTACGCCAGCATGTGGGAGCGCGGCCAGAAGATGGACGACCCGCAGGTGATCGCCGCCGAGCTGCACGCGGCCGGGCTCGACCCCGCGGCGCTGCTGGCCGCCAGCCAGGAGCCCGAGGTGAAGAACGCCCTGTTGCTGAGCACCCAGGACGCCTTTGCCCGCGGTGCCTTTGGTTCGCCTGTCTTCTTCGTCGGGGACGAGATGTTCTTCGGCAAGGATCGGCTGCGCGAGGTGGAGGAAGAGATTGTGCGTGCGCAGGGCTAGTGCCCTGAACAGCAGGCTCAGGCCTTTGCATTCCCTGGATCGCCTGTAAATAGGCAGGGTGTGAGCGCATGTATCGTCTGCTATGCAATGTGTAGCTGCCAATTCATGCCACATAAGCGGTACGCGGCGTAAATGCCCGATGGCTGGCGCGGGCCATCTTCTTGGGAAGTGGTACCCCCGCCGCTATCATGTCCGCCATGATCAACCGCCTGCCCGGCCTGTCCCTGCCCGATCGTGCCTGGAGCACGGTGCGCCGCTGGGCTGTGGCGTGGTGGCGCATCCTCTACCTGGGGGCGGTGGTGCTGGTGCTGGTGCTGTCGCCGTCGAGCTACGGGCGTGCCACGCGCCGCTCGCTGGCGCGCCACCTGTACCTGGACACGGCGCCCGTGCTGCTGGGCTTCACGGTGCTGGCGGCCCTCATCAGCCTGGTGCTCACGCGCATCGTGGTGGTCACGGCGCTGAGTTACGGCCTGTCGCGCTACGCCATGGAGATGGTGATCCGCGTGCTGGTGCTGGAGCTGATCCCGCTCACGGCGGCGCTGTTCGTGGCCATGCGCGCCACCATCCCCAACGGCACGCAACTGGCCCTGCTGCGCCAGTCGGGGCGTTTCGACGAACTGCGCCGCCAAGGCTCGGACCCGGTGCGCGTGGAACTGTTGCCGCGCGTGGTGGCCGGCGTGTTCGCCAGCATCACGCTGGCCGCTCTCAGCTGCGTGGTGGCCCTGGTCATGGGCTACCTGGGTGTCTACGGCTTCAACCTGGCCGAGGCCGAGGGCTACACCCGCATGTTCGGCCGCGTGTTCACGCCCAGCGTGACCACCTTGTTCGCGCTCAAGACGCTGTTCTTCAGCCTCACCGTGGCGCTGATCCCCATGGCCGCGGGCCTGTACGACGCCGAGGGCCGGGGCCAGCCCGATTCGGAGCTCGGTGGCCTGGCGCGCATGTTCGCCGTGCTCCTGCTGATCGAGGTGGCCTCGCTGATGGGCAACTACTACTGACCCCCGACAAGAACAACACCCACCATGACCGATCGCAAACCACCGCCCGCACCGCCGCCGCCGACTACCGAAGGCTCCACGCCGGAAACGCTGCGCCCCGTGGCCTACCTGGAGATCAAGGCCGCGGCGCTGCTGATGTTCACGCTGTCGCTGATCATCGGCTCGGGCCTGTTCCTGATGTATGCGCGCGGCGTGTTCGAGCCCACGCAGACCCTGGTGCTCACGGCCGACGATTCCGAGGGCGTGGTGGTGGGCATGGACATGACCTTCTCGGGCTTTCCCATCGGGCGCGTGCGGCGCATCGAGCTGGCCAACGAGGGCAATGCCCGCATCACCGTCGAGGTGCCGAGCAAGGACGCGCACTGGCTGCGCTCCTCCAGCGTGTTCACCCTGGTGCGCGGCATCGTGGGCGGCACCAACATCCGCGCCTACAGCGGCATCCTCACCGACCCGCCGCTCGAAGACGGTGCCGTGCGCCCGGTGCTGCGCGGCGATGCCACGGCCGAGATCCCGCAGCTCATGGCCTCGGCGCGCGAGCTGCTGGGCAACCTGAACGCCCTTACCGCGCAGGACGCGGCGCTAGGCGGCACCCTGTCCAACGTGCGCGAGCTGACCGAGCGCCTGAACGGCCCGGGTGGCGTGCTGGGCGCGCTCACGGGCAACGCGGACGATGCCAAGAAGATTGCCACCACGCTGGACCGCACCAACACCCTGCTGGCGCGCCTGGACACCCTGGCCGCGCGCGCCGACCGCCAGGTCTTTGGCGCCGATGGCAACAGCAAGGACGCCCTGGTGCCCGAACTGCGCGCTGCCGTCGGCCAGGTCAACGACCTGCTGGCCGACACGCGCACCAGCCTGAAGAAGGTGGACGCCGTGCTGGTCGAGGCCCAGGCCGTGGGCGCGAATGCGCGCGAGGCCACGAACGACCTCGGCGCCCTGCGCGCCGAGGTGGAGAGCAACCTGCGCAAGATCGACAGCCTGGTGACCGAGATCAACCGCAAATGGCCGTTTGCACGCGACCGGGAGATCAAGCTGCCATGAAGCACAAGTCGAAGACGGCATGGGCCGTGATCACTCTGGGCCTGCTGCTGGCCGGCTGCGCCAGCAAGCCGCCCGAGCCCGAGTGGGAGATGAATGCCCAGGGCTCCTCCCAGAAGGCGCTCGACGCCTACCTGTCGGGCAACGCCCGCGTGGAAAAGCTCGAATGGGAGCGCGCCCGCGCCGAGGTGGCCCGCACCGGCCGCCCGGACCTGCTGGCCCGGGTGGAGCTGTTGCGCTGCGCCGCCCAGGTGGCCAGCCTGGTGGTGGAGCCGTGCACCGCCTTCGAGGCCCTGCGCCAGGATGCCGCCGCGCCCGAGCGCGCCTATGCCGACTACCTGGCCGGCAAGCCGCTGGCCGCCCCCGACGTGGCCCTGCTGCCGCCCGCCCAGCGCGCCGTGGCCACGGCCGGGGCGGGCAGCGCTGCACTGGCCGGCATTGAGGACCCGCTCTCGCGCCTGGTGGCGGCCGGCGTGCTGTTGCAGTCCGGCCGGGCCGACCCCGCGTCAATTGCCACGGCCACCGACACTGCGTCCGCCCAGGGCTGGCGCCGCCCGCTCATGGCCTGGCTGCTGCTGCAGGTGCAGCGCGCCGAGGGCGCCGGCGACAAGGAGGCCGCCGACCGGCTGCGCCGGCGCGTGGCCGTGGTGGAGCAGGGCGGCGGGGCCTCACCGAACCGATAGCCGCAACGCCAGTGCCGCCAGCGTGACCAGCAATACGGGCACGGTGAGCACCACCCCGACCCGGAAGTAGGTGCCCCAGCCGATGCGGATGCCCTTGCGCTCCAGCACATGCAGCCACAGCAGCGTGGCGAGCGAGCCGATGGGTGTGATCTTGGGGCCCAGGTCACTGCCGATGACATTGGCATAAATCATCGCCTCCTTCACCACGCCGCTGGCGCTGGAGGCATCGATGGACAGCGCGCCCACCAGCACCGTGGGCATGTTGTTCATGAGGGAAGACAGCACGGCAGTCAGCATGCCGGTGCCGATGGCGGCACCCCAGATGCCGTAGCCAGCGAAGGTGTCGAGCCACTGGCTGATGTACGCGGTGAGTCCCTGGTTGCGCAGCCCGTAGACCACCAGGTACATGCCCAGCGAGAACACCACGATCTGCCACGGCGCCCCGCGCAGCACCTTCTTCGTGCTTATCACGGGGCCCCTGCCGGCTACGGCCAGCAGCAGCGCGGCGCCTGCGGCTGCCGTGGCGCTGACGGGCACGCCCAGCGGCTCCAGCCCGAAAAATCCCACCAGCAGCAGTACCAGCACTGCCCACCCCGCCTTGAAGGTGGCCGCATCACGGATGGCTGCGGCCGGCAGCTTGAGCTGGGCCGGGTCGTAGGCTGCGGGGATCTCCTTGCGAAAGAACAGCAGCAACACCACCAGCGAAGCGGTGACCGAGGCGATGTTCACCGGCACCATGACGGCCGCATAGTCGTTGAAGCCGATGCGAAAGAAGTCGGCCGAGACGATGTTCACCAGGTTGGACACCACCAGCGGCAGACTGGCCGCGTCGGCGATGAAGCCCGCCGCCATCACAAAGGCCAATGTGGCGCCCGGGCCAAAGCCCAGGGCCGCGAGCATGGCGACCACGATGGGGGTGAGGATCAGCGCCGCACCATCGTTGGCAAACACCGCCGCCACGGCCGCGCCCAGCAGCACGATGAGGGCGAACAGCATGCGCCCGCTGCCGCGCCCCCAGCGCGCCACGTGCAGGGCCGCCCACTCGAAGAAGCCCGCCTCGTCGAGCAGCAGGCTGACGATGATGATGGCGATGAAGGCGGCGGTGGCGTTCCATACGATCTGCCAGACCACCGCAATGTCTGACCAGTGCACGACCCCGGTGGCAAGGGCCACGGCGGCGCCCGCGCTGGCACTCCAGCCGATGCCCAATCCGCGCGGTTGCCAGATGACCAGCGCAATGGTGGCGACGAATATCGTCAGAGCCAGAAGCATCTGTTCTCTCTTTCTACACGGGGTTTCAGGGATAGGACCGGCAGTAGCAAGCCTCGAAGCCAGGCTGCGCATGCGGCACTTGAATATTTCAATAATAGTTGTATTATTGAGTGCATGCAAGCCTCAACCGCCTACACCATCTTCCACAATCCGGCCTGTGGAACCTCACGCAACGTGCTCGCGATGATCCGCCACGCGGGCATCGAGCCTACGGTTGTCGAATACCTCAAGACGCCCCCCAGCCGTGAAAAGCTCATGGAGCTTATCGCCGCCATGGGCATTCCGGTGCGGGCGGTGCTGCGCCAAAAGGGCACACCCTACGACGAGTTGGGCCTGCAGAACCCCGAGCTGTCGGACGCGCAACTACTGGATGCCATGAAGTCCCACCCCATCCTGATCAATCGCCCCATCGTCGTGGCGCCTGGTGGAACGCAACTCTGCCGCCCATCCGAGGTAGTGCTGGACCTGCTGCCCCCGCTGCCCGGCCCCTTCGCCAAGGAAGACGGCGAACTGGTCATCGACGCCCAGGGCCAGAGGGTGGCGTGAGGCCAGCCAGACTGCGCCGTATTTCAACCATTCTTGTATAGTCAGCCTGTGCAAAAAGATACCGCCACCTCCGTCTTCGAATCGCTGTCCTCGCCCGTGCGGCTGGACGTGTTCCGTCTGCTCGTGCGGCAAGGGCCGGAAGGCATGGTGGCCGGCGAGATTTCGGCGGCGCTGGACGTGCCGCCCACCAACCTGTCATTCCACCTGAAGGGCATGACGCACGCGTCCCTGCTCACGGTGGAGCAGGAGGGGCGCTACCAGCGCTACCGGGCCAACCTGGCGCTGATGGTGGAGTTGATCGGCTACCTGACCGAAGAGTGTTGCGCGGGCAATCCGGAGCTGTGTGTCGAGTTGCCTGGCAAAGTGAGTTGCACGCCAGCACCTGCGGCGTCCAAGAAGCGTTCCAAGGCTGCCGTTACGGCGTGATCGCCGTGGTGCTTCCCCGAATGTCGCTTTGCGGTCATCAATTCAATATTCAATGAATCATTGAAATTACATCCCAGATCCTCCTTCACCCTTCATCCTGGAGCTCCCCAATGTCTGAAAAAATCTACAACGTCCTGTTCATCTGCACCCACAACTCCGCCCGCTCGATCCTGGCAGAGGCCTTGCTGAACCACTTCGGCGGTGGACGGTTCAAGGGCTATTCCGCGGGCAGCTTCCCCTCGGGCACGGTGAACCCGATGGCCCTGGCCACGCTGGAGCGTCTGCGCGTGCCCGTGGTGGATGCGCGCAGCAAGAACTGGGAAGAGTTCGCCGCGCCCGGCGCCCCCGCGCTGGACTTTGTGTTCACTGTGTGCGACAACGCGGCGGGCGAGGTCTGCCCCATCTGGCCCGGCCAGCCCATGAGCGCTCACTGGGGTGTGGCCGACCCGTCGGCCGTGGAAGGTACGGAGGAAGAAGTGGAACGCGCTTTCCGCGACACTGCCCTGATCCTCAAGCGGCGCATCGAGTTGCTGCTGGCCCTGCCACTGCACAAGCTCGACACGTTGGCCATCAAGCGCCAGGTCGAAGACATCGGCCGCACCGCCTGAGCGGGCCATTGCAAACACCCCTTGCCTCTTGCAAGACCATGACCACCAACATCCTCATCCTGTGCACCCACAATTCGGCACGCAGTGTGCTGGCCGAGGGCATGCTCAACCACTTGGCCAAGGTGCGCGGCCTCGATGTGCGGGCCTTCAGCGCCGGCAGTGCACCGAGTGGCCGCATCAATCCACTGGCGCTGGAGGCGCTGGCTGCCGTTGGTGTCACGACCGACACTTTTCGCAGCAAGAGCTGGGACGAGTTCACCGGCACCGAAGCGCCGGTGATGCGCATCGTCATCACTGTTTGCGACAGTGCCGCCAATGAGGTGTGCCCCTACTGGCCGGGCACACCCATCCAGATGCATTGGGGCTACCCCGATCCTTCCAATGCCCAGGGGGGTGAGGAAGGCCAGCGCCAAGCCTTCGAGATCACCCGCCAGGCCATCGGCTACCGCATGCTTCAATTGCTGGAGTTGCCCTTGGCCGACATGAGCGACACCGATCTGATCGTCCAGCTCAACCGCATCGCGCACAGCTGAGAACCTACCAATTCACCACGTGCTGTAAATCGTGGCCTTTCCATTGCACTGCTCCATGCCACCTGACCTTCCCAACATCGATCCCCAACTGCTGCAGTGGCCCGATACTGCCCGCCTGGCCGTTCCGCTGGTGTCCACCCACGCTCCACGCATCCTGATGCTCTATGGCTCGCTGCGCGAGCGCTCGTTCAGCCGCCTGGCCACCGAAGAGGCGGCGCGCATCCTGCAAGCACTGGGCGCCGAGGTGAAAATCTTCGACCCCACCGGCCTGCCGCTGGCCGATGGCGCGCCTGATACCCATCCCAAGGTGGTGGAGTTGCGCGCGCTGGCCGCCTGGTCCGAGGGCATGGTCTGGTGCTCGCCCGAACGCCATGGCGCCATGACCGGGATCCTGAAAACCCAGATCGACTGGATACCGCTGGCCCAGGGCGCGGTGCGCCCCACGCAGGGCAAGACGCTGGCGCTGATGCAGGTCTGCGGCGGCTCCCAGTCGTTCAACGCCGTGAACCAGATGCGCGTGCTCGGCCGCTGGATGCGCATGCTCACCATCCCCAACCAGTCCTCGGTGGCCAAGGCCTTCCAGGAGTTCGGCGACGACAACCGCATGAAGCCCTCGGCCTACTACGACCGCATCGTGGACGTGATGGAAGAACTCATGAAGTTCACCCTGCTCACGCGCGACGTGTCGCCGTACCTGGTGGACCGCTACAGCGAGCGCAAGGAGTCTGCAGGCGCGCTGGAGCGCCGGGCCCTATTGCCGCAAGCAGTGCCGACAGCACAGGGCGGCGGCTGCACGCCCCCCGTGGGCGATGCCAGGGATGCGGCCACCGCACCCGTATGCTGCGCCCGATGAGGGCCGCGTCGCGGAGGGCGCTGCGTTGAAAAGCCACCACCCCGCAACCACCGTCGCCCGCCTGGGCACGGCCCAGACGCTGGCCTGGGCCTCGACCTACTACCTGCCGGCCATCCTGGCCGTGCCCATGGCACGGGACATGGGGATTTCGGTGGCCATGGTGTTCGCGGCCTTCTCCTGCGCACTCGTTGTCTCGGCGCTCCTGGGGCCGTATGCGGGCCGCAGCATCGACCGCTGGGGTGGCCGGCCGGTGCTGATGGCCACGAGTGGCGTATTTGCGTTCGGGCTGGCCGCTCTGGCCATGGCCCAGGGCCCGTGGAGCCTGTTTGCCGCCTGGGTGCTGCTCGGCATCGGCATGGGCAGCGGGCTGTACGAGGCCGCGTTTGCCGCACTGGTGCACCTGCACGGCAAGAACGCGCGCAACTCGATCACCGGCATCACCTTGATCGCCGGCTTCGCCAGCACGGTGGGCTGGCCGCTGTCGATGTGGATGGAGTCGCAGTGGGGCTGGCGTGGCGCCTGCTGGGCCTGGGCTGCGCTGCATCTGGTGGTGGGGCTGCCGCTCAATGCGTGGACGCCGCGCATGGCGGAGGCCGAGGCAGCCACCATGGGCACGGCAGCGCCTGTGGCCGATGTGGCGCCTGCACATGCCCGGCGCGCCACGGTGCTGCTGGCCTTTGTCTTTGCCGCCACCTGGTTCACCAGCACCGCCATGGCGGCGCACCTGCCGCGCCTGCTGCAGGAGGGCGGCGCCACGCTGGCCACCGCCGTGGCCGTGGGCGCGCTGGTGGGGCCGGCGCAGGTGGCGGGTCGCCTGCTGGAGTTTGGCTTGCTGCGCCATGTGCACCCGCTGCTGTCCGCGCGCCTGGCGGCGCTGATGCACCCGCTGGGCGCCGGGTTGCTGGCCGTGGCCGGCGCACCGATGGCAGCGGTGTTCGCGCTGTTCCATGGCGCGGGCAACGGCATCCTGACGATTGCCAAGGGCACGTTGCCGCTGGTGCTGTTTGGGCCGGCGGGCTATGGGCACCGGCAGGGGCTGCTGATGGTGCCGGCGCGCATCGCTCAAGCTGCGTCCCCATGGCTGTTCGGCCTGTGCCTGGATCGGCTGGGGGTGGGGGCGCTGTGGGTGTCGGCGGGGCTGGGACTGGCGGCCTTCCTCGCACTGCTGGTGGTGGCTGCGCCGGCCAATGGCGGAACGCGCTAAGTCGCGCTGCCGCCGTCCCATGCAGCGCACTGGATGACCACGCGGTAACCATCGGGGTCTTCGAAGCTGCGGCCTGATTGCGCCCAGTAGGGGTTCAACGATTGGACCTCGGCGAACCCGGCGGTAAGCATGGCATCGCAGCGTGCCTGCCAAGCCTCTTGTTCCGGCACATAGAAGACCAGCAGATCCTCTGGCGTGGGTGCCGGCGCCACGGGATGGCTGGTGCAGTGGGTGAACTCCCAATGGAAGCCGGCACCGGGTGAGCCCAGCATGGCGCCATCAAAGCCTGCATGGTCCTTGAAACTGCCCAGTTGCACAATGCCCAGGCCTTGCGTGTACTGGGCCACCGAGCGCGCCAGATCGCTGACGGGGCGTGCTATTCGAAGATGTGTGTGCATGGAGGGAGGCCAGGGATCAGGCTGGCATCGCCGTCGCATGCCATGGACCGCCGCGCTTCATCTTCGCGGGGCCTGGGTGAGCCGCCTTGATCAGCGCAGTCGCGCTTCGAGCTGGGTTTCGATGTGCTCACGTTCAGTGTTGAACTGCAGCGCGGTGATCTCGCTGGCCTCGTACTTGCGCGCGGTGGACAGCAGCAGCACCGTGTTTTCCAGCCGCGTGTCTTGTTGGATGGAGGGGGGCAGGGCGGTGAGGCGGTCGAAGCTCTGCTTGTAGAACTCGCTCCACATCAGCGCGCCGGCCTGGGCCTGGGCCTTGGCGCTGTCGTGCCAACGGGTGAATTCGTCGAGCGAGCTTTCGCCGGGGCTGGAGCAGGCCACGGCCAGTGCAGCGAGGGCCAGTGCCATGGCTGCGGCAGCAGCCGGGCCCTTGCGATCAAGGTTCAGGAAACGTGGGTTCACGGTATTCCTCCTACGGTTATGCGCACCGTTTGCACTGCACGCAAGGCCAGATGGTACTCCGGTGCTCCTCTTTTTGCCAGTGCCTGCCGCGCCAGCGTTGCGTTTGCGTTCTGTTGGCGGGGTGTGAGGCATGCAAGCTGGCCAGCCAGGGCGGCCTGCGGGACGGCAAAGAGGGAAATGCACCTGCAGCGAATGCGCAGGACAGGCCGGAAAAGGAGGGGATGGGAAAGGGAGAGGGGCGAACGCCCGGGCCGCAGAACACATGCGGGCGCGCCTGCATGCTGCCGTGGTGCGGCATCCTTACTCGGGGAATCCTTGCGTGAGGATCTGCTCCACGCCACCAGGCAGTCGGACCATGGAGTCCACCGACTGCACCATGATGTCAGGCATGAGCAGGGCTGCGGCCGCCAGGACGGCCAGCACGACAGTCACCACGAAGGCAGCCAGGGGGTGCTTGCGGCGGGGAAGCGGATGGTACTTCATGGTGCTGCTCCTTGGTGGTGGGTGGACAGGTGGATTGCGACAACGATCAACAGTTGGAATTTGGCGAATGGGGAGGGGCCTCAATGACCCCCGGACCAGCCTCAATGGCCAGTGGGTAGATTTCAGCAAAGTGTCTCAGTTCCGCGTGTAAGACAACAGCGATTCATGACCTCTGTGACTGCTGTTACGGGTGGTTGCGCGCCCGGCCTGGCGGTCCCGCCTCGGAGACATGCCGTGTCTCTTGGAAACCTTGGAGGCAGCGAGAAATGGCTGTTGCATGCGCTTGCAACATGGCACGCAATGCCTTGCGCGAGCGCGCAAATGGACCGGGAAAAACGGGGGGGCAGGCGCGCCTTGTAACGAGATGTGTCGAGTCGCTCAAGCGGTTGCACCGTGGGAGGGCGCGCAAGTGCAATGCGAGGGCTGGGGCACAATTCTGCGCCCGCCATCGGGCTGCCATTCCTGCCAAATCCATGAACCGTTTCTTGTGCGTGCTTGTTTTTCTATGCGCCTGTGTGCCGTCGCTGGCCAGAGACCTGAACCTGGGCCAGATCCGGGAAAAGTTTCTGGACACCGACATCGTGGTGTCGGGACCTTCCTTTGCCGACTCTGGTTCGCTGGCCAATCTGCTGGCCGATTGGATATGGATGGAACCCGACAGCGCCGGTGGTTTCAAGCGGCAGAGCAATTTGAATCTCAACGTTCCCAACAGCTTCCGGGGGGCACGCGGAAAAATCGTTGCGATCGAGCCGACCAAGGAGAGTGTGAACGTCGGTGGGGGACAGGTCGACGCCTTTGGCAGGCCCATCGACTACTCCAGGCTCGTCAATCCCGAAGTGCTGGTGGTGGTCAAGCTGGCCGGCCGGGAAGACCATATAGGCACCCGAGGCGTCATCACCGCCATGGCGCCTTCACGGTTCTTCCCTGCGGAAGATTTCGCCAGCACGCGTGCTGCCATGGAAAAAGTGCTGGAGGCCTTGCAGGGCAAGACGATCTACAACAACGGCAACACCGTTTTGCTGGATGTGACGATCAGCCTGGCCGATCTGGAGCAGCCGGGCCGGCGTGATGGCGCGCGCGACCGGTCCAGCCCGAACCTCATGCCGCTGCAGGTGCTGGAGTCCAGGATTCTTGACGCCCAGAACGCGGTCATTCTCAAGGTCCGCATGGCAGACGGCCAGGAGCGGGTGGTCTTCGGTGATCTGACTTACTACGAACTCAGGAAAGGTCCGGAATTCACGCCGCTTGAGCGCATGGGCCTGCATGTGCATACCTCCATTCCCAAGCGATTTTCTGCCCAGGAGATGAAGGCCATCCGCGACAAGACCATTTTCACGGGCATGTCCGAGGCAGGTCTTTTCTGGTCCTGGGGCTACCCCGACAAGATCAACGACTATGGTCGCGGCGGTAAGCAATACGTGTACGGAACAGGCCAATATGTCTATGTGAGCAATAAACTTGTCCGCAACTTTCAGGCCATACGGTAGCCGTTGGTGGCCGCCTTGTAAGCAGAGCGACCGTCAGCTGCCTGACGGGTGTTCTGCGGGTGCTGCAGCGGCGCCTGCGTACCCGATCCAAATACCGTGATCACATAGTCCGTCATGTCGAAGCCCATGCGCGCGGCAATCGACTTCAGGCGCTCGTCGATCTCCTGGTCGAAGAACTCGTGCACCGCCTGGGTGCGGTTGCATACCAGGTGCCCGTGGCGGTCGCGGTTCTCGGTGAGTTCGTAGACGGCGCGATTGCTGCCCAACTGGTTGCGGCGCAGCAGGCCGGTCTGTTCGAACTGGGCGAGTACGCGGTAGACAGTGGCCATGCCCAGGTCTGCGTCGTCCAGCAGCAGCATCTTGTAGACGTCTTCCGCCGAGAGGTGGCGCTGGGCGCTCTCGCGGAACAGGCGCAGGATCCGGATGCGATGCAGGGTGGCCTTGAGGCCGGAATGCTTCAGGTCAGCGAGATCGTCCATGGAGGTTACGCCCTTTTCAAGCCCTGCGGGCGGGTGCGGTGGGGGCTGTTCGCGGGGAAAAAAAGCATGGCTGCCGGGTTACGGGTGGCTAGCAAAAAAAGACCCTTCGAGACCGAGGTCCCGGGAGTCTCCCCACGATGAAACCTATTTCGTCAGAATCAGCTTTCCGAGCTTGGTGGTCTTGAGCTGGTAGACCGAGCCGTTGTGCAGGATGTTCACGACCTTGGCCGTGCCGAGCATGGTGGCGCTGTTGATGCTGCGCAGGAAGCCCGCGGCTGGCGACTTCGTGACCGGCGCCTGCACCACCGCTGCCGTCGCTGCGTCATCGGCAGCTGCCGACGCGCGCGGCGCCACGGGGCGCTGCAGTCGAAGGACGGGGCGGGGCATGGCAAGTGTCGACATGGTGTGCAGGAGTTCGGTTGGTTGGTAACTGGTGCTTTTCTGCGGTATGGGTGAAGTATAGGGCATCAAATGAGAATGTGTCTCATTAGCCTTTGAAACAATAGGTAATTCTGCTGAGCCGCGCTTGGCGGTACCGAGGCGCCAGGCCCCTGCAGCAGTGTGTCAGGCCTTTGCTTTGCGAAGCGGCCCGAGCCCATACGCCTCGCCAAATTGCTGGGCGGACAGGGGCCGTGAGAACAGGTAGCCCTGGCCTTCGCCGCAGCGTTCACTGCACAGGCGTTCGCGCTGGGCCTCGGTTTCCACGCCTTCGGCAATGGTCTTGAGGTCGAAGCTGCGCGCCATGTCCAGGATGGCACGCACCACCGATGCCTCGCGCCGCGATTCGAGCATGCCCTGCACGAAGGCGCGGTCGATCTTGATGCGCGTGAGCGGGTAGCTGGTGAGCAGGCTCAGCGATGCATAGCCTGTGCCGAAGTCGTCGAAGGCAATGCCCACCCCTTGGTCGCGCAGGCGGCGCAGCATGCCGGGCACTACGTCGTCGTTGTCGAGCACGATGTTCTCGGTGATCTCCAGCTCCAGCGCGTCGGGTGGCAGGCCGTGGCGCGCCAGGGTGTCCATGACCTCGGTGACGAGGTCGCCCACGCGGAACTGCACTCCGAACAGGTTCACGCCCATGCGCAGCCCCGGGGCGCCATGGCGGCGCCAGTAGGCGGCCTGCGCGCATGCCTCGTCCAGGATCCAAGAGCCCACGCTGGCGGCCAGAGGCCCGCCTTCCAGCGCCGGCAGGAAGGCGGCGGGCAAGAGCAGGCCGCGCTGCGGGTGCTGCCAGCGGATCAGGGCCTCGGCACCCGAGAGCGAGCCGTCCTCCAGGTGCACCTGCGGCTGGTAGAACAGCACCAGCTCGCCCTTGTCCACGGCCCGGTCGAGTTCCATGCCGTACAGGCGCCGCGCCACCGCCGCCATGCGCAGCGCGGGCACGAACACATAGCTGCGCCCGCGCCCCTCGTTCTTGGCCTGGGACAGGGCCAGGTCGGCATTGCCCACCAGCTCCAGCGCCTCGTGGGCCTGCAGCGGCGCCACAGAGACGCCGCAGCTGGCGCCCACGCGCACCTCGTGCCCGGTGATGGCGATCGGCTGGTGGATGGCGCTGATGGCGCGCTGCGCGAACTGGTTGGCGGCAGCGGGCTCGCCTACGCCGGGCAGCAGCAGGGCGAATTCGTCGCCGCCCAGTCGGGCTGCGATGGCCCCCCGGCTCTGGTGGGCCTCGAACAGCCCATGGCCGGCCAGCGTGGCCAGCCGCCGCGCAACCTCCTGCAGCAGGCCATCGCCCACGCCATGGCCCAGGGTGTCGTTCACGTCCTTGAAGCCGTCGAGGTCCAGCATCAGCACTGCGGCGGCCGCCTCCGGCGAAGGGGTGAGCAGGGCATCCTGCACCCGGCGGTAGAAGCAGGCGCGGTTGGCCAGCCCAGTCAGCGGGTC
Organism: Acidovorax sp. GW458-11-26-14-TSB4; assembly: GCF_059423865.1. NCBI lineage: Bacteria > Pseudomonadati > Pseudomonadota > Betaproteobacteria > Burkholderiales > Comamonadaceae > Acidovorax > Acidovorax sp. GW458-11-26-14-TSB4. Next base: position 117,333 of record NZ_JBWKYR010000006.1, read on the forward strand.
GCTGCTGGCCTGGCGGCGCAGTTCATCCTCTTCGCGCCGCTGGGCCGTCAGGTCCTTGAGTACCGCTTCGAAGCGCAGGCGGCCTTGGTGTCGCCAGCAGAACAGCGAGAAGCCAAGCAGGAACTGCGTGCCATCCTTGCGCCGGCCATGCACCTCGGTGGGGATCTTCAGGTCCTGCAGCGAGTTGGCAGCCACCGCGCGCGCGATGCCCTCGCGCAGGGTGCCGTGTTCCTGGTCGGCCAGCAGCAGATCCAGCGGCTGGCCCACGCATTCGGCCGGGTGGTAGCCATGCAGCGCGGCGGCCGAGGTGTTGATCGCCACGATGCGCCGCTGCCCGTCGAACCAGACCACCGGCGTGGTGGAACTGCCGGCATACTCGTCGAACGAGGGCCGCGTGCGCTCCGTCGAGGTCTCGATGCGGTGCAGCTCCAGGCGGTCGGAGGCCATGCGCGCCAGTTCGCGCAGGCGCTCCTGGTCGTCCGCGCCGAAGTCGTCGTGCGGCCGGTCATCGAGCACGCACAAGGCGCCCATGGCATGGCCGTCTGGTGACAGCAGGGGCACACCCGCATAGAAGCGCACGTTGGACGGGCCGGTGACCAGGGGGTTGTCGTGAAAGCGCTCGTCCTGCAAGGTGTCGGGTACCACCATCACGCCGTTCTGTGCGAGGGCATGGGCGCAGAACGACACATCGCGGCCCATATCCAGTTCGCCCACCCCGACGCTCGCGGCAAAAAACACGTGGTCGCTGCCGACCATGTTCACTGCCGACACGGGCATGCCGAACATGCGGGCCGCAATGCGCACCACGGGGTCCAGGCTGGGCAGCACCTGTTCGTCTTCCAGCCCGTGGTCTGCCAGAGCCTGCAGCCGCGCTTCCTCGGCCGGCAGGTTAGGGGGGCACTTCATGTGAGCCTCCATAAAGGGTGGCCAGGTCTCCGCCCCCGGAAACGCACGCACCACCTCCCAAAAATAGCCGTTTGCCCTGGCTTGCGCTGTAAGACAGCGCTGACAGAGCCGGCTGGTTCCGGGTCAAGGTTTCGATCCGAGCCCTTTTCTACCACGAGCGGTTCAAAATGCCGCCATGTTTATTGCCGGGCAAAGGCCGTGCCAGCGAGGGGCGGTTGGGGCGGGGTACCGGCCTACACGCCAGTGACCGGTACAGCGGTACAACGGAGTGCGCCGCACCTCACTACCGCCATAACGATGAAGCTGTCCACCCTGTTCGAGATCTGCAAGAAAACCGCCTATGCCTGGGTGGACGACTATGCCCCCAGCATGGGGGCGGCCATCTCCTACTACACGGCCTTCTCGATCGCGCCGCTGCTGGTCATCGTGATCGCCATCGCAGGGTACGTGTTCGGCGACGAGGCGGTGCGCGGGGCCCTACAGGGCCAGATATCGGGCTTGGTGGGCAGCGATGGCGCGGCCGCCATCCAGGGGCTGGTAAGCAGCGCGCGCGAGCCCGCCGAGGGCGTCGTGGCCAGCGGCATCAGCATCGCCTTCCTGGTGGTGGGTGCGACCACGGTGTTCGCCGAGATCCAGAGTGCGCTCGACCGCATCTGGCATGTGCCCGAAAAGGCCAAGCCCAGCGGGCTGTGGGGCCTGCTGCGGGCACGGTTCCTGTCGTTCGGGTTGATCCTGGGCCTGGCCTTCCTGCTCATCGCCTCGCTCGCCGTGAGCGCCGCTGTGGCGGCGCTGGGCACCTGGTTTTCGGCCCTGCTGCCGGGCTGGGAGGTGCTGCTGCAGGGGCTGAACATGGCGCTCTCGGTGGTGGTGGAGACCCTGCTGTTCGCCATGATCTTCAAGCTCATGCCCTCGACCAAAATCGCCTGGAGCGATGTGTGGGTGGGCGCCGCCGTCACGGCCGCGCTGTTCGAGCTGGGCAAGGTGCTCATCGGCCTGTATGTCGGCAAGGCCGGCATAAGTTCCACCTATGCCGCAGCCGGCTCGATTGCCATCATCCTGATCTGGGTGTACTACGCCGCGCAGATCTTCCTGCTGGGTGCCGAGTTCACCAAGGTCTATGCCACGGAGTACGGGTCGCACCGGAACGAAGTGGCCACAGAAGCGCCCGAGACCCCGGTCAAGAGCGAAGACCCCCGGCCCGTGGCCGCGCCGCCGGGGCCGATGTTCCCCGCCATCACCAGCGTGCGTGCCGCCCATGCTACCGGGGGCGCGCGGCAGGAAGATGCGGCCCTGGCCTCGGGCTTGGCCGCCGTGGTGGTGCTGGGCGGATTGTTCGCGGTGCGCGCAGCCGCGGTTTCGTGGTTCGAAGGGCGCAGGAAGCGACCGGCCTCAGCCGGCCAATGACAGCGCGGCCTCGAACTGCCCCTGCTTCTGCGCTTCCAGCGCCAGCACCTCGGCCTCGGGCAGCCAGCGCCACACGACCCCGTTGGTCCAGCCAAAGCCGTCCTGCAAGGGATACTCGCCACCGCCGCCGCCCTGGGCCGATGCACGGTGGGTGGGGCGCAGTGCGTATTTCTCGACCAGCTTGCCGTCGCGCGCGTACAGGTCGCGCACTGTCTTGAGCCAGCGCTCGCGGATGGTCTCGGCCAGCTCGCGGTGTCCATACTCGGCCAGGCCGCTGGCCGCCATCCACTGCAGCGGCGCCCAGCCGTTGGGCCGGTCCCACTGCTCGCCGGTGTCGAGCTGCGTGGTGGAAAAGCCGCCGGGGCACAGCAGTTCCCGCTCCACCGTGGCGGCCAGCGCATCGGCCTGTGCCTGGCTGGCGGTGCCCGTGAACAGCGGGGCCACGGTGGCGGCGTTGAGCAGGGTGCGCGGCGCCTGCTGCGTCCAGTCCCAGTCGAGGAAGGCGCCCGCCGCCTCGTTCCACAGGTAGTCGTCCATGGCCTGGCGGCGCCTCCGTGCATGGTCTTCGTAGCGCTCGGCCGTGGCCAGGTCGCCCGTATCGCGGCTGAGCTGGGCGATCTTGGTCTCCAGCTTGTGCAGGAAGGCGTTCAGGTCCACCGGCACGATGTGGGTGGTGCGGATGCTGGCCAGCGCCTGGGTGCGGTCTTCGCCCGTGTGCGACTCCTCGCTGAGCCAGCGCGAGCTGAAGTCCCAGCCCGACTCGGCCGCCGCCCGCAGGTCGCGGTACACCTCTGCCGCGGGGCGGTGCGACAGCGCGGCCGTGGCCACGTCCTCGCGCCAGGATTCTTCGCGCGGCGTGTCGCGGTCGTCCCAGTAGCGGTTGAGCACCCCACCATCCGGCAAAGCGACCACGCGGCGCCAGGCATCGCCCGGTGCCAGCGTGTCGGCGCCGTCCATCCAGAATGCGTGCTCGCGCTGCAGTTGCGGCAGGTAGCGCGCCGCGCCCTGGCCATGGCAGTTCTCGCACAGCTCGGCCATCAGCACGAACAGCGGGGGCTGCGAGCGGCTCAGGTAGTAGGTGCGCGTGCCATTGGGAACATGGCCGTAGGTGTCGATCAGGTAGGCGAAGTTGTCGGTCATTGCGTGCAGCAGGTGCTCGCGGTCAGGGCCGGTCAGGCCCAGCATGGTGAAGTACGAATCCCAGTAGTACAGCTCCACGAAACGCCCGCCGGGTACCACGTAGGGGTGGGGCAGGCGCAGTGCCGAGCCGGCCTGCGGGTGCTGCGCCGGGTGGCGCGTGAGTTCGTCCCACAGCCCGTCGATGTGCGCTGCCAGCGGCAGGGCTGGGCGCGCGCAGCCGCGCTCGCCGACATGGGGCTGGGGCTCGAAGTGGCGCTGCACGAACTCGCGCAGGTCAAAGCCCGCCGCCGATCGCTCGCGCCGGTAGGCGCTCAGGATGGTTGCCGGGTCGGCCAGCGGTGCGCAGTCGACGAAGGTCTTGCAGTCGTCGAACACGCCTTCGCGTTGCACGTCGATGAACAGCTCCTGGTAGCGGTCGGCAGGAGAGAGGGTATCGGGTGGCGCTGCCGCCGCAGCTGCGGCGTGGCGCGCATGGGTGTCAGTGTGCAGGCCGCTCATCTCGGCGAGCCTTTCTGCCGGGCGGGCGTGGTGCTGTGCATGGGGAAAATGGTCAGGGTCATCAGAAGGAAAAGGGGCTCAGCCGCCGTGGGCAAACTCCGGGTACAGCGCCATGCCCCCGTCCACGAAGAGCGAGGTGCCGGTCACGTAGTCCGACGCGTCGCTGGCCAGCCATACGGCGGCTTGGCCCACATCTTCGGGCTCGCCGATGCGCTGGTAGGGTACGAGTTTGAGCAGTTCGGCCAGGGCCTCGGGTGTGTGCCACGCGGCCCGGTTGATGGGCGTGCGGATGGCTCCGGGCGCGATCGCGTTCACGCGGATGCGCTGGGGCGCCACTTCCTGCGCCAGGCTTTTCATGAGCATCGCCACGCCGCCTTTGGATGCGGCATAGTTGGCGTGGCCCGCCCAGGGAATGACCTCGTGCACCGAACCCATGTGGATGATCTTGCCGGTCGCGCGCGACACCGCGGCATCGAGGCCCCGGCGCATGAACTCGCGCACGGCGGCCCGCGCACACAGGAATTGGCCCGTCAGGTTCACGCCGATGACGGTGTTCCATTGTTCCAGGGTCATGGTGTGCAAGGGGGCATCGCGCTGCAGGCCGGCATTGCAGACCACGATGTGCAGCGTGCCGAACGCCTCGACGGCCTGCGCGAACAGGGCTTGCACTTCATCCTCGCGCGCCACATCGCCCTGCACGGCGATGGCCCGCCGGCCCAGTTGCCGGATCTCGGCCACCACCGCATCGGCCGCCTCGGCGTTGGCGGCATAGTTGACCACCACGTCGGCACCGGCGCGTGCCAGGGCCAGCGCCACGGCCCGGCCGATGCCGGAGCTGGCACCCGTTACAAGGGCCGGCTGGCCGCGCAGTGCGTCCGGCGTGAGCCACTGGCGCTCCGCAGGAGGGTTGGTGTTGGCAGCGGGCTGGTTCATTGCGGGTGGGACAGGACGAGGGAGCGAAGGTTCCGCAGCGGGCTCGGACCGCCCCCAAAAAAGAAAAGCCCCGAAGGGCTTGCTGCCTGGCGAGGCGGTGGTCAGGCCAGGGCCAGCTCGGAGTCCATGAGTTCGGCCTTGCGCGCCTCGAGTTCATCGCGCAGAGCGATGAGATCGAGCTTCTTCGCGGCACGGGCTTTGGGGAACATCTCGTTGCGCTCTTCCTTCACGTGGTGATCGATGTACTCGCCCAGCACGATGACTTTGGCGTCGTATTGTTCGTCCACCTCGGTGGCAGCCTCGATCTGTGCGATCAGGTCCTTGGCGGTCTGGTGTTCCACCTCGGCTTCGGCCAGCAGATCGGTTTCCTTGATGGCGGCGCGCACGGCGGGGTAGAAGATCTCTTCCTCGATCTGGGCGTGCACCGTCAGTTCCTTGCAGATCCGCGTGGCAAGATCCATGCGCTTTTGCTTGGCAGGCCGTGCCTTGGACTCCATGAGCTCCTCGTACTCCTTGAACATCTTCTTGACGGCCTTGTGGTCTGCGTCGAGCAGATCGCAGGCGTCTTTTTCGCGGCGGGCGTTGGTTGTGGTGGGCATCGTGGGCTCCTTGGGTAGTGGGGCCTTCATGATTGGGCGGCAAGCGCGTGGGCAATGTAGGCAGACCATCGCAGCCGGCGTAGGCGCAGCAGCAGGATCATGCCTGAGGGCGCGAAATTTCCTGGGGCCGGTGCGTTCGGGAGTGCGTCCTACAGCGTGCCTGGCACGGGCCTTTACTCTTGGAACCTGTTCAAGATCTTTTTGAAGCCCGGCTGCTTGCATGGGCGTCAGCCCATGCGGCGCATCCGCAGCATCCACCCATCCCGATTGCATTCCAGCGCGGCTGCAAAAAGATCTTGAACAGGTTCTTAGGCTGCCTTCTGTGGCTCCATCCCATTCATCCCGCCTGCATGAAATCACTACCTTCTCTCGCACCCGATGTCCGCCTGTTCGGCAACGTCAATGAATCCATGCTGTCCGAGTTCTTTCGGCAGCAGTCCGAAGCCCGCACCGATGTCCCTATCGTGTTCGAGCTGAGCACCTCTGGCGGCGATGCCGAGTCCGGCCGGCGCATCGCCGAAGAACTGCGCCTGTGGCAGAAGGCGGGCCGCGAGATCTACTTCCTGGGCAAGACCTATGTGTTCTCCGCCGGCATCACCATCATGTCGGCGATACCCCGCAGCCAGCGGTTTTTGACCCGCGACTGCGAACTGCTCATCCACGAGCGCAAGATGACCAAGCAGATCACCCTTGATGGAGCGCTGCGCAGTTGCCGCGCCAAGATCAACGACGTGCTCGCCGAGATCGAGTCGGGCCAGCGGCTGCAGACCGAAGGCTTTGCCAAGCTGGTGGAGGGCAGCACCCTGAAGGTCCAGGACATCGAGCGCAGGGTGCTGGAGAAAGACTGGTATCTCACGGCACAGGAAGCGCTCGACCACGGCCTTGTCGCTGCAGTGGTGTGACCAGTTGGCCGAAGCGCAGCGCAGGGCGCGCACCAGCCGTCCGATCTTGAAATACCGCCGCACCTTTCCTATCATTTGCATGGCATTGGGCCATCTTCCACGAGCATCGCGCTCATCTACCAGAGAAAGGAGCTTGATCATGAATTCGCATTCCCCATCTCCCTCTTCGGGAAGAAGCCGCGCCGCCCGTGGCGCGGATGCACGCAGCGGCACGCTGCGCTACATGTCGCCGCTGCAGGCGGATGCCTACCTTATGGCGCGCGATGCTGTGCGGCGCATCCAGCGCAGTTCCGCGCTTCTCGACGCGGGCCTGCGCCTGCCTGCGGGAAAAGGCGCCCAAGGCGACCGGCATAGCTTGCACTGAAAACGTCGGACCAGCGTCCTGCCGAATGGCCTACCTCGTGACAGGGTTCATGCCTTTTCTGGCAAGGCCATTAAGCCGGACGAAAAAAAACCGGCTCCGAAGAGCCGGTCATTCACTGCAATCTACTTGATTCAGTACCGGCCGCCGCCGTAGCCGCCCGTGCCGTAGCCGGTGTCCTGGCGATTGCCTGCCTTGTAGCCGGCCGCGCCATAGCCGTCCGAGCCGCCACTGCGCTCCTCACGCGGGCGGGCCAGGTTGACCACGATGGACCGGCCATCTACGGACATGCCGTGCAGGCCGGTGATGGCTGCCTGGGCCGCGTCGGACGAGCCCATTTCCACAAAGCCGAAGCCTTTGGAGCGTCCGGTCTCGCGATCCATCATGACCTTGGCGGAGTTGACGGAGCCGAACTCGGAGAAATTGCTTTCCAGGCTGGAGTCGGTCACGGAGTAGGGCAGGTTGCCCACATAGATCTTGCTGCTCATGAGAAGAGCCTTTCTGAAGGGTGGTGCGCAACGAGGGCGCGCCGTTGGACATGGCTTGCGGGCCGATTGGCCGCAGCGAAGGGGAAGAGGTGTATAGGGCCTGCGGTTCGCAGACCGTCAGCACACGGGCGGGTGCGGCATGCAGGTCTGCAGCCAGCCCTGGGTGACGGCAAAGATCCGTGCCGCTTCACGTGAGGCAAAGGCTCTGTCGAAACGGAACACACGGCAGTAGCTGCCGTTGCCCTGGGATCGGCGGACCGAAAAGGAGGCGCGGTAGTTGCCGCATTCGGTCTGGTGTGTCGCGGGCGAGACGACGAACTGGCCCATGGAAATGGCGGTGTTGGAAATTGGATTCAGTCAATATCGCAGGCTTGGAACAGCCTGCGTGAGCATCAACAAAACGCGTTGGCTGCAGCTCTACAGACCAGCACGCGCGACGAGCGTCGCAAAAGGCCATGTGCGGGTGGTGGGTCGCCACGCTGCACATGTGTTGCGGAGATGGCTTGTTTCAAGGGCGATCACCTGCAAGCCTTGATTATATTCGCTTTTAGAATAAAAATGCAAATTAATATTTCTCGTTGTTTTGATGGCTTTGAAATGCACGGCGGCACCGTCACTGTGTAGGCCATGCGTAGGTTGGTGGACTCCCTTCATGCGCCGCGTCTCGGTGCAACCGGCAACGTTGCGTAGGACAAAGGCGCAAAATGGCTTGAACGGCTTTGTCCGCGCGGGAGTCCGCCGGAGCGCCACCTACAATGATTTACAACCCCGTCAACGAACGCAGGCAGGTAGTGGCGGCTTTTTCACCGTGAGAATTGCATGAATACTCTGAGCACCCAGATCCTTGACGCACTGCAGGAAGACAAAAGGGCCACACTGGTTCAGGACTGGATCGAGGAAGCCAAGGCCCGCAATGGCGGCCTTCCCCGGTCAGCCGCCGCAGATGCGGGGGAGGTTGTGTCGGCGATGGCCCATGCTCTGCGCGATGGCGCCAACGTCGATTCGTTCAACGACCCCAAGTGGTCGGCACTGCAGCAGGTGCTGTCGGACCTCTCCCGCTCCGGTGCTGCGCAAGGGCAGAGCGTAGGGCAGACCAGCGTTTTTGTGCTGGCGATCAAAAAGCCGCTGCTCAGTGCCCTGCAGCAGCGCAATGGCTCCGATGGCGTGCAGCTGGCATCCGCGTTCTGGGCGCTGACGACCCTGGTGGACAGCATGGCCCAGTACATGGCCACCACCTTCCAGCGTGCACGCGAGGAAATCATCACCCGCCAGCAGGAAGAATTGCTCGAGCTGTCGACCCCGGTGGTCAAGCTCTGGGAAGGCGTGCTCGCCGTGCCCATGATCGGTACGCTGGACAGCAACCGCACCCAGGTCGTGATGGAGACGCTGCTGCAGAAGATTGTGGACACGGGCTCCGAGCTCGCCATCATCGACATCACCGGTGTGCCCACCGTGGACACGCTGGTCGCCCAGCATCTGCTCAAGACCGTGACGGCGATCCGCCTCATGGGGGCCGACTGCATCATCAGCGGCATCCGCCCGCAGATCGCGCAGACCATCGTGCACCTGGGCATCGACCTGCAGGGCATCAGCACCAAGGCAAGCCTGGCGGACGCGCTGTCGCTGGCGCTGCAGCGCACGGGCTGGCGCATCACCCGCCAGGCAAGCTGAGCGGTACAGCACATGGAACGCATACCGATTCTGCGCATGGGCGCAACCCTGCTGGTCACCATCCAGGTGGACATGCAGGACCAGACCGCCCTGGCGCTGCAGGACGACCTGGCCGACCGCATCGCCAAGACGGGGGCCAGTGGCGTCATGATCGACATCTCGGCGCTGGAGATCGTGGACTCCTTTGTGGGCCGCATGCTCGCCAGCATCTCGGGCATCGCCCGCATCCTCTCGGCCACTACCGTGGTGGTGGGCATGCAGCCGGCCGTGGCCATCACGCTGGTGGAGCTGGGCCTGTCGCTCGAAGGCGTGAAGACCGCGCTCAACGTGGAGCGCGGCCTGGCCTTGCTGCAGCGCGCACGCGAGGAGAGCGGCCTTGTCGATTGAACGCACCGGCACGCTGCCGCTTCAGACGGAGCAGCACATCGTGGCCAGCCGGCAGGCCGTGCGCTCGCTGTGCCAACTGCTCAAGTTCTCGCTGGTGGAACAGACCAAGATGATCACGGCCGCAAGCGAACTATCGCGCAACACCCTCATCCATGGCGGCGGTGGCCGCATGCGCTGGGAAGTGGTGGAAGCCGGCTCCAGGACGGGTCTGGCACTGCATTTCGAGGATGAAGGCCCCGGCATTGCCGACATGAAGCTGGCCATGACGGACGGCTGGACCTCGGGCGGGGGCATGGGCCTGGGATTGCCCGGCAGCAAGCGGCTGGTCAGCGATTTCGAGGTGGACTCGGCACCGGGCAAGGGCACACGCGTGAGCATCACCAAGTGGAAGTGACACGTGGATGGAGCCACCGGGCCTTTCGCATGACCGACGCCAGCTGCGTCGGCGAGGTGCGGCGCTTTTGTGCCAAGGCGGTGGATGACTGGGGCTGGAGCGAGGTGGATGCGGGACGCCTGTCCCTCATTGCCACCGAGCTGGGCACCAACCTCCTGCGCCACGCGGTGCAGGGCGAGCTGTGGATCGCTGCGCCGCCCGCGTATCGGGAGGTGGAGATCCTGGCGCTGGACAAGGGCCCCGGCATGGTGGATGTGCAGCGCTCCAGCCAGGATGGTGTGTCCACAGGGACAGGTTCTCCGGGCACGGGGCTGGGGGCCATTCGCCGGCTGGCGAGCGACTTCGACATCCATTCCACCCCCCAGGGCACGCTGTGCCTGGTGCGCGTGCGCGCCACAGGGCGCACGGCGCCGCCCGAGCGCTACTGGGGCGCCGTGAGCATTGCGGCCCCGGGCGAGATCGTGTGCGGCGATGGCTGGGCCGTGGCGACCGATGGCAGCCAGGTGGCTGCCGTGGTGGCGGATGGCCTGGGCCACGGTCCGCATGCGGCCAGTGCGTCCGGTGCAGCGCTGGACGTGTTCGCCGCCGCGCCCTTCGCGCCGCTTGCCACTTTGGTTCAGGACATCCACACTGGGCTGCAGACCACGCGTGGAGCGGCCTTGTTTGCGTTGCGCATGGAAGGTTCTGCCCGGCTGCAGTACGCTGGCGCTGGCAATGTGATGGGGCGCATCATCTCTGGCGTGTTTGACCGGTCCATGCTTACCCAGCATGGCACCGTGGGCGTGCAGGTGCGCAAGACCGAAGTGGCGGCGCTGGAGCTGCCCGACCATGCCATGGCGGTGGTGTACAGCGATGGCATCGCTTCGCGCTGGAAGGCCGAGGAAGTGGTGCCGCTGCTGCAGCGCGACCCCACGCTGATCGCCGCGGCCCTGCTGTGGCAGCAGAGCCGGGGACGCGATGACGCCACCGTGCTGGTGATAAAACAGGGAGAGACCTTTGAGTGACGCCTTGAGTGACGATTTGAAAGCCCAGCTCGAGCGGAGCCAGGCCGAAGTCGAGGCCCTTCGCTCCGAGCTGGAGGAGACCAACCGCGGCGTGGTTGCGCTGTATGCCGAGCTCGACGAACAGGCCGAGCAGCTCAAGCACGCCACCCAGCTCAAGAGCCGCTTCCTGTCGTACATGAGCCATGAGTTCCGCACGCCCATCGGTGCCACCCTGAGCCTGGTGCGCTTGCTGCTCGACCGCGTGGACGGCCCGCTCACTTCCGAGCAGGAGCGCCAGGTGCGTTTCATCCAGACCACCTGCGAAGAGTTCTCGAGCATGGTCGACGACCTGCTCGACCTGGCCAAGATCGAGTCCGGCCGGTTGGATGTGTCGCCCGCCTGGTTCGAGATGATGGATTTGTTCGCCGCCCTGCGCGGCATGTTCAAGCCCATTTTGGACAACCAGGAACTGAACCTGGTGTTCGAAGAGCCGGTCGGCCTGACCCGGCTGTACACCGATGACCGCAAGCTCGCGCAGATCCTGCGCAACTTCATCTCCAACGCGCTCAAGTTCACCGCGCAGGGCGAGGTGCGGGTGTCTGCACGGGTCGAGGGTGAGGGCATGATCCGTTTTGCTGTGGCCGACACGGGCATCGGCATTCCGGCGGAAAACCTGCCTGCGCTGTTCAATGACTTTTCCCAGGTCAAGGCGCCGATCCAGAAGCGCCTGCGCGGTACCGGCCTGGGGCTCGCGCTGTCAAGGCAACTGGCCACACTGCTCGGGGGCTCGGTCGAGGTCCAGAGCGTGGTCGGACAGGGCTCTGTGTTCTCCGTCATCGTCCCGGTGCAGATGCACCCGGTACAGGAAGCCAATTCGGACTGAACCATGGCTACATCGGAAATGATCGCGCCCAGCATCGACCGCAGCCTGCACACGGTGCTGGTGGTGGACGACAACCCGGTCACCCGCTATGCCACGGCCCGGGTCATCCGCGCCGCAGGCTTCCGCACGGAAGAGGCGGCAACGGGCGGCGCTGCCATCGAAGCCGCCAAGCTCAACGTGTCGGCCGTGGTGCTCGACGTGCACCTGCCGGACATGGACGGCTTCGAGGTGTGCCGGGTGCTGCGCGCGGATGCGCGCACCCAGTTGACGCCCATCATCCACCTGTCCGCCACCTACATGCATAGCGAGCACAAGGTGGCCGGACTCAATGCGGGTGCCGACGCCTACATGGTGCATCCGGCCGAGCCGCCGCTGATGGTGGCCACGCTGCAGGCCCTGATCCGTGCGCGCACCGCCGAGGAAGACCTTCGGCGCAGCGAAACGCGGTTTCGCGCCATTTACGATCAGGCTCCCGTGGCCATGATGCTCATCGACTCGCTGGGCCGCTTTGCCGACGTGAATCCGGCTGCAGAAAAATTGATGCAACGCAGCCGCAATGAACTCGTTGGCATAACTGTGACTTCGCTTGCCCCCGCGCTTTGGAAAGACTTCGTACAGGCCCGCATGCATGGCTCCGCCGACGTCAACTGGCAGGGCGAGTTTCCCCTGATCCGCGGCGACGGCAAAGAGATCCTGCTGGATTGGGGCATGTCCGACCACGTGGAGCCGGGCATCCGCATCGGCATCGCCACCGACCTGTCGGAGCGCATCGATTTCGAGCGCCGGCGCGAAGAACTGCTCGAGCGCGAGCAGGCGGCGCGTGTGCTGGCCGAGCGCCACAGCCGCACCAAGGACGATTTCGTGGCCGTGCTCTCGCACGAACTGCGCACGCCGCTCACGCTGATCACCGGCTGGGTGCACATGCTCAAGCGCCCGAACACCAACGCCGATACCCTGGCGCGCGGCATCGATGCCATCGAGCGCGGCGCCAAGGCGCAGGGGCGCATCATTTCGGACATCCTGGACGTCTCGCGCATCGCATCGGGCAAGCTGCGCCTGCACCGCGAGTGGGCGAACCCGGTGGAACTGGTGCGCATTTCACTCGATGCCCTGCGCGACCTGGCGCTGGCCAAGAAGATCACCCTCGAAGTGGCCTGCGACGAGATCGACGAGCCTGCCTGGCTCGACGTCACGCGCTTCCAGCAGATCGTGTGGAACCTGGTGACCAATGCCATCAAGTTCTCTGAAAAAGACGGCACGGTGCAGTTGCGCCTCAGGCGCGAGGCGGACGAGCTCATCCTCGTCGTGCAGGACCATGGCGTGGGCATCGAGGCGGGGTTTTTGCCCTACCTGTTCCAGCGCTTCACACAGAGCGGTACGCCGGGCAACCGCGCCCATGGTGGTCTGGGGCTAGGCCTTTCCATCGTCAAGCACCTGGTGGACCTGCACGGAGGAACCATTTCGGCCAGCAGCGCCGGTGCCGGCAAGGGTACGGCCATGACGGCACGCCTGCTGGTCGGCTATGAAGAATCGCCGGTGGTTGACGATGATGCTCTGGCCGTGCCGCAGGCCCGTGAGGTTCGCTTGCTGCAGGGCAAGGACATCCTGGTGGTGGACGACAATGCCGATACCAGCGAGATGCTGAGCATCGTGCTCTCCGACGAAGGCGCCCGTGTGCGGGTGGCCGACAGCTACGAGACTGCCATCGCCCAGTTCGAGCAGGCCTGGCCTGACCTTTTCGTGAGCGACATCGGCTTGCCGGGCAAGGATGGCTACGACCTTATCGCCCGGGTGCGCGAAATGGAAGCCGCTGCAGGGCACCCGCGCCTGCGCGCCATCGCCCTCACGGCCTTCGCCCGACCGCAGGACCGCGAGCGCGCCCTCGCTGCCGGATTCGACCAGCACCTGGGCAAGCCGCTGCAGCCGCACCTGCTGCTGCAGGCGCTGACCTGAGCCCAGGCCCTAGTTGCCAGCCGCCTCTTCTGGCCAAGCCTGCTTGTACGCTCCTACCAAATGCTCCCGGGTGGTCTTGTAGCCCATCCAGTCAAACTTGCTGAGGAACTCGTAGGCAGCTTCGGCGCCACGTCGAAAGAGGTCCTGTTTGTCGGCGGTATTCATCTCGAAATTGAGCCAGTCGTGCTTTCCCGTGTCGATATAGGTGAGGAGTTGCTTGAAGTCGGGATTCTTGCGGATGAATTCATAGTCAAGGCAATGGCGGGCCGAATTGAAGGTCTGGGTGACGAGCTTGGACAGCTTGTTGATTGCATGGCTGCGTTCGTCCCATTCCAGCTTCACACCGAAAGTGGGGCGTGTCGGCACTTTTCTGGTGTTGTGAAATGCATCGATGGGAAAGTTCGACAGCACGCCGCCATCGACGAAGCAGGCCTCGGGAGGGGGGAAGGCCGGCTCGCGTCCCTGGGCCATGTCGCGCTCGTTCATTCCAGCCTTGTCGCGCCACTGTTTACGGTGCTGGGCGTCCCGGATCTTGAGGGGAACCCGGTAGGGCTTGAAAAACACCGGAATGGACATGGAGCAGCGCACGAAGTCCGCGGGGTTCACCGCACCTTCATTGTCCCAATAGATATCTGCCATGCGGGGAAACTCGACCTTGGTTTCCGTGGCGATGTCTGCCGTCACGATGCAGAGGTAGTCCTTGGACGGATCCAGTGCCGGAAGGCTGGCCTGGCCGTCCAACTGGGACAGGTGGTGCGGGCTGTCCGCGCGAAGACGCCAGCCCGGGGGAGTCGTGGCCATGCGCTGCTTCAGGGCCCGGGTCGTATGGATGCCAACATCGCCGAGCGTCGCGATCAGCCATTGATGGAATCGCTCGCCCCGGTTGAGCCCCTGCATTTCTTCCAGGTTGTCGAGAACCTGCATTCCCTTCCAGAAACCTTTTCCAACCCCTGGTCTCTTGAGCATCGCGTTGATGAAGTCTGGTGCATCGAAGTCGCCATCCTCCTTGCCATCAATGAAGCTGACCATGGGGATGTCGGCGAGCATCTGCACCAGTCTTTCGCTTTTGGCCTGTCCAGGCGCATCGATGGCGGCCAATACCAGCGCGGTGATGGAGCCTGCCGAGGCTCCCCCCAGCCCGACGAAGCGTAATCCCGCCTTTTCCAGGATATAGATGTATCCGGCAAAGGCGATGCCAAGCACTCCCCCACCTTCCATCACCAGATCGACGTACTGATGTCCTTCCCCATCCAGCACATCGCTGTAGTGCCGCTGGTGCAGCTTTTTTGTTTCCACCTTCCTGACCACGTGCTCCGCGACTGCAAAAAATTCGTCAGCCTGTCCCATACGTATCCCCCTCTGTGCGTCGAAAGTTGGTTCACCCGATTGGCGGCGCTGAACCGCCCCGCACCCACTGCGCAGGAAGTTCATGTCCGCAGAGCTGCTTGTACCGGATGCCCAGGCTGAAAGCCATCACTAAAATGCAGGAGATGGCGGGGCTGGATGCGCAGCCATGGTGCGTGGCAGGTGCCGCTCCCGCGGCAGCCCCGCAGGCCAAGCGGCGTCAGAGCCGGCGCCCCTCCCGCTGGGCCACGCTCTGCGGGTCGGTGGACCAGACATCCAGGCAGAAGTCCGCATCGCGCCACTGCGCGATGCGCGGTATCTGCAGATGCTCTTGCAGGAGGTCGTGCACGCGTGCACCGCCCAGCGGAAAGCCCTCGAACGGGTGCAGCCAGTGGCAGGCAGCCAGTGTGGCCCCGGGCGCGGACGCGAGCAGGGTGGCGCGGCAGCGCTGTGCCAGGCGTTCTATGCCGGGCTCGTCGAGGTAGTACAGCAGTTCGCCCAGCACGATCAGGTCGAAAGCGCCCTCGGGCCACTGGTCGGGTACCCAGCCGTGTGCGGCCTGAGCGCCGGGCTGGTTTTGCAGGCGGCGGGCCGCATGGGCCACAGCGCGTGCTGCCCCGTCCCAGGCCAACAGGCGGTCGCAGCGCCGCGCCAAGTGCTCCGAGACGAAGCCACCGGCGCAGCCCGGCTCGAACGCAGATGCATAGCGCAGCCGCGGCAGGCTGGCCAGCAGCAGCCCGCGCTTGCGCGCCTCGTACCAACTGCCCTCGAAGTGCCAGGGGTCGGGGCTCTGGGCGAACAGGGGATCGAACATGCTCTGCGTGGCGGCTGCATTCATGGTGTGAAGAAGTACTCGGTGTCCCAGCCCGCGCGCTCGATGAGTGCCGGGTCCAGCACCGGGGGTAGGGTGGGCGAGCGTGGCAGGAGCTGCGAGCGGTGCGCGGCCAGGGCCTGTAGCTTGAGCGCCTGCACGCCAGCGTCGATGCCCACGCCGCACAGGCGGGTCCAGTCCACCTGCGTGTCCCAGGGTTCGGCCCAATGCCACATCCACACTGGTGCCTCGAGCAGGCTGGCGCCCTGCGCTTCGCACACGGCGGCGCAGGCGCGGCCACAGGTTTCGTGGTCCGGGTGTCCGTCCAGGCGCCAGGTGGTCAGCACCACGTCGCCAGGCTGGACCGATGCCGCCAGCCGGGCACGCAATTCCTCGGTGGCAGCCTGCAGCCGGCCGTCAGGCAGGCCCAGCCGCTGCACGGCCTGCTCCGGCACGCCCAGGCGCTGCAGGCCGGCGGCGCTCTCATCGCGGCGCTGCCGGGCCAGTGCCAGGGCGTCGTGCCCGGCAGTGCCGGCGTGGCTGGCCTCGCCGTCGGTCACCGCCACCACCAGGCAGGCGCCGCCATGGGCCACATGGTGCTGCAGCAGGGCGCCGCAGGCCAGCACCTCGTCATCGGGGTGTGGCGCTACCACCACCAGGCGTTGCCATCTGCCCACGAGCTCGCTGGCGTCGACACGGGCAATCCCCTCCTGGAGCAGCCAGGATTCCCAGAACCGCGTGGCCACGCGCGGTGTGCTGATGAAACGGGGTGCGGGGTCCAGGCCTGGGGCCGTGGCCCCAGGGATCACCATGCCCATGGGTAGTCCTCCTGCGCCAGTACTGCGCTGGCCAGCGCCGCGTCGTCGCGTACACCATGGCTTTGCCGGATGAAGACCGGTAGGTCGGCCGCCGCGCGGGCAAACACGGCATCGCGGCAGTATGGTGTGGCCCCCAGGGCGCGCCCGGTTTCCTCCAGCACGGCAAGCGCTGCGACCTCGGCCGTCTGGCGCAGGCGCAGCGCCAGCGCCATGGCATCGGCGCGTGGATGCGCGTCGATCCAGGCAGCCGCCTGCTGCAGCAGCGCCGCCGTTCCTGCCAGCACCCGGTCCACCCTGCCGAAGGCCGCTGCACGCCCAGCGAAGCCGGGGTGGTTGGGGGCCACGCTGCGCATGCCGTGGTACAGCGCATCGGCCACGGCCAGCGTGCCGCCGTGCCAGCAGGCCGCAATGCCGGCGCCGCCGTGCCAGAAGCCCGGGCGGCGCAGGTAGTCGCCGGTCCCGCCCACCAGTTTGGCCGGGGTGCCGTCGAACGTGACCTCGGCGCTCAAGGTGTCGGCCATGCCCACGGCCTGCCAGGCGCCGGTGTCCATGTGCAGGCTGGGATGGTCCAGTCGTACCGCCACCAGTTGGCTTTGCTCCTGCCCTGGCAGCCAGGCGGTGAGCAGCGCATGGCTGAGCCCTTGCGCGCCCGAGCACCAGGCCTTGGTGCCCGACAACGTAGCCCACCCGCCATGGCCCTGTGGAACCACGCGCACACGCTGGCCCGGCGCCTCGGCGGCCCACACCGCCCACGTTGCGGTCTCCTCGTCGCCCGACTGAAAGCGGCCGTCCCCGAGTGCGTGCAGGATCGCCAGCGCATCGGTATGCCCTTCGTACAGCTTGGCCAGCGACAGGTCGTGCTGCGCCACGCGGCCCAGTGCCCGCCAGCGCTGCAAGGTCTGGCCCGCACCTGGCGGCGGCAGGTGGGCCAGGCCCTGGCCCGCCAACTGCCGCAACTGCGCCGCGACGGGCAGCGCAGCCAGAGCGGGCAAGGCCTGGGCGAGGGCGGACAGGGCGAACGGCATGTGGGGCTGGCGGATGGGGGATACGGCGGACATGCGAACAGCCTTTTCTTTGCGGATCAGCCCACTGTGGCGGCGGCACGCGGGCTGGCCGGTCGGCAGGCAGCGGCCCGTGCTGTGGGACAGTTGCCCGAGCCGTTTGCACACCCACGTGGCGTGGCGTTGCTGACCGCAACGACAGCGCTTGGGCATGCTGTCTGACAAATGGGCCCGGTGGCGCCGGTTAGCTTTCAGGCACCCATCCACAAGGAGCATGCCGTGACCACCCAGCCCCCCCCCGCCACGCCTGGCCGCCGCCCTGCCGGCGAATTTCCGCAGCCTGTTTCGCCATGGGAAAGCCCTGGACTTCTGTATGCCGAGGTGGCGGGCGCCCTGGTGGTGCTGGCACTGGTGCTGGCCAACAGCATGGAACCGGGTTTCTGGTCAGGAGCGGGCAGCGAAGCGGTGGTACAGGCCACCCCTGCCGCGACGCTGGCAGCAAACACCGATTCGTCGGAATGACGCCCCAAGGCCGCGCGGCGTTTGGCCCATGATTGCCGTCATCGTCCCTGCGCACAACGAAGAGGCGCAGCTTGCAGCGTGCCTGCAGTCGCTGGCGCGCGCGGCGGCCTGCCCGGCGCTCGCGGGCGAGGCAGTGCGGGTCATCGTGGTGCTCGACGACTGCAGCGATGGCACCGCACAGGTGGCTGCTGCGCAGAGAGCCCACACCATGGAATGCAAGGCGCGCAACGTGGGCACTGCACGTGCCCTCGGCGCCCAGCAGGCACTTGCAGCCGGCGCGCGCTGGCTTGCCTTCACCGACGCCGACAGCGAGGTGGCGCCCAACTGGCTTTCCCAGCAGCTGTGCCAGCAGGCCGATGCCGTCTGCGGCACGGTGCAGGTGCGCGACTGGAGCCCGCATGGCGATGCCGTGCGCGCACAGTTCGACGCGCTCTACCAGGACCGCGATGGCCACCGCCACATCCACGGCGCCAACCTCGGGCTCACCGCGCAGGCCTACAGCGCAGCCGGGGGCTTCCCGCCCCTGGCCACCGGCGAGGACGTGGCGCTGGTGCAGCGCCTTGAGGAACGCGGTCTGTCCATCGCCTGGACCGCGGGTGCCCGCGTGACCACCAGCGCACGTAAGCACTTCCGGGCACCGGCCGGCTTCGGTGCCACGCTGCTGCAGCTGGGCGGCGCGCTGGCCGTGCTGCCCGCCGTTCTCTAACAAGCGGCGATGGAGCGCGATCCATGAACGAATGGATGGACTGGGTGCAGTGGCCGGCGTTTGCGGCATCGGTGCTGGCGGCTTGGCTGGTGGGATCGAAAGCGCCCGCGCGCCGCAACATCGGCTTCTGGGTGTTCCTGGGCAGCAATGTGCTGTGGGTGGCATGGGGCCTGCATTCGCACGCCGCGGCGCTGGTGGCCCTGCAGGTGTGCCTGGCAGCCATGAACATCCGAGGCCTGTCCAAGACGGACGACCAGGTCCGCGACGAGCAGGAGCGCTAGTGTTCTGAGTTGGAAGTTCGTTGAAGAAAGAAATCTGCCGAAATCGCTGCCAGGCTAAGCGCAAAGCACAGCCATGCCGGGTGGCATGGCGCGCATTTGTAACGACGCATGGCGGCGATTGTCAGGAGATTTATTCAACGAATTCGAACTCGGGACACTAGTGCCATGGCAAGGGTAGCGGGCTCTTTCCTGCGGGCGAAACGACCGCAGCCCAAGCCCAGCCTTACCGTGCTGCTGCTGGTGGACTTCATCAACCCGATGCGCTTTCCGCAGGCAGTGAACCTGCTGCCCGGCGCGCTGCAAGCCGCACAGGCCGAGGCGCGCTTCAAGAAACGGCTGGCCGCGCGCTGTGTGACCGCCATCTTTCATACGGGATAGGCAACAGCGCCGACTGTCTCAGGCCGTGCCGTATCAGCGAGGATCTGCGGGACCGTTGGGGTTGGCGCTAGTGGCCTTGGCTGCGTTTCTTTTCTTGCCTGCCCGACACCGTTGGGCATCCCGTCCGACAAGCCCGGGGCCTGTGACCGGTTACCTTCAAGCACCTACTTTCAGGAGTATGCCGTGACCACCCAGCCCGCGCCCGCCACCTCCGGCCACCGCCCCGCCGGCGAGTTTCCTCAACCCGTTTCTCCGTGGGAGAGCCGTGGCCTGCTGTACGCCGAGGTGGCAGCCGCCCTGGTCGTGCTGGCCATGGTGCTGGCCAACAGCATGGACCCTGGCTTCTGGCGGGGCCCGGCCAAGGAGGTGCAGGTGCAGGCGGTTCCGGCCGCGACGCTGGCCACGGTCGCTGCTCCGCATTCCCCTTCCGACTCGTCCGAGTAGCCGCAGCGCCAACCATGGCGCGGGCGGTCCTTACTCGAAGTCGTCCACCTGGATCACCCGGTCCGCAGCATGCAGGTAGGCCAGCGCCGCCGCGGGATCGGCTGCAGCCCCCGCCGCTTGCTCCAGTGAGCGGGTGCGCCGCAGCACCTTGTTCAAGGCCTCCAGTTCACCCGCGAGGGGCCTGGACAGCTCCAGTGCCTGGATCAGGTCCTTGAGTCCCCCGACTTGGGCACACCGACATCCGGGCACAGAGCCTGCACCAGCTGTTGGTCCTGTTGCAGCGCGCGGGCCAGCTCCAGCAGGCGGGTGTCGCCGGGCAGCACGATGCCGCGCGAGCCTGCGAGCAGCAGGCGGTACGGCATGTTGCGGTGCAGGTCCTGCAGCGCACGCGTGGCGCGCGCCAGTTGAGTCTGCATGGCCACGCGCGCCACGGGCAGCAGTTGGGGTTGTGCCTTCGGGGATGTACGCGGCGTCCGATCCCGCGTACGGGGAGGTGAGCGCAAAACACGGCAGTTCCCGGCCGTCGGCCAGGCGCGGCAGGTAGTGCGCCTTCTGCTCTGGCGTGCCGTCACTCAGCAGCAGATCGGCCGGCCCCAGCGAGTTGGGCACCATCACCGTCACGGCGGCGGCGACGTTGACGCTGGCGATGCGGGCCACCACGGTGGCATGGGCATGGTGGCCGAAGCCCAGGCCGCCATGCTCCTCGGGAATGATCATGCCGAAGAACCTGCGCTTGCGCAGGAACTGCCAGACCTCGGGCTGCAGGTCACGCGCCTCGTCGATCTCGAACTCGTCGAGCATGGCGTTGAGGGTGCGCACCTCCCCGTCCAGGAAGGTCTGCTCACGGGTGCTCAGAGCATTGGCGCCACGGGCCAGCAGCGCATCGAAATCCGGCCGGCCCGCGAACAGCTCGCCTTCGAAGCCCACCGTGCCGGCCTCCAGCGCGGCCTGCTGGTTTCGCCCCTGGCGGGCAAGGCCTTCTGCATGGTCTTCATGGCCATCCGGCCAAGCCAACGGGTGGGCGTCGTCATGCGGTCTGTCTCCAGGGGGGTGGTTTTTCAGGAAGGGGGCTGGGGCCGGGTGCGCTCGGTCTGGCCGTCCATCATGTCGCGCACCTTGCGGGCCAGTGCCGTGAGCTCGAAGGGCTTGGTCATGACCTCCATGCCGGCGTTCAGCAGGCCGTTGCCCACGGCGGCGTTCTGGGCAAAGCCGGTGATGAACAGCACCTTGAGCTGCGGCCGGTCATGCCGTGCCGCGTCCGCCACCTGGCGGCCGTTGAGCCCGCCGGGCAGGCCCACGTCAGTGATAAGCAGGTCTACGCGGCGCACGGCCTCCAGCGTGCGCAGGGCGCTGCTGCCATCTTGCGCCTCGACCACCACGTAGCCGGCCTCCTTGAGCACCTCCACGGTCAGGGCGCGGATCGTGCTCTCGTCCTCCACCACCAGGATGGTTTCGCCCTCGCCCTGCTGCACGGTGTCGGCGGGGCCATCGGCCGCATCTTCCTGCACCTGGCCGTCGTGGCGCGGCAGGTACAGGCGCATGGTGGTGCCCACGCCGACTTCGGAGTGCACGCGCACGTGTCCGCCTGACTGGCGCACAAAGCCATACACCATCGACAGGCCCAGGCCCGTGCCCTGGCCGGTGGGCTTGGTGGTGAAGAAGGGGTCGAAGATCTGTTCGATCAGCTCCGCCGGCATGCCCGAGCCGGTGTCGGTGACCGACAGGCACACGTAGTCGGCCGCAGGCAGTCCCTGGCTCTGCAACGCGCTGTCCGTTGCCGCGACGTTGGCCGTGGCGATGGCCAGGCGCCCGCCACTGGGAAGCATGGCGTCGCGTGCATTGATGCACAGATTGAGCAGCGAATTCTCGAGCTGCGACGGGTCCACCCGCGTGGTCCAAAGCCCCTGGGCGGCCGTGCACTCGACCTGCACGTCCGGCCCCACGGTGCGGCGCACCAGTTCCTCGAGCCCGGCCACCAGGCGGTTGAGGTCGGTGGCCTTGGGGTCCAGCGTCTGGCGCCGGGCAAAGGCCAGCAGGCGCTGGGTCAGCGCGGCAGCGCGCTTGACCGAGTCCTGCCCCATGGCGATGTAGCGCTCAGCCTGGTCGAGCTTGCCCTGCTGCATGCGCACCTTGAGCACCTGCAGGCTGGCACTCACGGCGCCCAGCAGGTTGTTGAAGTCGTGCGCGATGCCGCCCGTGAGCTGGCCGACGGCCTCCATCTTCTGCGACTGGCGCAGCGCTTCCTCTACCGCCATCAGCTCGCCCGTGCGGGCGGCCACGGCGGCCTCCAGGTTCTCGTTCGCGTCGCGCAGACGGGCCTCGCTGAGCGCCAGCGCATGGGCACTGCGCACCCGCTCGGAGACAGAGCGGATGCGCTCGGCGAATTCGCGCACCAAGTGGATCTCCTCCCGCGTCCACGCCCGCGTGCCACCGTGGTGCAGGAAGACGATGGCCACGAGCTGGCCCTGCTCGATCAGCGGCACGCTGAGCAGGGCGCCCACCCCCTGGGTATCGAGCGTGCCCTGCGGGTAGCGCGCCGGATCCGCCGCAGTGTCGGCCACCGCCAGGGGTTCACCGCGCCACAGCACATCGGAGGCAGAGGCCAGATCGCTCAGGCGCCAGGTGCCCGCCAGCGTGCCCAAGCCATGGGTGCTGAAGTCCTGGTCGATGGTGCACAGCTCGCCCGTGGCATCGACGCTGCCGTAGCTGACCCGGTCCACGCGCAACGTCTCGCCGAGCAGGCGCGCGCCTTCGGCCGCGATGGCCGGCAGCGCGCCCACCTCGCGCAGCCGCTCGGGCAGGCGCGCCAGCATGTTGCGCCAGTGCTCGGCGCGCCGGCGGTGGGTGACGTCGCGCACCACGGCCAGCGAGCCCAGGGGCTGGCCCAGCGGGCCGCGCAGGGGCGAGACCACGGCCTCCACGTCGATCAGCCGGCCGCTGTTCAAACGGTGCACGGTGCCCAGAGTAGACAGGGCGCCGGGGTCGGCCGGCACCGCGCTTTGCTCGCCGCTGCCCGGCATTTCGGTGAAGATGAACTGCCTGGGCTGGCCCAACACGTCGGAGGCGCGCACACCGTAGAGCCGCTCCGCGGCGGTGTTGACGTACATCACCAGCCCATCGCTGTCGAAGGCGAAGACGGCATCCTCCATTTGGCCCAGCACGTCCTGGCGCAGCTGGTCGGTAGCCGCGTGCGCGCTTTCCAGCGTGAAGATGGCATTGTTGACCACCAGCGCGTCCACATCGCCGGTGTGGATGGCGTGCAGGGTCTCTTCGAGTTCCTGCAGGCGCAGCCGCAGCTCGGCGTTCTCGGCCGCCAGGCTGGCGTCGCCGCCCAGGGTGGGCAAGGAGCCGTAGTCGCTGGCCGTCATGCGGCCTCCCGCGGCGCCAGGCGCACGCCGAAGGCGCGGCGCAGCCGGTCCAGGTCCGACAGGTCGCCGATGAAGCGGCGCTGGGGCAGGGGCGCCAGGCGCAGCAGCGTGGGCGAGACGATGATCTGGTCGGCCCGTGCCAGCGCCACATGCTCGGCGATGTTCAGTACCGTGAGCTGGTGGTTGCCCGGGTACGCCTCCTGCAGGATGCGGCGCGCATTGGCAATCGCGCGCAGCGAGATCGGCGAGGTGGTGCTCACGTAGAGCCGAAAGCTGTGCTGGTGCGAAACCTTCGCTGGCTGGTCATGGCGCGCTGGCGCGGCTGCGGTGTGTGCCATGGCCATCAGCCCAGGGGTTTCACGTCCAGGCCCACGAGCACGCGTTCCTCGTTCGACAGGTCGCCGATGATCTTGCGGATGGGCTCGGGGAATTTGCGCACCAGGGTGGGCACGGCCAGGATCTGGTCACCGGCCGCCAGCTGCGGGTTGACCAGCAGATCCACCACATCGATGCTGTAGCGCCCGGCCAGGTGGGTCTCGCACAGGCGCTTGAGATTGTGGAGTGCGGCGGCGGAGCGGGGTGTGGAGCCGGCGACATAGAGTCGCAGCTGCCATTCGGTTCTGGAGGATGCCGCAGCGGAGCTGCCTGGGGCGGCAGGCGCCGGGCTTTTGCGGGAGGTGCTGGTCGGGGCCATTCCATCAGCCCTTGCGCGAAGCGGTGTTTTTCGAACGCGTGCCGGTGCCGGCGCCCCGCCGGGCCGCGATGCTGCGGGCCCGGTCCTGCACGCCCTGGGCCTCCAGCCGCTCGCGTTCGATCTCGAACTGCACCTCGCCGGCGCGCTCCTGGGCATCCACGTTGAGCGCCTCGATCTGCGCGTCCAGCGCCTTGCGCCGGTTGGCCAGGTCTCGTAGCCGGCGTGCATGGTCGCGCCCGCGCAGGTCGTTGGCGGCCAGCACCTGCGCCTCATGGGCAATGCGCGCCGTGCCGGTGAGCACCTGGTCGCCAAAGAGGTAGACGTCCACCAGGTCCACGCCATGGTCCGAAAAGACGAACTCGCGCACCTGGTTGGAGTGCGGCATGCCGCGCGACTTGAGCACCTGCAGCGTGCGCGTGCGCTCGCCGTTGACGGCCACGTTGGCCAGCAGCAGCCAGCTGTCCATGAGCGAGGACACTCCCACCTCCGAGGTGGCTACCGGCGTGTTGGCCACGTCTGCAGTGAGGCTGGTGAAAAGGGCCGTGATGCCCTGGGTCTTGAGGAAGTCAATGAGCCGCATCAGCGTGATCTTGAGGCCGGTATCGTCGCCTTGCGAGGTCAGGTTGCTGATGGGGTCCACCGCGACCACGGTGGGGCCGAAGGCGCGCACCAGTTCGTACATGTGCACCAGGTGCTGCTCCAGCCCCTGAAGGGTCGGGCGGGTGGACTCGATCCTGAGCAGGCCCCTGCCCACCCAGCGGCGCAGGTTCAGGCCGATGGACTCCATGTTGCGCAGCAGTTGGCTCTCGGACTCCTCATAGGCGAAGAGCACGGCCTTTTCGCCACGCGCGCAGGCGGCGTCCACGAAGCTGGCGGCGATGCTGCTCTTGCCAGTGCCCGGCGCACCCGACACCAGCAGGCTGCTGCCCCGGAAGATGCCCCGGCCCCCCAGCATGTCGTCGAGCCCGGCGATGCCGATGGAAACGCGCTCGCGCGACGCGTGGTGGTTCAGCGACAGCGAGGTGATGGGCAGCACCGACAAGCCGGTGCGCCCGATCAGGAAGGGGTACTCGTTGGTGCCATGCGCCGAGCCGCGGTACTTCACCACGCGCAGGCGCCGGGTGGAAACCTGCTCGGCGATGCGGTGGTCCAGCAGGATCACGCAGTCGGCCACATATTCTTCCAGGCCATAGCGGGTGAGGGCGCTCTCGCCGCGCTCGGCGGTGATGATGGCCGTCACGCCCCTGTCCTTGAGCCAGCGGAACAGGCGCCGCAGCTCGCTGCGCAGGATGGCGTGGTTGGGAACGCCCGCGAACAGCGCTTCGATGGTGTCGAGCACCACGCGCTTGGCCTTGATGGAATCGATGGCATAGCCCAGGCGGATGAACAGGCCTTCGAGGTCGTACTCGCCGGTTTCTTCGATCTCGCTGCGTTCCACGCGCACGAAGTCCAGCGCCAGCTTCTTTTGCCGTTGCAGCGCGTCCAGGTCGAAGCCCAGCGAGCGCATGTTCACGGCCAGTTCGTCGGCCGATTCCTCGAACATCATGAAGACGCCGGGTTCGCCGTAGACGGTGGCTCCCCGCACCAGGAACTCAGCTGCCAGCATGGTCTTGCCGCAGCCTGCAGCGCCGCAGACCAGGGTGGGGCGCCCGGTGGGAAGCCCGCCCTCGGTGATCTCGTCAAGGCCGGAAATGCCGGTGGGCGTCTTGGCAATGCCGAAGACCGGCGGGGGGCTTCGTTTCTTGCGGCGGGTGGTGGTAGCCATCTTGGCGGGATCAAGAAATCGATGGAACGAAAGGGAACCAGGTTGCCAATGTGGAAACCGGCACTTCAGGTGCATGCAGCGCGAGCCGCCCGCCTGTGGCGTTGCCACCGATGCACGGGATCGTAAGAAATTGCAGTGCGCGCCGCTGTAGGACGCAGCCGGATAGAGCGGCGCGACAGCGCTGGCGATGAGGCCCGAAGGAGGCTGGTACCCACAGTGCGAGAAGAGTGCCAACTGCACATCGATGTAGGACATCAGCCCATGTGCATGCAGGACGCGGGCACTTGCGCGCATGCACGGCAAGCCGCAGAATTTGCCGCATGGTTGGCTGCCATCGTCGGCATCCATGCCTATCAAGCCGCCCGCGGCAAGGAGATCGCCATCGCCCACGCACCCGGCCACGACCAGCTGCAGAAAGTGCGGTGCTACACCCTCTTTTTTCCCGGAGGCCGGGTGTACGCGGGCGATACCGAAGGGCACTTGGTCGCTCTGGCGCTCGTCACCCACCGCAATGGGCGTTACGGCTACACGCTGGAGGGCAACGGCTTCACTGCTGGCGGCCTGGACAGCGCCCATGCCCTGCTGGAGTCCATTGCCGGCCGGCTCACGGCGGAATACGTCGAAACGCAATTCCAGCACAGCCCCGACCTGGCGCGTGCCGATGTGTTCGACCTCACGGCCGGACCGCACCTGAACATACGCCTGCAGTCCGCCTGAGCCCCGTGCCACGGGCCGAGGCGGGCAATTTGCCGGGAGGCGGAGCGGCTGCTGTCCTACAAGGGCGATCGTAGCCGGGTGTTACTTTCCAGACCACCCTCTGGAAAGGACAAGCGCCATGAGCGACGACAAGGACAAGACCGTTCAGGACCGCCATTTCATCAACCTCAGCGAGCAGTACGAAGTGCGCGACTGGAGCAACAGCCTGGGCGTGACCGAGGCGCAGCTGCGCGAGGCCGTGGCGGCCGTCGGCTCCTCGGCCGACAAGGTGCGCGAGTATCTGAGCCACGCCCGCTGACAAGGGTAGCCCGATGGCCCGTGCGAAAGAAGACGAAGGCAAGGCACCCACCTCCACGCGCACGATGTGGAAGGGGGCGATCAGCTTTGGCCTGGTGCACATTCCCGTGGGCCTGTACTCGGCCACGGTGAGCTCGGGGGTCGACTTCGACTGGCTGGACAAGCGCTCCATGGAGCCCGTGGGCTACAAGCGCGTGAACAAGGTCACGGGCAAGGAGATCGCCACGGCCGATATCGTCAAGGGCATCGAGTACGAGGACGGGCACTACGTGGTGCTCACGCCCGAGGAAATCGCCGCGGCCTACCCCAAGATCACCCAGACCATCGAGATCGAGACCTTTCTCGACGCCGACGAGATCCCCTTCGTGTACCTGGAGCGGCCCTACTACACAGCCCCGCTCAAGCGTGGCGAGAAGGTCTATGCGCTGCTGCGCGAGGCCCTGCGCCAGAGCAACAAGGTGGGCGTGGCCAAGGTGGTGATCCAGACCAGGCAGCACCTGGCGGTGCTGATCCCGTGCGGGCCCGCGCTGATCCTGAACCTGCTGCGCTGGGGCGGCGAGATCCGCTCGTTCGAGCAGCTCAACCTGCCGCCGCTCGACGCCAAGGCCGCGGGCATCAAGCCGGCCGAGATGGACATGGCGCTGCAGCTCATCGAGGACATGACCCAGGCCTGGGATGCCGATGCGTTCCGCAACTCGTTCGCGCTGGAGATACACAAGCTCGTCGAGAGCAAGGTGGCCGCGGGCGAGACCGCCACGGTCGTCAAGGTGGACAGCGCCAGGGAAGGCGCCCCGGCAGGTGCCGACGTGCTGGACCTGACCGCATTGCTCAAGCGCAGCCTGGAAGGCAAGGGCGCAGGGGCGGCACCCAGAGGCAAGGCGGCGGCCTCGGTGACCCCGCTGCCGGCCGCACGCAAGGTGACCGCCAAGGCCTCGGCGAAGAAGATCCCGGCCAAAAAGACCGCCACTCGGAAGGCGCCTGGACGCCGCGCGGCCTGAACCATGGCCAAAGACCCGCACATGACCGACTCGCTCGCGCTCTACAAAAAGAAGCGCAACTTCGCCGTCACGCCCGAGCCAGCCGATGGTGGCGAAGTGGGCGCGGAGGCGCTGCAGTACGTGATCCAGAAACACTGGGCCAGCCGCCTGCACTACGACCTGCGCCTGGAACTCGATGGCACCATGAAGAGCTGGGCCGTGCCCAAGGGCCCGAGCCTGGATCCGGCCGACAAGCGCATGGCCGTGCAGGTGGAAGACCACCCGATCTCGTACAACAGCTTCGAGGGCCAGATACCGCCCAAGCAGTATGGCGCTGGCAAGGTCATCGTCTGGGACCGCGGCTGGTGGGTGCCGGTAGGTGACGCGGCCGAGGGTTACCGCAAGGGCAAGCTCAAGTTCGAACTGCACGGCCACAAGCTGCAAGGCCACTGGACGTTGGTGCGCATGCACGGCAAGGGCGGCGAGAAGCAAACGCCCTGGCTGCTGATCAAGGAGCATGACCACTTCGAGCGGCCCGCAGCCGAGTTCAGCATCGTCGAGGAAATGCCCGACAGCGTGACCGCGCTCGCGCCCCTGGCGCCGCCCGGGCCTGCCGGCATCGCCCGCGCCGACGCTCCGCCCGCCAAGCTGGCCAAGGTGCCGCTGCCCGACACCCTGGCGCCCCAACTGGCGACACTGGTGGACAAACCGCCGGCCGACACCAGCGACTGGCTGTGGGAGCTCAAGTTCGACGGCTACCGCCTGCTGGCCCGTGTGCACAACCGCTCCGTGCGCTTGTTCACGCGCAACGGCAACGACTGGACGCACCGCATGCCCCAGCTGGCCCGGGCCATTGCCGAGCTGCCGCTGCAATCGGGCTGGGTCGATGGCGAGGTGGTGGCGGTGGACGCCCATGGCACCCCCGACTTCCAGGCACTGCAGAACGCCTTCGATACCAACATGGCCAAGGACCTGGTGTACTACGTGTTCGACCTGCCCTATGCCGACGGGCACGACCTGCGCAGCATGCCGGTGGTGGAGCGGCGCGAGCGCCTGCGCGCCCTGGTGGACCAGGTGAAGACCGGGCGCGTGCGCTTCAGCGAAGGCTTCGAGGCCAAGCCCTCCGATCTCGTGTCCTCGGCCTGCCACCTGGGCTTCGAGGGCGTGATCGGCAAGCGCAAGTCCGCGCCCTATGCCTCGCGGCGCAATGCCGACTGGATCAAGCTCAAGTGCAGCCACCGCCAGGAGTTCGTGATCGCCGGCTTCACCGACCCGCAGGGCTCGCGCACCGGCATCGGCTCGCTGCTGCTGGGCGTGCATGGCGACGACGGCGCGCTGCGCTATGCCGGCAACGTGGGCACGGGCTTCAGCGAGCGCACCCTGCAGGAGCTGGCCACGCGGCTCACTGCGCTGTACACCACCAAGAGCCCGTTCCCCGAGGGCGCTGCCACCGGAAAGAAGGCGCACTGGGTCAAGCCGCGCCTGCTGGCCGAGGTGTCGTTCGCCGAGTGGACCAAGGAAGGGCGCATCCGCCATTCGGTGTTCCACGGCCTTAGGGCAGACAAGCCGCCCCGGGCCATCGTCCAGGAGAAGCCCGAGGCCATGGCTGCCATCGAAAATAAGCAGGCGAAGAAGACCGCGGCGCCCAAGGCCGGCACGAAGGCCAAGGCCGCTGTGGGCTTGCACGGTGCGCTGCGCATCTCGCACCCTGACCGCGTGATCGACCCCGCGTCCGGCATCACCAAGATCGAACTGGTGCGCCACTACGCGACCGTGGCGCCGCTGATGCTGGAGCACCTCAAGGGTCGGCCCGTCTCGCTGGTGCGCGCGCCCGATGGCGTTGGTGGGGAGCTGTTCTTTCAGAAGCACATCGACAGGGGCACGATGGACGGCGTGGCGCTGCTGGACCCGGCTCTCGATGAAGGCCATGCGCCGCTGCTCGAAGTGGCCAAGCCCGAAGGCCTGCTGTCGGCTGCGCAGATGAACGTGCTGGAGTTCCACACCTGGAATGCGCGCAAGGACCGCATCGAGCGGCCCGACCGCATCACCTTCGACCTGGACCCGGGCGAGGGCGTGCCCTGGGAGGACGTACAGGAGGCCGCGCAACTGGTGCAGGTGCTTCTCAAGGAGCTGCACCTGCCGGCCTTTCTCAAGACCAGCGGTGGCAAGGGCCTGCATGTGGTGGTGCCCATCAAGCGCCTGCAGGGCTGGGCCGCGGTCAAGGGCTTCTCGCAGGCCGTGGTGCAGCACCTGGCCGAGACCATTCCGGCACGCTTCGTGGCCAAGAGCGGCCCGCGCAACCGCGTCGGCAAGATCTTCGTGGACTACCTGCGCAACGGGCGCGGCGCCACCACCGTGAGCGCCTGGTCCGCGCGCTCGCGCGAGGGCATGGGCATCTCGGTGCCCGTGGCCTGGAAGGAACTGGACATGCTCACCAGCGGGGCGCACTGGACCGTTCGCACCGTGGGCGAGCGCCTGCGCCAGGGCAATGCCCCCTGGGACGGCTATGCAGCGGCCGCGGTATCCCTGTCGGGCGCGATGCGCCTGCTGGGCTACAGCGCCAAGGACTGAACCGAATTCACCCCATTTCAGCTTTCTCATCAACCATAGAAAAAACCAAAATGATCAAGATCGGCATCGTGGATGACCACAAAATCGTTCGTGCAGGCCTGCGCCAGTTCCTGGCCGACCATGTGGACCTGCGGGTGGAAGGAGAAGCCGGCAACGGGCGCGAAGCCATCGACCTGATCCGCGAGCACGACATCGACGTGCTCGTGATGGACCTGGCCATGCCCGGGCAAAGTGGGCTCGACGCCATGTCCATGCTGCGCGCCAAGGCGCCGGACATGGGCATCCTCATCCTCAGCGGCTACCCCGAGGAGCACTACGCCATCAACCTCATCCGCCAGGGCGCGAGCGGCTACCTCAACAAGGAGTGCAAGCCCTCCGAGATCGTCGAGGCGATCCGCGTCATCGCGCTGGGCAAGCGCTACCTCACGCCCACCGTGGCCGAGCTGCTGGCCCAGCAGCTCAATCGCCCCGGCGAGCGGCCAGCGCACGAGCACCTGTCGGAACGCGAGTTCCAGGTGTTCCTCAAGCTTGCCCAGGGCGCCAACGTCGGCGAGATCGCCGAAGACCTGTCGCTGAGCGTCAAGACCGTGAGCACCTACCGCACGCGCCTGATGGAAAAGCTGCACCTCGATTCCAACAGCGACCTGACCTATTACGCACTGAAGAACAATCTGATCCAGTGAGCGCGGTCGGCGGGGCAGGGGCTTCACTGCCTCCGCCGCCGCGCCCCTGCGTGGACCGCGGGCGCCTTCACTGTGGGGCGCTGCGGCCGGGAATCTTGCTGTCCACGGCCCGCGAGGCGTTTCGGTCGCGTTCGAGTTGCTCGTCCACGAGCTCCTGCTCCACATGGTCCGGGGTGTCGTCCTGTTCCTCATGTTCGGGCTCCGGGCGTGTGGTGGCGGCTTGGCGTCTGAAATGATCGGCAGCCGGGAACGGCCACGAGGAAGGGGACGGGGTGGTATGGGTGTTCATGGCTTGCTCCTGCTTGGCGGGCGATATCCGCCGGACGCATCCATTCTTTCAGCGCGCCACGGTACGCGGGGTAAGACAATGGCGGTGATGCCGGCCAGGGTGGAGGCCAGGAGGCCGCCCCGTCCAGCGCTCACCAGCTCCCGCGTTGACGATGAAAGAGGGGGATGAACGTCCTCCCCTGATGACTGGTGCTCTGCCACTTCTCCTACAGGTCAGCGCCTGTTGGCCAGGGAACATGATGCTCTCTCGAAACCGCTTGGAGGTCACCATGTTCCAGCAACGCCGCCCTGCGGCCAGCGCCGTGTCTTTTATCGGTGCAGGTTTGGCCATGGTCGCCCATGGCGCTTCTGCCGCCGTGGGTCTGGTGGAGGGGGACGAAATTCCTGCCAAGGTACTCTCCACCACCGCAGATATTCCGCAAAGCGAACTCGGGCAATGCCTGGGTAACCGCTTCGAGGCCTGGCTGTACCGGGGATGCTGACCACGCCATGGATGAACAACGCATGGCTGCACTGGTTGAGTTGGGCGTCTAGCTGCAAGCCCACAACAATGAATTCACGACGGTCACGCCCTTGACCCACCAGCGCGTGCTGCGCAACCGGGGTGACATGCCTGTATGCGGCATGCGCGATGACCTGGGAGGCCATCTTCCTGAAGATGCTGCACCCCTCGGCCACTGGCTTTGAGACAGCGCCGGATTTTACCGTGGGCATCGTGCTGACGGTGCCGCCGTTCCCCTATACCCAAGGGTACGAGGAAATCTCCAAAGGCATTCCCGTGATCCTGGATGAGGGCCTGTCGACAGGTGATCGCGCTGCAATCGCCTTTGCCGAGGTGGAGCTGCGCCAGAGCGCCCCCATCACCAGCGGTACCAGCGGTTACGTGGGCGTGGCCACCGGCTGCGCAGCCACCGTGGAGACCGCCCGCCTGCGCGCGCTGGAGCTGGCGCGCAAGGTCTACGTGCCCAACCTGCGCTACCGACATCGGTATACGGGTGTCGAACGAGCACATCGGCCTTCTGCAGCAGTGGGGCTGTCTGTAATTGCGCGAGGGCCGTAGGAGGCCGCTCACGAGGATGGGAGCTTTGTCCCGATAGTGGGGGAAGTAGCGATGGCCCACCCTCAGGGCCATACCTACCCATAACACGCCATGCACCTCCATTTGCAGGAACGTCCCCGTTCCGAACCGACCATCGCCCGCCCCGTTTCCATGGCATCCGTCCCAGCCGCGCTCCATGCGCCTCTCTACGACCGTTTGGCGAACCACATTCCGACGTTGAAGGAACGCGGGCAAGCAGCCGACTTCCTGAGCCGCACGTTGCAGGAAGTGGCGCTTGACGATGACGATCTACCCGAGAACCCCGCCGATCTGACGGCCTGGATGGAGGCCAATATCCAAAAGGTCCATGGCCAGTACCAGGCCTATCTGGACGAGCGCAAGGCCGGCGCGCCGCGCCGCTACTTTACGAACCGTGCGCACGCCCTGTACTTTCTGCGCAATGTCGCGCCCACCAAGCTGGTCGATGGCTCCTGGCTTTATGGCCTGTGCGCGCATGCGGACAATTCCCGGCTTTCCGACCTGCTCACCACCTACGTGGAGGAACTGGGTGACGGCCTGGCCGACAAGAACCACGTGAAGCTCTACCGCGCCTTGCTGGCCCAGTATGGACTGGACCCTGTGGACGACCTGCCCGATGCGCTGTACAAGCAAGGGCTGCTTCAAGTGGCCCTGGGCTGGAATGCGCAGGATTTCCTGCCCGAGATCGTGGGCTTCAACCTGGGCTACGAGCAGTTGCCCCTGCACCTGCTCATCACCGCCTACGAACTCAATGAACTTGGCATCGACCCCTACTATTTCACGCTGCACGTCACGGTCGACAATGCCGACACGGGGCATGCCAAGCGCGCCTGCGTGGCAGCGCTGGAGGCCGCACCGCGCATCGACGACGGTGGCGACTACTGGCGCCGGGTGCGTGCAGGTGCCAAGCTGGGCAACGTGGGGGTCAGCACGCTGGACGTGATCGACGGCTTCGACATCGACAGGGAGGTGCTGGCCATCCTGGCGCGCAAGGCGCCGTCAGGCCATGGCGCGCATTCCGACTTCTGCAAGGTGGCCGGCCGCAGCGTGAACGACTGGCTGTCCAACGCCGATGACCTGCCTGCGTTTCTGGCTGCGCTGGAGCAAGCCCACTGGATCAAGCGCAACCAGCCCGTGACCGACAGCCGCTTCTGGCACCTGCTGCAGGGCGAGCGTGCCGAGATGTTCGGTGTGTTCTCCCCCTACGAACTGCAGGTGATCCACGACTGGATCCGTGGCGCGGCAAGTGCCGATGGTGCGCCCTTCGAGACCGGCGCCATCCCGGCCACGGGCAAGCGGCAGATGAGCTTTCGCGTGGCCGAACGGCTCAAGGCCGCCAAGGGTGGGCGCTCCGAGCCTGCGCCAGCGGCCCTGGACACGGACCTCGAGATCTTCGAGCAGCGCTATCCCGCGCTGGACGCCGTCGAGCAACGGGAGCTGCTGGTCCAGGCCATGTCGCCAGCGCTGCACTGGACGCCCGTGGGGCTCAAGGCCACGCGGATGTTCCTGAACCGGGCGTGAGCTCCTGGCAAGTATCACAAGGTGCTTGCCCGACATTGGGTGGACAGCGTAAGAACGCTCCGACCCCAACTGGGGGATAAATGGTGCATCGCACCGGCATTGGTGGCCGCACCATGGAGGCCATTCACATCGGAGCCTTCATGCACAGATCGACCTCGCCCATCCGCCGCCCTTCGTATGCGTTGCTTGCGCTGGAACCCGTGCGCGCCGCATTGGAGTTTGCGGGGCACCATGTGATGGGGGAAGCCGCCTTGCCCAGAGGCGACCGGCATGCGGTCGTGGTATTTCCCGGACTGGCCACCAACGCCACCGTGGTACGCCCATTGCATGCATTTTGCGAGCGCCTGGGTTACAGCGCCCTTGACTGGGGGCAGGGGCTCAACACCGGCCCCAAGGGCGAGATCGATGGCTGGCTTGACGCGCTGGCGCAACGCGTTCGGGAGCGCACCGCTGGCCACACCGCTCCCATCAGCCTGGTGGGCTGGAGTCTGGGTGGCATCTATGCGCGTGAGGTTGCCAAGCGGCTGCGCTCGCGCGTGCGGCAGGTGATCACCATCGGAACGCCCTTTGCGGGATCCGCGGAGCACACGAATGCCGGGCTGGTCTACCGCCTTCTGAACGGCAGCATGCCACCAGCGCACCCGGCGTTGCTGGAAAGGTTGCGCCAGGCGCCCCCCGTTCCCACCACGTCGATTTACAGCCGCAGCGATGGCGTGGTGGCATGGCAAGCATGCAGGGACATGAAGCGCACGGGGCGGTCCGAATCCATCGAGATCGAAGGCAGCCATTGCGGGATGCCCTGGAATCCGGCTGTGCTGAGGGTGGTGGCGGACCGCCTTGCCCAGCCGCTGCATGCATGGCGCCCCTATGCCCACAGTGCGAAGCCCAGTCCCAAGTTTGGCGCGTCCGTGGTTCCCGGATGATGCCCTCCGAAGCTGGACGCAGCCCGTTGCCTTCGGGGAATCCCCCTGCGGCCCCGCTGTTCGTAGGCACCGCCGGCTGGGGCCTGCCGCGCAGCAGCCAGCACCGTTTTGCCACGGCAGACCCGCTCGCAACCCACCTGCAGCGCTACGCCCAGCACCTTTCGGCCGTCGAGATCAACTCCTCTTTCTACCGGCCGCACCAGCGCACCACCTACGAGCGCTGGGCCGCGGCCACGCCGCCTGCGTTCCGCTTTTGCGCCAAGTTGCCGCGCAGCATTACGCACACGGCGCGCCTCAAGGACACTGAACCCCTGCTGCAGGCCTTCCTGGGCCAGGCGGCTGGACTGGGCGATCGCCTGGGTTGCCTGCTGGTGCAGCTACCGCCCAGCCTGGCGCTCGACCGGCCGGTGACCGATGCATTCTTTCGCAGCCTGCGGCACCTGCATGGCAAGGGCGGGGTTGCCGTCGAGCCGCGCCATGCCAGCTGGTTCACGCCCGAAGGCAACGCACTGCTGGCCCACTGGCACGCGGCCCGCGTGCTGGCCGACCCGGTACTTCACGATCCGGGGCGGGCGCCCGGCGGCTGGCCTGGCTTGGTGTACTGCCGCTTGCACGGATCGCCACGCGTGTACTACTCGGCCTACAACGCCGCACTCATCGGCGCCTTGGCCGCACGGCTGCAGGCCGCCACCCATGAAGCCGGCAGTGTGTGGTGCATCTTCGACAACACGGCCAGCGGCGCCGCGACGGACAACGCCCTCGATCTGCACGGGGCGTTGCGGGCCTGAATCCGCGTGCGGCTAGATCATTTGGGTTATGGATTACGGGAGGCGCTTGCCTCAGCATCCACACCGCGCTCTCGACACCAGGTGGATGGGGCGCGCGGATCGACAGGCTACCTGTTTGGCCGGCAGTCCACCGGCGCCACAAGAACAAGAGGAATGCAGATGGGATTTTTCAGCCGGCTGCTCAGGGTCCGCGAGCAGGTCCGATCCAGCCCGGAAGCGGCATGGAACGCAGAGGACAACGCCAGCGAACTCGTGCTCGATGCCGAGTACGCCGACCACCTGGCGATGGAGATGGAGATCGATGCCGGCATTGCCCTGCACGAAAACTGGCGCGCCCGCCTGGAGGACATGGTCCACGGCCGCAGCACCGAGGTGATGCGCCTGGAGCGGGTCTGCCAGGACCACCGCTGCCAGCTGGGCCGCTGGCTGCAGGGGGCCGGGCGCGCACGCCTGGGCCAGCACACTGCCTTTGGCATGCTGGTGGCGCGGCACAAGTACTTTCACCAGCAGGCGGCCGCCGTGGTCACGCTGTTCCAGGCAGGCGATCTGCAGCAGTCGCAGAAGGTGCTCAAGACCAGCTGCCGACACGCCTCCAACCAGGTGGTGCTGTTGCTCAAGGAGCTCAAGAACCATGCGGGGCGCTGAGCCGCAGCCTGTGGACCGGCCCCACCCTCCGAAAGACAAAACTTCCCCAAGTTTGCGCCTGGCGGAGTTTGCACCGTGCATGCATTGCGGCGCTGAACGCAATGTATGCACGGCAGGTGCATTGCAATCACGGTAGCCGGGCGAAAGAGGCCGTTTCCCGCTTTCGGGCTGTTGTCCTGCACCGCGGTCGTGTTGCCCCAGGTCTGCTGCCGCAAGGTGCGGCGTAGGACGGTGCACCCCGGGCATCGCGCCAGCCGCTGACGGCCCGGGCCGGTGGGGCATTCCAGAATGGAGCGTTTGAGGAGCGCCGCCATGACCACCACCACCCCCACCACCACCCGTCCCCTCGCGGTCGTCACCGGAGCCTCGTCGGGCATCGGCTACCACCTGGCACGCTGCTGTGCCCAGAACGGATTTGACCTGGTGATCGCGGCCGATCAGGCGCTCGACCAGGCGGCCAGCGACCTGCGCATGCTCGGCGCCACGGTGGAGGTGGTACAGGCCGAATTGGCCAGCCGCCAGGGAGTGGACCAGTTGGTCGACGCCATCGCCGGGCGGCCGGTGGATGCACTGCTGGCCAACGCCGGGCACGGCCTGGGCAAAGGATTCCTGGAGCAGGAGTTCGGAGACATCCAGCACGTGATCGATACCAACATCACCGGCACCCTGTACCTGCTGCACAAGCTCGGACACCCGATGCGCCGGCGCGGCCGGGGGCGCATTCTCATCACGGGCTCCATTGCCGGTTTTACGCCAGGCAGCTTCCAGGCGGTCTACAACGGCAGCAAGGCCTTCATCGATTCGTTCGCGGCGGCGCTGCGCAATGAACTCAAGGATTCGGGCGTCACCGTCACCTGCCTGATGCCAGGTGCCACCGACACGGAGTTCTTCGCCCGTGCGGACATGCTCGATACCCAGGTGGGCGCCGACGACGGCAAGGCCGACCCGGCCGATGTGGCCAGGGTGGGCTTTGCCGCCATGATGGACGGCGAGGCCGATGTGGTGCATGGCCTCAAGAACAAGCTGCAGGCCATCATGGCCAAGGTCATGCCTTCGCAGGTGCTGGCCGAGCAGCACCGCAAGATGGCTGAGCCGGGCTCAGCGCTCAAGGACTGATGTGGCCGGGCTGTGGAGGCCACGCTGCCGTGGTTAGG
This sequence comes from Acidovorax sp. GW458-11-26-14-TSB4, assembly GCF_059423865.1. NCBI lineage: Bacteria > Pseudomonadati > Pseudomonadota > Betaproteobacteria > Burkholderiales > Comamonadaceae > Acidovorax > Acidovorax sp. GW458-11-26-14-TSB4. Next base: position 154,609 of record NZ_JBWKYR010000006.1, read on the forward strand.
ATATCCGCTGCCGACCCGACGGACCACCACGCACCTTCACCGATGCCTTCCATTTCCCCGGACGATTCCTCCCCATCCTCCCAGCACGGCATGGTGCGCGTGCGCGGCGCCCGCGAGCACAACCTGAAGGATGTGGACGTGGACATTCCGCGCGATGCGCTGGTGGTGTTCACGGGCGTCTCCGGCTCAGGCAAGTCGTCCCTCGCCTTCGGCACGCTGTTCGCAGAGGCGCAGCGGCGCTACCTGGAGTCGGTGGCGCCCTATGCGCGCCGCCTCATCGTGCAGGCTGGCGCGCCCAAGGTGGACAGCATCGACGGCCTGCCGCCCGCGGTGGCGCTGCAGCAGCAGCGCGGCACGCCGAGCACGCGCTCCTCGGTGGGCAGCGTGACGGCCATATCGAGTCCGCTGCGCATGCTGTACTCGCGCGCCGGACATTACCCCGGCGGCCAGCCCATGCTGTATGCCGAGGACTTTTCGCCCAACACGCCGCAGGGCGCCTGCCCGCACTGCCATGGCCAGGGCCGGGTGTACGAGGTGACCGAACAATCGATGGTGCCCGACGATACGCTCACCATCCGCGAGCGCGCCGTGGCGGCCTGGCCCCTGGCCTGGCAGGGGCAGAACCTGCGCGACATCCTCACCACGCTGGGCCACGACGTGGACGTGCCCTGGCGCAAGCTGCCCAAAAAGCTGCGCGACTGGATCCTCTTCACCGACGAGCAGCCCACGGTGCCGGTGTATGCGGGCTTCAGCGTGGCCGAGGTCAAGGACGCCATCCGGCGCAAGCTCCCCCCGAGCTACATGGGCACCTTCACCGGCGCGCGGCGCCACGTGCTGCACACCTTTGCCCACAGCCAGAGCGCACTCATGAAAAAGCGCGTGGCCCAGTACATGGTGGGCACGCTGTGCCCGGTGTGCCAGGGCAAGCGGCTCAAGCGCGAGGCGCTGTCGGTCACCTTTGCCGGGCACGACATCGGCAGCCTGTCGCAGCTGCCGCTCACCGTGCTGGCCGAATTGCTGCGGCCGGCCGCCGAGGGTCGGCTGGGCGAGGGCGATCCCGCCCCCGATGCGCCCGCGGGCCGCACCCGCAGCAAGCGGCCCGCGGCACATGCCGCCGCGCCCGATGTGCACCGCACGCCCTGGCTGTCCGAAGAGAAGGTGATCGCCGCCCAGCGCCTGGCCGGCGACCTGCGCAAGCGCGTGCTGGCGCTGATCGAACTGGGCCTGGGCTACCTCTCGCTGGACCGCAGCACGCCCACCCTCTCACCCGGCGAGCTGCAGCGGCTGCGCCTGGCCTCGCAGCTCTCGTCGCAGCTGTTCGGCGTGGTCTATGTGCTCGACGAGCCATCGGCCGGCTTGCACCCGGCCGACGGCGAGGCGCTGCTGGCAGCGCTGCAAGGCCTCAAGGCGGCGGGCAATTCGCTCTTCGTGGTGGAGCACGACCTGGCCACCATGCGCCGCGCCGACTGGCTGGTGGATGTGGGCCCGGCGGCAGGCGAGCAGGGCGGCGAGGTGCTCTACAGCGGCCCGCCGGCCGGCCTGGCGCAGGTGCAGCGTTCGCAGACGCGGCACTACCTGTTCGGTTCGGCGAAGAGTGCTGTACCTGCACGCGCGCCGCGCCCGCCGCAGGGCTGGTTGCGGCTGGAAGGCATCACGCGCAACAACCTGCATGGGCTCGATGCGGCCTTTCCGCTCGGGTGCATGACAGCGGTGACCGGCGTGTCGGGCTCGGGCAAGTCCAGCCTGGTGAGCCAGGCGTTGCTGGAGTTGGTGTCCGCACACCTGGGCCGGCCGCTGGTGGCCGGCGACGACGACGAGGGCCTCCCCCTGCCCGACGATGGGGAGGCTCCGGCGGGCGATGCCGCTCCCCTGGGCGGGCGCATTGCCGCGGGCGGTGAGCACCTACGCCGCCTGGTGCAGGTGGACCAGAAGCCCATCGGCCGCACGCCACGCTCCAACCTGGCCACCTACACGGGCCTGTTCGACGGGGTGCGCAAGCTCTTTGCCGCCACCCCGGCCGCACGCAAGCGGCGGTATGACGCGGGGCGCTTTTCGTTCAATGTGGCCAAGGGCCGTTGCGCCACCTGCGAGGGCGAGGGCTTCGTGAGCGTGGAACTGCTGTTCATGCCCAGCGTGTATGCGCCATGCCCCGCCTGCCATGGGGCACGCTACAACGCCGAGACCCTGGAAATCCGCTGGAACGGCCTGACGGTTGCCGACGTGCTGGGCCTCACGGTGGATGCGGCCTGCGACGCCTTTGCTGATGAACCCCAGGTGCTGCGCCCGCTCGCTGTGCTGCGCGACATCGGCCTCGGATACCTGCGCCTGGGCCAGCCGGCCACGGAACTGAGCGGCGGTGAGGCCCAGCGCATCAAGCTGGCCACCGAGCTGCAGCGGCCCACCCAGCGCGGCGGCACCCTCTACGTGCTGGACGAGCCCACCACCGGCCTGCACCCGGCCGACGTGGACCGCCTGCTGGCCCAGCTCGACGGCCTGGTGGCCGCAGGCAATACCGTGGTGGTGGTCGAGCACGAGATGCGCGTGGTGGCCGCCTGCGACTGGGTGATGGACATCGGGCCCGGCGCGGGCGAGGAGGGTGGGCGCATCGTGGCCCAGGGTATGCCTGCCGTGGTGGCGGTGGCCGGCAGCAGCCGCACTGCCCCCTATCTGTCGCGGGCCCTGGGACTGGTGGCACCCTGACCGGGGCCGGGGCCGGGGACGCCAGCCATGTTGCACGCCTGCCCAGAAAAATTGTGCCGCCGGGCTCGGCAGGCGCGCACGCCGGAAGATTTGAATGATACTTTGGGGATTCCGAGCGCAGCGCTGCCTGCGCCGGCCCCTCCTGGACGCTCCATTCCCGACACGATGAAGGATGCACCCGTTGGTCCGTGAAGATTCTCGCTCCAGGGCCCATGCCTCGGTGAAGTGGCTTCGCCTGCTCGTGATCCTGAGCATCGCGGTGCCGCTGTTCATTTACCTGGTGGTGGGAGCGGTGGCCCTGGTGGGCGCGCAGGACGAGGCCGGACTGCGCGTGAGCCGCTCGCTGCGCGTGGCGCACGAGCATGCGTCCAAGGTGATGGCCGCGTCCGAGGCGATGCACGACCGGGTGCTCGCCGTGGTCAAGGGCCGCAGCCCGCAGGAGCTGCGTGTGCATGGCGCCGACCTGCATGCCGACCTGGCGGCCTGGTCCAGGGACCAGCCGCAGGTGCAGTCGATCTGGATCTTCGACAGCAAGGGCGACCCCATTGCCAGCAGCCGCTTTGCACAAGTGCCGCAGTTCAACGTGGCCGACCGCGACTACTTCCAGTTCCACCGCCTGCGGCCACCGGGCCCGCGCTACCTGTCGGGGCCACTGGTCACCCGGACCACGCGCGAGCGCATCCTGGACATCAGCCTGGCCTTCGAGGACCACAACGGCCAGTTCGGCGGCGTGATCAACGTGAGCCTGCTTGCCTCGTACTTCCAGGACTTCTACGGCGACCTGGTGGCCGACGAGCCGGGCCTGGCGGTCAACCTGTTCCGCGAGGACGGCGCCATCTACACCCGCTGGCCCAGCCTGGACAAGGCCCCCGAGCAACTGGCGCCCGACAGCCCGGTGATGGCCCGGCTGCTCCAGGGCGAGACCGGGGCGCAGATGCGCGGCATCTCTTCGGTGGACCGGCAGGACCGCATCATCGCCTTCCGCAAGGTCGGCCCCTACCCGCTGTTCGTGGGCACGGGCATGAACCTTTCGGCCGCGCGCAACGGCGTGCTGCGCCAGTTGGCGGCGCTGTTCGCGCTGGGGGCCCTTCCCATTGCCGGGCTGTTCTTTGCCGCGCGCATGGCGCTGCGCAATGCGCGCACCGCGCTGTCCACCATGGAGAGCCTGGAAAAGGAGGTCGCCACGCGCCGCCGCGCGGAAGAGGCGCTGCTGCAGGCGCAGAAGCTCGAGGCCCTGGGCCGGCTGACGGGCGGGGTGGCGCACGACTTCAACAATGCGCTGATGGTCATCAGCAACAACCTGCACCTGCTCAAGCGCACCGCGCCCGATGTGGGCACCCGGCAGATCGACTCCATGGCGCGTGCCGTCAAGTCGGCCACCAACCTCACGCGCCAACTGCTGGCCTTCTCGCGCCGCCAGCCGCTGGTGGCCGAGCATGTGGTGCTGCAGGACAAGTTGCCGCCCACCAAGGACCTGATCGCACCGGTGCTGGGCAGCCAGATCCAGCTGGACGTGCAGGTGGACCCCGCCACCGCCCCCGTGGTGCTCGACCTGGCGGAGCTGGAACTGGCGCTGCTGAACCTGTCCATCAACGCGCGCGATGCCATGCCCAAGGGCGGCAGCCTGGTGATCAGTGCGCGCAACGCGAGTGAGAGCGAGGCCGGGCAGGGCATGCCCGCCATGGTGCTCATCGAGGTGAGCGACACGGGCAGCGGCATTCCGCCGGAGCTGCTCGGCAAGGTGTTCGAGCCCTTCTTCACCACCAAGGCCGTGGGCGAGGGCACGGGCCTGGGACTCAGCCAGGTGTATGGCATGTGCCAGCGCGTGGGCGGGCGGGCGGAGATCGCCAGCACCCTGGGCACGGGCACCCGCATCCGCCTGTTCTTTCCGAGCGCCGGTCCGCAGGCGGCGCGCGAGGATGCCGCCGGCCCCGCACCGGCCCTGGCACCGCTGGACAAGAGCCTGCTGGTGGTGGAGGACAACGACGAAGTGGCCGCCTCCCTGGTCCCCATCCTCGAATCGCTGGGCTGCCGCGTGACGCGTGTGGACCGCGCCGCCAAGGCCCGCACCCTGCTGGAGCAGGGCGAGCGGCCCGACCTGGTGCTGTCGGACGTGGTGATGCCCGGCGAGATCGACGGCGTGGGCCTGGCCCGGCACATCCGTGAGACCTGGCCCGCGCAGAAACTGCTGCTGATGACGGGCTACGCCGAGCAACTGGACCACATCCAGCAGATGGGCTTCGACGTGCTGCCCAAACCCTGCACGCCGCAGATGCTGCATGTGGCGATTGCGCGCATCGCCCAGTGAGCGGGCGCGGCCTCAGGCATCCGTGTCGTCCTCGCGGTTCTGGTCCAGGTAGTCCAGCAGCGCGCGCACCGCGGGCAGCATGCTGCGCCGGCTGGTGAACACGGCCAGCACATCGGCGCGCGGCGAGGCCCAGCGCGGCAGCACCTGCACGAGCCGCCCCGCGCGGATGTCGGCCTGGCAGATGCGCCGCGGCAGCAGGGCGATGCCCATGCCGGCGCGCGCCGCCTCGCGCAGTGCGAACATGTCGTCCGTCACCAGCCGCGGCACATGCTGCAGCTCCAGCGCGCGTTCGGCGCTGGCCAGGCTCCAGCTGACGCGCTCGCCCCGGCCGGGCCAGGACAGCGTGGGCAGGCGGGCAATGTCCTCGGGCTCCTGCGGCACGGCCACCGTATCGAACAGCCGGGCGCTGGCCACCAGCACATCGGTCGATGCGCCTAGCTTGCGCACCACCTGGTCCGAATCGGGCAGGGGCGGGCGGCGCACGCGGATCACCACGTCCATGCGCTCCTCAATGGGGTCCACGCGGCGGTTGGTGGCCGCCACATGCAGGCGCACCAGCGGATACGCCTGCATGAAGCACGGCAGTAGGGGCGTGAGCCACACCTGCGCCAGCGTGATCGGGCAGCTGATGCGCACCTCGCCTTGCGGCGTGGCCGAGGCCTGCCGCGCCAGCTCGTGGGTGGACTCGGCCAGTTCCACCAGCGTGCGGCAACGCTCGTAGACGCTCTGGCCCGCGCCGGTCAGGGTGATGCGCCGGGGCGAGCGCTGCAGCAGGCGCAAGCCCATGCGCTCTTCCAGCACCGCCATGCGCCGGCTCAGGCGCGACTTGGGCACGCCCAGGCGCCGGCCGGCCTCGCTGAAGCCGCCGTGCTCCACGATCTTGGCAAAGAACATCAGGTCGTTCAGGTCTTCCATGCGCGTGCACTCCGGGCCAATGGTGGTGCCGATTGTCGTTCCATCAGAGGAACGATGCGTTTTACCAGACCCTATTGAGTGGAACGAGGTCGGCACCCATCATCGGGCCTCCATCGCTCGTGCAACGACCAACATGACCCCAGCCTTCCACATCCTGCACCTGGATTCGAGCCTCACCGGCCCGGCCTCCGTCTCGCGCCTCCTGAGCCGCGAAACGGTGGACGCCTGGCGCGCGGCCGACCCCGCCGTGCGCGTCACCTACCGCGACCTGGCCGTGACCGTGCCGCCCCAGCTCACGCCCGAGACCGTGGCCGCCCTGCGGCAGCGCAGCCAGCCGGCCAGCGCGCAGGGCCGTGCCGACCTGGCCCACCTCAACACCCTGCTCGACGAGTTCCTGGCGGCCGATGCCATCGTGATCGGAGCGCCCATGTACAACTTCGGTGTGCCCACCCAGCTCAAGGCCTGGATCGATGCCCTGGCCCAGGCCGGCCGCACCTTCGAATACACTCCGCAGGGCCCGCGCGGCCTGGCGGGCCGCAAGCGCGTGGTCATCGCGTCCTCGCGCGGCAACATCTACAGCACCCCGCCGCAGATGCAGGACAAGGACTTCCAGGAGCGCTATCTCGTGGCAGCGCTGCAGTTCATGGGCATAACCCGCTTCGACGTGGTGCGTGCCGAGGGCGTGAACCGCGGGCCCGAAGTGCGCGATACCGCGCTGGCCTCGGCCCGTGCCGCCATCGCCCAGCTGTTTGCGGCGCATGAGGCAGTGGCACCATGAAGCTCGCCAGTTTCACCGCCGTTGGCAGCGCCAGCTATGGCGTGGTCGAAGGCGCCACGTTGGCCGACCTGGGCGCCATCGCCGGCGCGCCCGCGGACCTGATGGCGCTCATCGCCCTGGGCCAGCCCGGGCTGGACTGGGCCCGCACCACCGCCGCCAGCGCACCGCGCCGGGACCTGGCCGCCGTGCGCCTGCTCGCGCCCATTCCCGCGCCGCGCAAGTACCTGGGCCTGGGCGGCAACTACCCCTCGCACCTGGAGGAGGCGCGCAAGGTCAACCTGGTGCGCGCACCGGGCCAGGCCTGGTTCAACAAGCAGGTGAGCTGCGTCAACGGCCCGTATGACCCGGTGCACCTGCCACGCGTATCGGTCCAGTTCGACTACGAGGGCGAGCTGGGTGTGGTGATCGGCCGGCGCTGCCGCCATGTGCGCCGCGAAGACGCCATGGACATGGTGGCCGGCTTCGTGGTGGCCAACGACCTGAGCGTACGCGACTGGCAGATGCGCGCGCCCACGCACACCCTGGGCAAGTCGTTCGACACGCATGGCCCTTTCGGCCCCTGGATCGTGACGCGCGACGAACTGTCCGACCCCCACGCCCTGCGCCTGCGCACCTGGGTCAACGGCGATCTGCGCCAGGACGGCAACACCCGCGAGATGACCCACCGCGTGGAAGACATGATCGTGGAGCTGAGCACCGCCTTCACCCTGGAGCCGGGCGACGTGCTCACCACCGGCAGCCCCGCCGGCGTAGGCGGCCTGATGGACCCGCCGCGCTACCTGCAGGTGGGCGATGTGGTGCGGGTCGAGATCGAGGGCATCGGCGCCATCGAGAACCGCGTCATCGCAGAACCTTAGTACAGGAGACAAACCCATGCAACCCCGCACCCTTCCCGACGCCGCCGCGCATCCCATCCGCCCTGCCAAGCTGGCCCACATGGTGCTGCGCGTCACCGATCTGCCACGCTCGCGCGCCTGGTACCTCACGGTGCTGCAGGGCTGGCCCGCGTTCGAGAACGCCATGCTGTGCTTTCTGACCTATGACGATGAGCACCACCGCATCGGCCTGATCGGCCGGCCCGAACTCGCGCCGGCTGACGACGGGGCAGGGGGTCTGGAGCACCTGGCCTTCACCTACCCCACGCTGCCTGCGCTGCTCGCCACCTTCCGCCGGCTCAAGGCGGCCGGCATCCTGCCGTACTGGACCATCAACCACGGCCCCACCGTGTCGCTGTACTACAAGGACCCCGATGGCAACCGGGTGGAGCTGCAGTACGACGTGTTCACCGCCAACGCGGACCTCGACGCCTTCTTCGCCTCAGGCGCCTACGAGGAGAACTTCATGGGCATCCTGTTCGACCCGGAGGCATTGATCGCGCGCTACGAGGCCGGCGAACCGCTGGCTGCGCTCACGGCGCGGCCACCGCTGCCGCCGGGGAAGACGCCCTGGGACATGCACGTGCCCTGACACCTCTGACAGCAAGATCGCGCCCGAGGTGCCCACGCTGGCGGAAACCCTGCCGGGGCTGGAGCTCAATACCTGGGTCGGCGTGTGGGGCCCTGCCGGCCTGCCCTGTGCGCTGGTGGCGCGCCTCCATGGCACCTTCCAGGCCGTGACGGCGGAGCCGGCGCTGGCCCAGATGCTCCACGGCACAGCACCGAGCCCATCGCCACGCCGCAGGCGCAGATCGCCGCCGTGGTGGAGCGCGAGGCCAGGGCCACGGTGCAACCGATCAAGAGCAACCACATCCGGCTCGACTGAGCGTTGCTACCTTGGCATTGTCGGCGTTGGCTGACATGTTGCTGTGCAGCAATTTTCCACAATGGGGCCTTCCATGATCTTCGCGGAGCCCCCTTTTGCCGGACAGCAGCCGACCGATCCTCGCCTTCTTCGCTGACACCCAGCCCCTGGGGGCGGGCGCATGATGGACTGGTTCGACCCCACCTCCTGGACACACACCGGCATCGTGGCCGTGGCCGCAGTCATCGTGGCGGGCATCGTGCACCGCATCGCTGCGGTGGTGCTGCGGCGTGCCACGGGCCATGTGCTGGTGCTGCGCTCGGTGTTCGAGGCCTGCGTGCCCGTGGTGCGCATCCTGCTGCCGCTGATCGCTCTGCAACTGGTGTGGCAGGCCGCCAGCGACGACCTGCGCCATATCGGCACGGTGCGCCATTTCAACGGCCTGGCCGTTATCGCCGGCACTTGCTGGCTGCTGATCGCGGCCATCGGCGGCCTCGCGGACGGGGTGATCGCCAAGCACCCGGCCGATGTCGAGGACAACCTTACCGCGCGCCGCATCGCCACGCAGGCGCGCGTGCTCTCGCGCACCGCCATGACCGCGGTGGTGATGGCCGGTGTCGCCATGATGCTCATGACCTTTCCCGGCGCACGCCAGGTGGGCGCGAGCCTGCTGGCCTCGGCCGGGGTGGTGGGCATCGTCGCCGGTATCGCCGCGCGGCCGGTGTTCAGCAACATGATCGCGGGCCTGCAGATCGCCCTGGCCCAGCCGTTTCGCATCGACGACGTGCTCATCATCGAAGGCGAGTGGGGCCGCGTGGAGGAAATCACGGGCACCTACGTGGTGCTCAAGATCTGGGACGAGCGGCGACTCATCATCCCGCTGCAGTGGTTCATCGAGCACCCGTTCCAGAACTGGACGCGCACCAGCTCCGAGATCCTGGGCACGGTATTCCTGTATGCCGACTATTCGCTGCCGCTCGACCCGCTGCGCGCAGAACTCAAGCGCGTGCTCGATACCGCGCCCGAATGGGACAAGCGCGTGAGCGTGCTGCAGCTCACCGAGGCGACGGACCGCGCCATCCAGATCCGCGTGCTGGTCTCGGCCCGCTCATCGGGCCTGGCCTTCGACCTACGCTGCCGGGTGCGCGAGGCGCTGGTGACTTTCATCCAGCGCGAGTACCCCGATTGCCTGCCGCAGGTGCGCACACCCCAGGTGACAACACCCGCGCCGGGCGTTCTGCAGCCACCGCAGGGCGTATGACTTCCTTGCCTAGCCGCGGGGAGTTTCGTGGTTCACGATGAAGTCTTCGGGGACATGGGGGCCCCAGACGTACAGAGAATCCTCGGGCGGGTGGTCCGCCGCAGGCCACTGGGCGTGCGGCGCCACGTAATCAATGTCGTACGAGTATTCGGCAAAGCTGCCCCAGGGGTCGCGCACGTAACGGAAGTAGTTCGAACCCAGCACATGCCGGCCCAGGCCCCAGCCGTCCGGGTAGCCGGCGTTGGCCATCTGCTGCGCACCCATGCCCACGGCATCCAGCGAGGGCACGCACCAGCTGCTGTGGTGCAGGCCTGCGGCGTTGGACTTGGCGAAGGCGATCAGATGGTGGTCGCTGCCATGCGGCGTGTGCAGAAAAGCGATGATGCCGGCCGACTGGTCCGACACCTTGAGGCCGAGCACGCCGGTGTAGAAGTCGAGCGCCTGCGTCACGTCGGCCGTGAACAGCAGGATGTGCGAGAGGTACAGTGGCCGTGTGGCCTGGGCCTTGCTGCGGCTGGGCGCACGGCCATGGTTGGCGGGCTCGGGCGTCGATTCGCGCGGGCCCGGGGCATTGGGTGAGACCTTGGCCGCCACGCGCAGCTGAATGGGCAGCCCGTCCGGGCCCCGCAGCCACAGGCCCGCCGGGTCGGCACCTTTGGGTACAGGCACGCCGGGCACACCGCGTTCGCGCAGCAGCGCTGCAAAGCGGTCCAGGTCCGGTGCATGGATGCCCAGGCTGATCCATTCGAGCCGCTTGGGGCCGCCCCCACCCTGGAGCACGCGTGCCCAGCGGTGCGGGAGGCCATGGGTGTACAGGGCCAGCGCGCCTGCCTCGTCGCGTACATCGAGGCCGAAGCTGGTGTAGAAGTGGCGCGCCTTCTCCAGGTCGGGCACGCTCAGCACGAACTCGTCGACGGAATGGATGGCGGGGCGGTCCTGGGGCTGCGGATTCGTCACGGTCTGTCTCCTGTTTTTTTCTGCGGCAGCTGCGCTCACTCGGCGGTCACGCCGATTTCCCTGGCCAAGCCCTGGTACAGCTGGATCTCCGCAGCATAGAACCCGTCCAGGTCGCGCAGGGTGCTGACGTTGGCCGGCTCCATGCCGCTCGTGGTCACGTAGGTCTGGAAGTCGCTGTCCTTCATCACTGTCGTAAGCGCCTTGTTCAGCCGTTCGACCACGTCGGCCGGAGTCTTGGTGGGCACGAGCAGGGCGATCCAGGTGCCGTAGACGAAGCTGGAGAGGGCCTTGTCCGACCCTGCGATGGTCGCCACCTGCGGCAGCTGCGGGTGCACGGCGCCGGCCGAGTTGCCGATGGCCTTGACCTTGCCCGACTGGATCATCGACAGCGTGGCGCCGCCCAGCGGCAGGAAGCTCAGGTCGATCTGCTCGCCCATGAGGTCCTGGCTGATGGGGGGAACGCCCCGGTAGGAGATCTGGTTGAGCTTGACGCCGTTCTTGCGCGCCCACTGCTCGCCCAGCAGGTGGATCATCGAGCCGGGGCCGATGTCGCCCAGGCTCAGGGGCGCAGGCGACTTCTTGGCCAGTGCAGCCAGCTCCCTGGGGTTGGCCGCCGCCAGTCCCGGCCGGGCCACCAGGATGTAGGGCAGGCGCGCCACCAGCGCGATGGCGCGGAAGTCCTCGGGCTTGTAGCGCGCCGCCTTGATGGTGAAGGGCGTGAGGATGGGCTCCGTCTGCGAGGCGATCAGCACCGGCACGGTGCTGGGCGGGCTGCCCAGCACCTTCTGCACGCCGATGGAACCGCCCGCGCCGGGCGCGTTTTCCACGATCACGGTCTGCTCCAGCTCCTTTTGCAACAGCGGCTGGAGCTTGCGTGCCACGCCGTCGGTGGGGTTGCCGGCGGGCTGCGGCACGATGATGCTGACGGTGCGGCCCGCCAACTGGGCGTGCACGGTGGTGGCGGCCAGCAGGGTGGCGGCGGCGAGGGCCAGGGGGGCAAGCAGGCGGTTCATGGCGTTGGTCTTCTGTGGTTCTTGAGTGGGCTTGCCTTATGCGGCGACGGTGCCGGCAAGCACCTCGTCCACGATGGGGTTGCGCAGCGTGCCGATGCGCTCGATGGAGACCTCGCACACATCCCCCTCGCGCATCAGCAGGCGAGGGTTGCGCGCCCAGCCGATGCCCGCCGGCGTGCCGGCCACGATCACGTCGCCCGGGGCCAGGGTGATGGCCTCGCTGATCACCTGCACCAGCATGGCCACGTCGAACACCATATCGCTGGTGTTGGCCGATTGCACGGTCTGGCCGTTCAGGCGCGTCTCCAGCTTCAGGCCGCGGGCGCCGGGTGGCAGTTCGTCGGCGGTGACCACAGCGGGGCCGAAGCCTCCGGTGGCGTCGAAGGTCTTGCCGACCGTCCACTGCGGGGTCTTGAACTGGTACTCGCGCACCGAGCCGTCGTTGAACACCGAATAGCCGAACACATGGTCCAGCGCCTTGTCCAGCGGGATATGGCGGCCCCCGGTGCCGATCACCACGGCCAGCTCGCCCTCGTAGTCCAGGCTGTCGCTGCAGGCGGGGCGCACGATGGGTGCGTCGTGCGCGCACAGGCTGGTGGTCAGCCGCAGGAACAGCGTGGGGTAGTCGGGCTGGGCGTAGGCGCTTTCCTTGGTGTGGTCGTGGTAGTTCAGGCCCACGCAGATGATCTTTTCGGGCGCGACCACCGGTGGCAGGAACTGCACCTCGGCCAGCGGCACGGGGGCGCTTGCGCGGGCGACCAGTTCATCGCGGCTCGCGCCCGCGGCCAGTTGGCGCACGAAATCGCCGACATCGCGTGCCACGTCGGCGGGCAGGGGGCGCACCTGCTCGCCGTCGAGCAGGCCGAGGCGACGGGAACCTTGGAGGGTGAATGTGCAGAGCTTCATGGGGAGGTCCAGGTTGGGTGAATGAATAAAATATATATATTTTAATAAAAAGTATATGTTAGTATAAACCCTATAATTTCCCAGACAATCCCCATTACCCTGGCGGCACCCCATGACCACAGCCACCGAAGCGCTCCCAGGCGCGCCCACCACACGCACCTCTTCACTGGTGGCGCAGTTGCGCCTGGACATCGTCGGCGGCCTGTTCGCCCCCGGCTCCAAGCTGCTCATCAAGGATTTGTGCACGCGCTATGGCGCCAGCCCCATCCCCATGCGCGAGGCACTCTCGCGCCTGACCAGCAGCGGCTTCGTGCAGGCCGAGGACCAGCGCGGTTTCAAGGTCGCCAGCGCTTCGGCGCAGGATCTGATGGAGATTTCGGGTGCCCGGGTGCTGGTGGAAACCGAGGCGCTGCGCCTGTCGCTGCTGCAGGGCGACGTGGCCTGGGAGGCGCGCGTGGTGGCCGCCCACCACCAGCTCAGCCGCCTGGCCCTGCGCGAGGCTGGCATGCCCGCGGCCCTGTCCGCCCAATGGGACGAGGCGCACATGGCCTTCCACGATGCGCTGCTCTCGGCCTGCGGCTCGCGCGTGCTGCTGGAGCTGGCCGCCAACCTGCGCGAGCGCTTCACCCGCTACCGCTACATCTCGGCCGTGGCCGCCAGCGATTCAGGCCTGCCGCCTGCTGCCGCCCGATCCGCGCACCGCGACATCCCGGCCGAGCACACGGCCATCGTCGAAGCCGCGCTGACGCGCGACGTGGCGCGCGCCACGGCCTTGCTGCAGCAGCATTTCCAGCAGACGACGGAGCTGGCGCTGCAGGCGAGCGGAATGGAGCGGGGGCAGCGCAAGGCGGCGTGAACCGCAGCCAGGGGGCGCAGGTGCAGCACTGCGCTGCCCGCGTCATAGGCCAGGGCCAGGAAGCAGGGGGCATTGACTCCATCCTTCCTGGCCGCTTGCTGCCATGGCTCGACGGCCCGGCAAGGAAATGGGCCAGGTCCCCCGGAGCGTTGCCGCAAGGCTTATCCCCCCTGGGGCTACGTGCGCGCCACCAGCGATTCCCCGATCGCATAGAACTGCCCGCCCGCCACATAGTGCAGGCTGCGCCACTCGGGCCCGGCGGTCTCGAAATGCCAGTGCCCGTCGGCAAACACGCGGGTATCGGCCCAGGCACCCACCACCTCGCCGATGAAAAGATCGTAGGCCTGCTGGTTGTGCGCTTCGGGGATGAGCTTGCACGCCAGCCAGGCCGAGCACCCCGCGACGAAGGGCAGATCGTGCCCCTCGATGCCGAACAGCTCCACACCATGGCGCTGCAGCTTGGCCGGGTCCTGGTGCAGGCTGGCGGTGCCCACATCGTGGGTCAGCTGCATCTGCGCGGCCGTGGGCACCTGGATCACGAAGCGGCCGCTGCCCTCGACCAGAGCGCGCGTGCGCGTGGCCTTGTCCAGCACCACCGTGAGCTTGGGCGGCGCGAAGTCCAGCGCGCAGGCCCAGGCGGCGGACATCACGTTGTCCACCCCTGCATGGCGCGCCGATACCAGCACCGTGGGGCCATGGTTGAGGAGGCGGTAGGCCTTGGAGAGTTCGACGGGTGCCAGGTGGCTGTTCATGCAAATCCTTGATGGGTCGAGGTGCTGCCCGCGAGCCAGTCAACGCGGGACACCCCACTATCGCCGATAGGCGCCCGGCGGGCTGCCGGTCCAGTTCTTGAAGGCCCACTCGAACGCCGGGCTGTCGTTGAAGCCCAGCCCGGCGGCCAGCTCCGCCAATGAGACGCTGCTCGTGTTGAGCCGCCAGATCGCCGTGTCGCGCCGCAGTTCGGCCTTGAGCGCCTGGTTAGGCGATGCCTTGGTTGGCCAGTCGCCGCTGCGGTGTGATGGGCGCCATGCGCAGGGCCCGGGCCATGCCGCCCAGGTCTGGGCCACGAGGCCGCCTACATGGCCAAGCACTGGTGCACCGAGCAGCAGGGCCGGGTGATCGACGAATGCCTGCAGCTGTCTGGCGGCTATGGCCACATGGCCGGGTACCCGATCGCACGCATGTACGCCGATGCCCGCATCCAGCGCATCTACGGCGGCACCAGCGAGATCATGGAGGACCTGATTGCGCGCAGACTGGGCATGTCATGACAGGTTGTTGAGTCCGCCTTCGAAACAGCTTTGGTGGGACTTCGGCAACAGAAGGCAGCCCTACCCTAGATATATTGATATGGCAATAAATTAATTGCCGAAATTGTCGTACATTGCCACGATGGGATGCGTCCGCAGTGGATTGGCATGCCAACCGTGTACCCCATCGTTGCTGCTGCCATGGACCCGCTTCTCGCCCGACTTTCCGACTCCGTCGTACACGCCAAGACGCTTGAAGAGCTGACCCGCCCGCTGCTGGAGATGCTGGAAAAGGTCACGCGGCTGGAGTCCACCTACCTCACCACCATCGATTTCAAGCGCGCACTGCAGCATGTGCTGTACTCGCGCAATACGCGCAGAATGGAGATCCCCGAGGGCCTGACCGTGCCCTGGGGCGACACGCTGTGCTACCGCGCCCTCAATGAAAACCGCATGTTCACGGCCGACGTGCAGGGCTGCTGGGGCGACTCGCAGGCGGCGGCCGCCCTGGGCATCCAGACCTATGTGAGCATGCCGGTACGGCTGTCCGATGGCGCCATCTACGGCACGCTGTGCGCGGCCAGCGCCGAGCGCGCCGAACTCCCGCCCGAGACCGGGAAGATACTGCAGCTGTTTGCCGGCCTGATCGCCCAGCAGGTCGAGCGCGAGCAACTGCTGGAGGAGCTGCAGCGCAAGAACGAGCAGCTCACCAGCATGGCCCTCTTGGACCCGCTCACCGGCGTGCCCAATCGCCGGGCCCTGTTCGAAGAGCTGGAGCGGCTGCAGGCGCGTTCGCGGCGCTCGGGCAGCACGGTGATGGTGGCTTTTCTCGACCTCGACGGCTTCAAGAACGTCAATGACAGCCACGGCCACGAGGCCGGCGATGCCCTGCTGTGCGCCATTGCCAACCAGTTGCGCGCCGCCATGCGCGAAAGCGACTACCTGAGCCGCTTCGGTGGTGATGAGTTCGTGTTCGTGGGCCCCGGTCCGCAGCGCGATCAGGACCCCGCCGAAGCCATCCACAGCCTGCGCCAGCGCCTGCAGCAAGCCACGGTGTGCCGCATTCCCCTGGCTGGCCAGCGGACCCTGAAATACCCGGGTGCCAGCGTGGGCGTGGTCTGCTCCGACCCCGGGCTGAGCACGGCCGATGCGGCCATCCGCCATGCGGACGAGGCCATGTACCAGGCCAAGCACGAGCGCCGCGCACTGCACCATTGACAAGCGCTCCCCTGGGCGGGGGCCGGCCCGCTTGCTCAGCGGTCGTCGGCCGCGCAATCGCCCGCCGGGCGCAGGTTGGTCATGCACTGCGCGAACGTGCGCGCCTTGGCCCACATCGCCGCATTGACCTCATGGCCGGCGCCTGGCGCCACATAGGTGTAGAACGAGGCGGGTCGCTTGGCCGCGTCGGGGATGGCCGTCAGGATGCGGGCGCGGGCGCCGGATGCGCCATAGCCTGAACTGCCCAGCCCCACCGGCGGGAACAGCTGGTCGGCGCTGCCCGAGACTGCGGCCACACGGATGGCCGCGCCGTTGACCCGGAAGTCATTGGGCTGCTCGTAGGTCGTGCCGGTGGCGTTGCAATCGTAGTCGCAGCCTCCGGCGAGTGCGATGGCGCCCTGCAAGCGGTGCTTGGTGGCCACCGTGAAGATGAGGTTGCTCGAGAACGAGGTGCCGGCCACGACGATGCGGCTGGTGTCGATGGGCAGGTTGCGTTCGGCGACGGCCGCCTTGATCGCCGCCAGGCCCAGCCCGAAATCCGAGCTGGCGATGTCGAAGGTTTCGTTCACGTTCGTGCGCGCGATCAGCGGGCTGCTCCAGTTGTCGCAGCCGCGGTACTCGAAGGTGGCAGAGGCCATGCCGGCCGCGGCGAACTGCTCCAGCCCGGCCGCGTCCTGCGGCACGGGAGCCGGCGGATTGCCGCTTGGCGCCCAGCCAGCGAGACTGATCACCAGAGGCACCTTGGCCTGGGCCGTGGCCCCGGCCGGAACCTTAAGGGTGATGGCGGCCTGGGGAAGGTTCGAGCACGCCGCCACGACCCGGCCCTGGGCCGTGTACCAGTACTGGGTGTTGGGCTGGGGTGCGTAGGCCAACTGCAGGGTCTGGGCCCCGCCACCACCGCCACCCGGGTTGCCGGCGGGCGGCGTGGCGGCCTCCAGACCAAAGCGTCCATCGGCGCCAAAGCGCAGGATCACATTGGTGTAGACATCGCTCCCCACCGTCACGCTGGGGATGCGCATCACACCGTCGTTCAGGTTCAGCGTGGCCTGGGCGCTCGCAAGCGGACTGTGGGCCGCGATCGCTGCAGGGATGGCAAGAAGGCACAGATGCTTCATGGGAGGACTCCGGTTGTACGAACGGCAAGTAAGGGGCGGCGGGCATTCCGGTGCCCGCACATGTAGTCCCTGGGCTGCGCGCCGGGCGGCGATGAATCGGTCCAGGTGCACCGAGGTTAGTTCCTCGCCGCCCGGGCAACAAGCCCTGTGCCTGCCGTGCGTGCCAACTAGTTCTCGATCCGGCGATACAGGTTCAGGCTTTGGAGTCGACGGGCAGGCGCGTGCCCTGCCACTGCCCGCTCGTGCACAGGTCGCGGATCACCTCGCCGATGAGCCGGCAGATCGCGCGCTTGGCGTTGGTGGTGGGCAGGTGGACCGAAAGGCACAGGCCGAGCGTGCGGAACATCGCCGGCGAGTCGATGCGGTGCGCGCGCAGGCTGCCCTCGCTCACCTCGCGCTGTGCCAGGCCCAGGGGCATGATGGTGGGGCCGAGCCCCGCCTCCACCGCGGCCTTGAGCGTGTAGACGGAATTGATTTCCGCCGCCACGCGCGCCGCCGGGTAGCCCGCATTGCCGAGAGCAGCATCCACCAGCCAACGCGTGCAGTGGCCATGCGTGTTGGCGGGCCACACCAGCGGGCGGGCGATGGCCTGCGCCAGGCCCACGTCCCCGGGCGGCACGGCCAGTGGGTCCTGCGGTGATTCGAGAAAGACGAACTCCTCTTCGACCAGGGGCGTGAAGGTGGTGTCTTCCGACGGCATGGTGGGCGAGAAGATCGCCATGTCCACCCGCCCGCGCAGCAACTGGTCGACCATGTTGCCGGTCAGCTCCTCGTTGAGGTGCAGCACCACCTCGGGGTAGCGGCGCGCGGCGGCGCGCATCAGCGGCAGCGCGATCATCGGCGACACGCTCTGCGGCACGGCGGCCACCACGGTGCCCACCACCGAATCGGCGGCCACGTGCACGGCGGCCCGGGCGTCCTGGACCTGCTTGGTGATGCCCTGGGCATATTCGTAGAACACCTTGCCGGCCTCGGTCATGGCCACGCCGTTGCGCCCACGCAGCAGGAGCTGGGTACCCAGCTCGCCTTCGAGCTCGGTCATCTGCTTGCTCAGCGCCGACTGCGCCACATAGAGCTGCTGGGCCGCGCGCGACAGGCTGCCGCAATCCACGATGGCCACGAAATACTTGAACTGGCGCAATTCCATCGGCAAATCTCCGGCCGCCCTCCCTGCAGGCCAGGGGCGGCAGGCCATTGTAGGGAGGGCGCCGCCGGCCGCCGCGCCCCCGCTCGGTCAGTCAGTCGGTCACACAGTCGAAACTGGCCGCCTCGCTGGCGTTGCCCGTGCCCTTGTAGCGCGGGTAGGCCGGGTACCTGCACATCGGCCGGGACATGGTGGTCGCACCCGAGGCCTCGACCTTGCGCAGCACCAGCTTCTGCCGCGAGGCGGGCACGCCTTGCTCGACCCAGGTGGACATGGCCTGCAGCAGGTCCACCTTGTCAGGCCCGGCACCGCCGAAGCAGTGACCCACCCCCGGCGCGAGGAACAGTTCGACCGCTTCATCGGCCTTGCGCTGGCCCAGGGTGGAGACCACACTATCGTAGTAGCGGGCCGTGTCCAGCGCGCTCACCGAGGTGTCGGTCGTGCCGTTCCACAGGATCAGCCTGGCGCCCTGCGCGTGCAGCGGGGCGATGTTGGGGTCCGTCGAGCCGAACAGGCCGCCGATGGTGTCCATGCGCGCCAGCCACTGCTCGGGGTTCCAGGTGGTGGTGTCGAAGGAGGCATCGCGCGCGATGAAGGAGCGGATGAAGCCGTCCGAGAACAGGCCCTGCGCCGAGGCGCCGCCCAGGCTGGCCTGGGGCCAGATGTACTCGCCCCAGCCCTTGGGCGAGTTCTCGGCGCCGAACGGGTAGCCGGGGTGCGACCAGGCACCGTTGGCCGTGGCGATGGGCGAGGTGACGGTCTGCACGGTGGCGATCTGCGCATCCGATAGGCAGCTGTCGCCGGTATCGCCGCCGCCGGTGCAGCGCAAGGCCTTGGCGTCGAAGCGACAGGCAGCGGGCCGGGCAATGATGCCGTCGCTCAGCCCATCGAGGCCGTCGCACTGCGCCAGCACCGCAGTGGCCAACAGGCTCTGCTTGGCCGGGTTCAGCGCGCCGCCAGGGCTCTGGACCTGGCGGGCGATGCGGTTGAACTGCATGAACAGCCCCATCACATTGCCTGCTGGCGCCCGCGCGACGATGCCGTCGAAATCCTCCGGGAAGCGCTGCGCCTGCATCAGCGCGTCGTGGCCACCCATGGAGCAGCCCTCGAAGTAGCTGCGCGCAGGCGGCTTGCCGAAGAACTGCGCCATGACCTCCTTGCCCGGATGCAGGGCCCGGTGCTCCGACTGCTGGGCGAAGTCGAGCAGCTTGGCGGCATCGAGCGCGAACTCGCCTTTGAAGTAGCCCAGGTCGCGCGGTGGTGGATAGTCGTAGCCGCCATTGGTGCCGATGGTCGCGTAGCGCTCGGTGAGTATGGATTCGCTGAACTGCGCCGCGGCGGCCGTGGGCATGGCGCCGTCGAAGCCGCCACCGCCCAGGAAGGCGAGCTTTCCGTTCCAGCCCGTGGTGGGCAGGCGGGCCTCGAAGCGCAGGGCCGAGTCCTTGAAGCGCGCTGTCACCACGCAGTACTCGGGCTGGGGCGGTGCCGCAGCGGCCAGCCGGGCGTCGTCGATGACCACGCTGCCGCCGCTCAGCATCTTGCCCTGCAGGGTGGGGCATTTCTCGGCCAGTTGCATCGGCGGATCCCCGTCTCCGCCGCAGCCGGCCAGGGTAGCGAGTGCGGCGGCGGGCAGCAGCCATTGCATCCATTTCGTCATGGTGGGTCTCCTCATTGGGGGTGGTGATCCGGGCCGGCCGCCGCAACGACCTTGCCGGGGTTGAAGATGTTGTGCGGGTCCAGCGCCTGCTTGATGGCACGCATCAGCGCCACGCCGTGCGGGCCGTGTTCTTCGGCCAGGTAGTGCTGCTTGTGCAGGCCCACGCCGTGCTCGCCCGTGCAGGTGCCGCCATGGCGCAGCGCGCGCTGCACCAGGCGGTGGCTGAAGGCCTCGGCGGCGGCGTTCTCTGCGGCGCTCTCGGGGTTCACCAGCACCAGGCAGTGGAAGTTGCCGTCCCCCACATGGCCGAACACCGGCGCCAGCAGGCCATGCTGCGCCACGTCGGCCTGGGTTTCGGCAATGCACTGCGCCAGGGCGGACAGCGGCACGCAGGCATCGGTGGTCAGGCTGCGGCTGCCGGGCTTGAGCTGCAGGCAGGCGAAGTAGGCATGGTGGCGCGGCGTCCACAGGCGTGAGCGTTCTTCGGGCCGGAGCGCCCACTCGAAGGAACCGCCACCGTGGTTGGCGGCGATCTCGCGCACGGTGTCCGACTGCGCGTCGATCTGCGCTTGGCTGCCGACGAACTCCAGGAACAGCGTGGGGTTCTCGCTCAGCGTGGTGCGGCTGTGGGCGTTGACGGCGCGCAGGGTCAGCGCATCGAGCATTTCCGCGCGCGCCAGCGGCACGCCCATCTGGATCGAATCGATCACGCAATCGACCGCCGCCCGCACCGTGGGGAAGTGCACCACCGCCGCGGCGCAGGCCTCGGGGTGCGGGTGCAGGCGCACCGTGGCCTCGGTGATCAGGCCCAGAGTGCCTTCCGATCCGCAGTACAGCTGCGTGAGGTTGTAGCCCGCCGCGCTCTTGCGTGCCTGCGAGGCGGTGCGCACCACCTCGCCGCTGGCCGTGACCACCGTCAGGTTCACCAGGTTGTCGCGCATGGTGCCGTAGCGCACGGTGTTGGTGCCCGAGGCCGCCGTGGCCACCATGCCGCCGATGGAGGCATCGGCTCCCGGATCCACCGAGAAGAAGAAGCCAGAGCCCGCCAGCGCGGCGTTGAGCTGCCCGCGCGTGACGCCGGCCTGCACGGTGGCCGTGAGGTCGCCGGGCCGGATCGCGAGCACCTGGTTCATCTGCGAGAAATCCACGCAGACGCCGCCCTCGACGGCCAGCAGGTGCCCTTCGACCGAGGAGCCCACGCCGAAGCCGATGATGGGCACGCGCTCGCGCGCACAGGCCCGCACGACAAAGGCCACTTCCTCGGTGCTGTGCACGTAGACCACGGCGTCGGGCGGCAGGGGCAGATAGGCCGATTCGTCCGTGCCGTGCTGCAGCAGCACGGCCTGGCTGGTGGAGCAGCGATCACCAAAGCGCTGGCGCAAGCGCGCGATCAGGTCCGAGGAGGGCGCGCGGCGTTGCGCGCGCGCAGGGGGGCTCAGTTCCGCAAGCATGGGAAGTCTCTTTCTGGATGGGGGGGAAGGGCGCTGCGGGCAGCGCCGAGGGGTCAGCGCGTGGGCGAGGGCTTCTCGGGCCTGACGAACAGCACCAGCACCGCGCCGAGCACCAGCAGGGCGGCCAGCATGTGCAGGCCCGCGTCGGTGCTCTGGGTCGCGTCCTTGATCACGCCGATCAGGTAGGGCGCGGAAAAGCCCGAAAGGTTGCCGAAGGAGTTGATGAAGGCAATGCCCGCCGCAGCCGCCGCACCGCCCAGAAAGGCCGTGGGCATGCCCCAGAACACGGGCAGGGTGGCCATGATGCCCATGGTGGCCAGCGTGATTCCCGCCATCGCCCACACAGCGTTGCCATGGAAAGCCACGCTCAGGATCAGCCCGGCCGCGCCCACCACCGCAGCAATCGCGCTGTGCCAGCGGTATTCAAGCCGCCGGTCCGCACTGCGGGCGGCCAGGTACATGGCCACGACGCCGAAGGTCCAGGGGATGGCGCTGACCAGGCCGATGTCCAGCGCGCCGCTGATCCCCATGGCCTTGATGATGCTGGGCAGCCAGAACGAGATGCCGTAGAGGCCCGAGACAAAAACAAAGTACACCAGTGCCAGCAGCCAGACGCGCGGGTTGGAGAGCACGGCCAGGACCTTGGGCTCGGGCTTGCCGGCATCCTCGGCCGCGATCTCGCGGGCGATCAGCGAGCGCTCGGCCGGGGTGAGCCAGCGCGCGTCCTTCACGCGGTCGTCGAGGTAGCGCCACACCACCAGGCCCAGCGCCACGGTAGGCAGCCCCTGCAGCAGGAACAGCCACTGCCACCCGGCCCAGCCGTTCACGCCGCCCATGCCCTGCAGGATCCAGCCAGACACCGGCCCGCCCAGGATGCCCGCGAACGGGATCGCCGCGAGGAACAGCGAGGTCGCCTTGCCGCGTCGTGCCGCGGGGTACCAGTAGGTGAGGTACAGGATGATGCCGGGAAAGAAACCCGCCTCGGCAGCGCCCAGCAGGAAGCGGACCGCGTAGAACGAGGTGGGCGAGCTCACGAACATGGTGCCCGCCGACAGCAGGCCCCAGGTGACCATGATGCGTGCGATCCAGCGGCGCGCGCCCACGCGGTGCAGCACCACGTTGCTGGGCACCTCGAAGAGGAAATAGCCGAGGAAGAAGATACCGGCGCCCAGACCGTAGACCGCCTCGCTGAACTGCAGGTCGCTTTGCATCTGCAGCTTGGCAAAGCCCACGTTCACACGGTCCAGGTAGGCCACGATGTAGCACAGGAAGAGCAGCGGCAGCAGGCGCCAGCCGACCTTGCGGTAGGTCGCGTCCGCGAGGCTGCCGGTCGTGCCGGCGGGGCAGGGCTGCGTGATGGCGGGGGAACCCATGGATGTCTCGCTTTCGTTGTGGGGGTGGCGAGATGGTTGCACCGCTGCCGGCCTGCACCGCCGGGGGTTACTACGCAAAATGCATATGGATTGGCGAGCTTCATATCTCCGAAAGAGATGGTCGCCCGGGCCTGCCCACGCAGGCTCAGCAGCGAACAGGGCGCGGTTTTCGCGGAAGGTGTCGAGCAGGTGCTGCACCACGGCGTGGATCGGACCCGCGTGCCGGTCCTACCCGCGAAACAGCACGAAGATTTCGCGCGCCGGTGGCACCGGGGCAAGTGGGCACGGCTGCAGTTCGGGCACCTGCCTGCCGATGTGGTGCGGCAGCAGGGCGATGCCCGTACCGGCCCACGCGGCGGTGGCCTGCAGCACCTGGTTCTTGGCCCGCAAGGCCAGGCGCGCACGCGGAAACTGCTGCACCAGCCAGCTCGATTCGGGCATGCCCGCATGCTGCTCGTCGAAGCTGATGAACACCGGTGGCAGGCCCTCTTCGACCTCCTTGCAGCGTTGGCTCGTGCCATGGAAGCCAAAGGCCATGCGGCCTGCGCGCTTGGCGATCAGGTCGCCATCGCCGGGCCGGGCCGGCCCAGGCGCACGGCGATAGGCGGGCTGGTGCGCATCAATGCACCGCCGGCCCTGGAAAGTCGCCATCGTCAAGGGCGCATCGCAAGGCATCGGTGCCGGCATCGTCGCCGCCTACCGCCGGCACGGCCATGCCGTGGTCGCCACTTCGCGCAGCATGGCGCCGGCCATGGACTCAGGCGTGCTATCCATCGCGGGCGATGTGCGCGATCGATCGGCCGCCGAGCGCCTGGTGGCCGCCGCGCTTGCGCGCTTCGGCCGCATCGACACGCTGGTCCACAACGCCGGCCTTTTCCTGGGCAAGCCGTTCACCGAGTACACCGCCGAAGAGTTCACTAACGTGGTGGACGCCAACCTGGCTGGTTTCTTCCACACCATGCAGCATGTTCCCTGGTGCACCCAGGCGATAGCCGGAGCACCCTCGGGCCTGGCCCTGCTGAACAAGGGCGGCCTCGATGCCGTGACCCGTGGTCCTGGTGCGCGCTGAGAACGGCAGGGCAGATGTAAGGGTTGGCAACGCGGGGCCAGGTGGCAATTTGATCTTTGACATTCGCAACCCGTTTCGATTAATTTAAAAACGTGACACACAGTCACCTCTCTGGTGGGCGCAAGGCCAGCACCAGTGTTTGGCATGAGCGCTCGAAATCCCCCGCCCGCGCGCTTGCAAATCTCCTCTTCCAGCGCCTGGATGTAACGGTGCGCCGCACCCGCCGCGCATGGCAATTTCACCTTTGACAGTTGTCTTGGGTTTCCTCTATTTTTAAAAAAAGTGACGGTGATCAGTCACAGGGAGCAGGTGGGTGCAAGAGCCCGGCATCCGCATCTGCGCACGTTCATCCGCACCTCGGTGTGCGCTGATCACAGCGCAGGGAGGCCATCCGGGCCAGGGCAGTTTCTTTGTTCAACAACACAGGGCTGGTGTCCGCACCGCCCTGCCCACTGCAATGACTACAGATACCACCCGTTGTGCGCCTTCCGCCTTGTCCTCTTCCATCCGCAACGTCGTCTTCATCGACAGCGGCGTACCCGATGCACAGGCCCTGGCGGCCTCTGTGCAGTCCGACACCCGGGTGGTATGGCTGGATGCATCCGCGGATGGGGTCGAGCAGATCGCCGCGGTGCTGCGCCAGTACGAGGGGCTGGACAGCGTGCAGATCGTGTCCCATGGCGCCGAGGGCGCGATCCGCGTGGGCAGCACGGTTCTGGACGGCGCCACGGTGGAACGCTACCGGGGTGCGTTGAAGGACTGGGGCACGGCGCTGGGCCCCGACGGCGACCTGCTGCTCTATGGCTGCGACGTGGCCGCCGGTGGCCGCGGGCAGGCCTTCATCGATGCGCTGGCGCTGGCCACGGGTGCCGACGTGGCTGCGTCCACCGACACCACCGGCAGCCTGCTGCTGGGTGCCGACTGGGACCTGGAGCGCAGCACCGGCAGCATCGAAGCCGCGAGCGCGCTGGGCGCACAGGCGCAACTGGACTATGCCCACACGCTGCCGCTGGTGAACAACGGCGCCGCCGGCACCATCAATTTCAGCACCAGCAGCAACGTCACGCTGATCAACACCACGGGCCTGGCGGCCGGTGCCGTGGTGAATGCAGCCAACATCCTGGGGACGGGGCTCGACCTCTACGCCCGAAGCAGCAACGGCGGCGGCATTTCGGCGGTCAACGTCAATGGGGCCGGCCTGGCCGGCATTCCGCTCAGCGACGACCGGCTCACCGTCAACGGTTCGCTTCTTTCGCCGGTCAGCTATGTGGACCTGCGCGCGAACAGCGGCGTGTTCGACATGGTCAGCCTCAAGCTGGGCAGCGGCAGCCTGGTCGGCAACCTGCTGGGTACCGTGGTGTTCACGGTGTATGCGCTGGACGCGAACTACCAGCCCACCGGCGTCGGCGTGTCGCTGACCAGTCTGCTGGTCAACGAGTACGGCCTGCTCAACTTCGCTTCGATGGCCAACTTCAAGGGCATCTACGGCGTGCGCATCGTCAATCCGCTGGGCTTCGAGGTGGCCATCGACGACGTGCAGGTGGCCAATGGCCGGGCCACGCCGTCCGTCACCTCGGCTGCCTACAACGCCGGCACGGGCACGCTGACCATCAGCGCAGCGAACCTGGTCAACGGCGAACCCATCGACCCGACCAAGATCACCCTCAGCGGCCAGGGCGGCAGCTACACGCTGACCACGGCAGTCGCTGCCGCCGCCGGCACGTCATCGGTGGAGATCACGCTGAACGCGGCCGACAAGCAGGCCTTGAGCGGCCTGCTCAACAAGGCGGGCACCAGCGCCGTGGACGGTACCACCTTCAACCTGGCTGCGGCCGCCGGCTGGGTCACCAACACCAGCGCCCCGGTGGACCTGACCGGCAACCCGATCACGGTCGGCAACCTGCTGCTGCCGACCATCACCTCGGCCACCTACGACTCCAGCACCCACGTGCTGACGGTGACGGGCAGCAACCTGGTGAGCATGCCCGGCGCGGGCAACGACATCACCGTCTCCAAGCTGGTCCTGCGCGGGGAGGGCGGGGCGACGCGCACCCTGAGCACCACCGGCAACGTCGAAGTCACCAGCGCCACCTCGTTCTCGGTCACGCTGTCGGGCGCCGACGTGGCAGCGGTCGCGGCCCTGCTCAACAAGAGTGGCGCGGCCTCGGCCGGGGGCACCACCTACCAGCTCTCGGCCGGTGACGACTGGAACAGCGTCGTCGGCAACGCCGATACCTCCGTGGCGGGTGCTGCGGTGGTGGTGACCAATGCCGCCAATGCCGCGCCCACCATCACCGGGACGGCCACGGCCAGCACTGGCGACAATGCGGCCATCACGCCCTTCTCCGGCGTCACCGTGGCCGATGTCAACGGCGACAATGTCAGCCTGGCCATCGGCTTCAACGGCGCCAACGGCACGCTCAGCGGTGCCGGCCTGTCGGGCAGCAATGGCAGCTACACGTTGAGCGCCGCCACGCCGGCGGCGCTCACGGCCCAGCTGCGCGCGCTCACGTTCACGCCCACGGCCAACCAGGCGGCAGTGGGCGTCAACGTCGCCACCACCTTCTCGCTGACGGCCACCGACAGCAACGGCGCGGCCAGCGCGGCCAACACCGCCACCGTGGTCACGGCCACCTCGGTCAACGATGCACCGGTGCTGGGCGGCACCGCTGCGGCCCAGAGCGTGACCGCCGGCGGCACTTTGCATCCGTTCAGCGGCGTCACGCTGAGCGATCCGGATGTCGGGGCATCGGTCATCGTCACCATCACGCTGGACAGTGCCTCCAAGGGGGCTTTCACCGCGGCCTCGCTCAGCGCCTCGGGCTTCTCCACCTCCGATGGCGGCCTGAGCTACTCCCATGCGGCGACGGCACCCGGTGCCGCCCAGGCGGCGCTGCAGGCGCTGGTGTTCCAGGCCGCCGCCGGGCAGAACGCCACCACCACCTTCACGGTCAGCATCAACGACGGCAGCACCATCGTCAACAACAGCGCTACCACGGTGGTGGCGGCCACCCCCAGCAGCACGACCGCGGTGACGGTGGCGTTCTCGGCCGACACCGGCGTCAGCGCCACCGACCTGGTCACCAACGTGGCCGCGCAGACGATCTCCGGCACGCTCAGCTCCGGCCTGGCCAGCGGGGAGCGGGTCGAAGTCTCGCTGGACAACGGCACCACCTGGACCACCGCCACGGCGGCTGTCGGTGCCACCACCTGGCAACTCGCCGGCCAGACCCTGAGCGGCACCGGCACCCTGCAGGTGCGCGTAGCCAACGCGGGCGGCAGCAGCGCGCCGCTCACCAAGAACTATGCGCTCGATACCACCGCGCCCACCACCACCGGGGGCAGCGTTGCCTTCTCCGGCGATTCGGGCGCCAGCGGCAGCGACCTGGTCACCAACGTGGCTGCGCAGACCATCAGCGGGACGCTCGGCGCCAACCTGGCAGCAAGCGAGCACGTGGAGGTGTCGCTCAACAACGGCAGCACCTGGACCACGGCCAGCGCCAGCGTCGGCAGCAATGCCTGGAGCCTGGCCGGGCAGACCCTCACCGGCAGCGGCACCCTGCAGGTGCGCGTGGTCGATGCCGCGGGCAATGCCGGCACCGCGGCCGGCAGCGCCTTCGTGCTCGATACCACCGCCCCCACGGCCTCGCTGAGCAGCAACACCAGCACGCTCAAGAGCGGTGAGCTGGCGCTGGTCACCGTCACCTTCAGCGAGGCGCCCAGCGGGTTTGCACTGGGCGACCTGAGTGCCGTGGGCGGCACGCTGGGCAACCTCAAGGCCACGGCCGACCCCCACATCTACACCGTGGAGCTGACACCGGGCGCCGGACAGAGCGGCGTGCCGGGCGGCGTCTCGCTCACGGCGGGCAGCTACACCGACCTGGCGGGCAACAGCGGTGGCGGGGCTGCCTCGGGCACCATCACCATCAGCACGGTGGGCCCGAGCGTATTGATCACCAGCGATGTGGGCACGCTCAAGAGCGGCGAAACGGCCAACATCAGCTTCACCTTCAGCAGTGCGCCCACCGGCTTCACCGCCAGCGACGTCGTGGCCACCGGGGGCAGCATCAGCGGCCTCACCAGCACCGGCAATCCCTTGGTGTACACGGCCGTCTTCACCCCGGCCGCCGACGTGAGTGCCGCGGCCTCGATCACCGTGACCGGCGGCAGCTACACCGATGCCGCCAGCCTGCCGGGCGGTGCCGGTGCCACCCCGGTGATCCAGATCGACACCCGCGCGCCCACGGTGGCGATCACCAGCAGCACCCCGGCGCTGAAGATCGGCGAGACCGCCACCATCAGCTTCACCTTCAGCGAGGTGCCAGTCGGCTTCACCGCTGCCGACGTCAACGTCACGGGCGGCAGCCTGAGCGGCCTTGCCGTCACCGGCGATCCGTTGGTGTACACCGGCGTCTTCACTCCGACCGCCGGTGTGCCCAACGGCACGGCCAGCATCACGGTCGCGGCGGGCAGCTACACCGACACCATCGGCAACAGCGGCCAGGCCGGCACCACCCCGGCGATCAGCATCGGCACGCTGGCGCCCACCACCACCGGAGCCACGGTCGCGTTCTCGGCCGACTCCGGCGCCAGCAGCTCCGACCTGGTCACCAACATCGCCACCCAGAACCTCAGCGGCTCGCTCAGCGCCGCGCTGGCGACGGGCGAAGTGGTCCAGGTCTCGCTGGACAACGGCAGCACCTGGGTGAATGCCAGCGCTTCTGCCGGCAGCACCAGCTGGGCCCTGGCAGGCGCCACCCTGGCCGGCAACAACACCTTGCAGGTGCGCGTGGGCGATGCCGCCGGCAACCATGGCCCCGCCTTCAGCGCTCTCTACGCGCTCGACACCACGGCGCCCTCCGTGGCGGTGGCCAGCAACGTCGCCGCGGTGAATGCGGGCCAGACCGCGACCCTGACCTTCACCTTCAGCGAGGCACCGAGCAACTTCACCACATCTTCGCTCAGCGTCACCGGCGGGAGCGTGAGCGGGATCACGGCCACCGCCAACCCGCTGGTCTACACCGCCACATTCACGCCCACCATCGGCCAGGCGGGCGTCACCGCCAGCATTGCGGTCAACAGCGCAGGCTTCACCGACAGCGCCGGGAACAATGGCCAGGCCAGCACGCCGGCGACGATCGCCGTCAACACCACCGCGCCCACGCTGGCCATCACCAGCAACGACAGCACATTGACCGCGGGCGAGACCGCGCTCATCACCTTCACCTTCAGCGCTCCGCCCACCGGCTTCACGGCTGCTGACGTGACCTACGCCAACGGCACGCTGAGCGGCTTCACCGTCACCTCCGACCCGATGGTGTACACGGCCAGCTTCACCCCCACCGCCGGCCTGGCCAATGCCAGCGCCACCATCGGGGTGGGCAATGGCACATACACCGACGTGTTCGGCAACAGCGGCTCTGGTGCCATCTCGCTGCCCATCGCCATCGACACGGTGGCGCTGACGGTGGACATCACCAGCAGCACGCCCGCGGTCAAGGCCGACGAGACGGCGTTGATCACCTTCACCTTCAGCAAGCCGCCGATCGACTTCACCAGCAGCGACGTGCTCACCACCGGCGGCACCCTGAGCGGCCTGGCGGTCACCGGCAATCCGCTGGTCTACACGGCCACCTTCACGCCCACGCCCGGCATCCAGAACATCAGTGCCGGCATCTCCATCGCCGCGGGCGCCTTCACCGATGCCGCCGGCAACACCTCCGCCGCAGCGCAGACCCCGGCGCTGGCCATCGACACCCGGGCCCCGACGGCAGCCGCCAGCACCGTGGTGTTTTCCAACGACAACGGCGCGAGCCCCACCGACCTGGTCACCAGCTCGGCCTCCCAGACCATCACCGGCACCCTGGCCGCGGCACCTGGCAGCGGCGAGTACGTCGAAGTGTCGCTCGATGGCGGCATGAACTGGACCACGGCCAATCTGGTCGGCACCGCCTGGACGCTGGCCGGCCACAACCTGCTGCCCGGCAACAATGTGCTGCAGGTGCGCGTGACCGATGCCGCTGGCAACCACGGACCGACCCTGTCGCAGGCCTATGTGCTGGACACCACGTCGCCCACGGCCGCCGTCAGCGCGAACACCCCCGCGCTCAAGGCCGGCGAGACGGCGCTCATCACCTTCACCTTCAACGAGGCGCCGCTAGGCTTCGCCATCGGCGACCTCAGCGCCAGCGGCGGCACGCTCAGCAGTTTTGCCGCTACGGCCAACCCGCTGGTCTACACCGTCGTGTTCACGCCCAACACCGGGGTGAGCGGCGGCAGCGGCGTGGTGACCCTGAACGCCGGCAGCTACACCGACAGCGCCGGCAACAGCGGCCTGGCTGCATCGCTGCCGGCCATCAGTGTCGACACCCTGGTTCCCACCACCGGCGGCGCGACGGTGGCGTTCTCCAGCGACAGCGGCAGCACCACGGACCTGGTCACCAACGTCGCGGCGCAGACCATCAGCGGCACGCTGAGCGCCAACCTCGCGGCCGGTGAGACGGTGCAGGTCTCGTTCGACAGCGGCACCACCTGGATCTTGGCGACCTCCCTGGCGGGCAGCAACGGCTGGACGCTGACCGGCCAGACCCTCACCCCCGGCACCGGCCAGCAAGTCCAGGTGCGCGTGAGCGATGCGGCCGGAAACCACGGCCCTGCCACGGGCTTTGCCTACACGCTGGACCAGAGCACGCCCACGTTGCAGATCAGCAGCAGCAAGTCCACGCTCAACAGCGCCGAGACGGCGCTCATCACCTTCACCTTCAGCGAGGCGCCCGCGGGCTTTTCTGCAGCCAGCGTCAGTGCCAGCGGCGGCATCCTGTCAGGCCTTGTCGCGACGGCCAACCCGCTGGTCTACACGGCCGTGTTCACGCCCACGGCGGGCCAGGCGGCCGGCACCGGCACCGTGACGGTGGCGGCCGGTGCCTACACCGACATCGCCGGCAACCTCGGCGGTGCGGCCGCGGTGCCGGCCATCAGCTATGCCACGGTGGCGCCGGGCATCTCCATCACCAGCGATGTCGGCATGCTCAAGGCCGGCCAGACGGCCAGCATCACCTTCCGGTTCAGCAGCGCGCCGACCGGCTTTGCCACGAACGACATCGTGGTCGGTGGCGGCACGCTGAGCGGCTTCGGCGTCACTGCCGATCCGCTGGTCTACACCGCCCTGTTCACACCGGGCGCGGGCGTCACCCAGGACAGCGGGACCATCAGCGTGGCGTCCGGCCTGTTCACCGACTCGCTGGGCAACCCGGGGGTAGGGGGCAGCCTGGTGCCCATCACCATCGACACCGTGGCGCCTACCCTGGCCATCACCAGCAGCGTCAGCTCGCTCAACGCCAGCGCGACGGCGCTGATCACCTTCACCTTCAGCGAGGCGCCCGCATCGTTCACGCTGGGCGACATCAGTGCCACCAACGGCAGCCTGGGCAACCTGGTGCAGACGGCCAACCCGCTGGTCTATACCGCCGTGCTCACGCCGGCGCCCAACGTGGCCAGCGGAACTGCCGTGGTCAGCGTGGCGGCAGGCGCCTTTGCCGACCTGGTCGGCAATGCCGGCGTCGCCGCCATGGGCCCATCGATCGATGTCGATACGCAGGCCCCGAGCGTGGTCAGCGGCAGCCTGCAGTTCTCGGCTGACACGGGCAGCAGCAGCACCGACCTGATCACGCGCACTGCAACCCAGACCATCGCCGGCACCTTGAGCGGCGGCACGCTGGGGGCGGGCGAGGTGGTGGAGGTCTCGCTCGACAACGGCAGCACCTGGCAGGCAGCCACTGCTCCCGCGGGCGGCACCAGCTGGTCGCTGGCGGACCAGACCCTGGTTGCCGGCAGCGGCAACGTGCAGGTACGCGTGCGCGTGAGCGACAACGCCAGCAACCACGGACCCATCACCAACTACACCTACGTGCTGGACACCACGGCGCCCACGGTGACCATGGCCAGCGACGCATCCAGCCTGCGCGCCGGCCAGTCGGCCACCATCACCTTCACCTTCACCGAGGCGCCGGCCGGCTTCACCCTGGGCGACCTCATCGCCACCGGCGGCACGCTGAGCGGCTTCACCGCCACCGCCAATCCGCTGGTCTACACCGTGGTGCTGACGCCGACGCCGGGCTTTGGCGGCAACGCCAGCGTCACCCTCGGCAATGTGCTGTACGCGGACGCCGCGGGCAACGCCGGCACCGGCGGCCAGGTCATGGGCATCGGCGTCGACACCCAGGCGCCGACGCTGGCCATCACCAGCAACGCCAGCACGCTGGGCGTGGGGCAGAGCGCCACCATCACTTTCACCTTCAGCGACGTACCGACCGGGTTCACGCTGGGGGACGTCACGGCCACCAATGGCACGCTGAGCAACCTCGTCGCCAGTGCCGACCAACTGGTCTACACCGCCACCTTCACCCCGGCGGCGGGCGTCGCTGGCGCGAATGCGCAGGTCAGCGTGGCCGCGGGCCTGTACCTGGACGCGGCCGGCAACGCCGGCGCGGCGGTCAGCAGCTCGCCCATTGTCGTCAACACCGTGGCGCCGACCACCAGTGGCGCCTCGGTGTCGTTCTCGGCCGACTATGGCGCGAGCAGCACGGACCTGGTCACCAACGCGGCAACGCAGGTGGTCAGCGGCACGCTCGACGCACCGCTGACCGCCGGGCAGCATGTGGAGGTGTCGCTCAACAACGGCGGCACCTGGCTGACCGCGCAGACGGCCAGCCCCACCCAATGGACGCTCGCACCGCAATCGCTCTCGGGCAGCGGCTCCGTGCAGGTGCGCGTGGTCGATACCGCCAACAATGCCGGCCCGGTGTTCTCGGCCGGCTTTGTGCTGGACCTGCTGGCGCCGACGATGGCCGTCACCAGCAGCGCCGCCGAGCTCAAGGCCGGCGATTCGGCCACGCTGACCTTCACCTTCAGCGAGGCGCCGAGCGGCTTCACGGTGGGCGACCTGGTGGCCGTCAACGGCACGCTGAGTGGATTCACCCCCACCGCCAACCCGCTGGTGTACACCGTGGTGCTGACACCCACCGCGGGCCTGTCCGGTGCCAGCGCCAGCGTGACACTGGCGCAGGGCATGTACACCGACCTCGCCGGCAATGCGGGCAGCGCTGTCAGCTCGCCGCTGATCACGGTGGACACTATGGCCCCCAGCCTGCAGATCACCAGCAGCGCGGCCAGCCTGCGGGTAGGGGAGCAGGCCACCATCAGCTTCACCTTCAGCGAAGCGCCGTCCGGTTTCGGCATCGGCGACGTCAGCGTCACCGGCGGCGTGCTCAGCGGTTTCGGCCAGACCGCCAACCCGCTGGTGTACACCGCCATCTTCACCCCCACTGCGGGCAGCAGCGGCAGCGCCACCATCAGCGTGGCAAGCGGCGCCTACTTCGATGCGACCGGCAACCCCGGCCCGGCGGCCGCGGTCACGCCGATCACCTACAGCACCCAGGCGCCCACCACCACGGGTGCGACGGTGGTGTTTTCCGCCGACACCGGCATTGCCGGCGACCTGATCACCAGCACCGCGCTGCAGACCATCACCGGCACGCTGAGCGCCAACCTGGTGGCCGGCGAGTCGGTGCAGGTGTCGCTGGACAATGGCTCCACCTGGATCGGCGCCACCGCAGTGGCCGGCAGCAATGCCTGGGCCCTGGCGCCGCGCACGCTGACCGGCGGCGGCACGCTGCAGGTGCGCGTGACCGACGCCGCCGGCAACATCGGCCCGGCGTCATCGTCCCTGTATGCGCTGGACACCACGGCGCCCGGCGTCAGCATCACCAGCAACCCGACGGCGCTCAAGGCCGGCGACAGTGCCACGCTCACCTTCACCTTCACCGAGGCGCCGCAGGGTTTCACCCAGGCCGACCTGGCGTTGACCGGCGGCACCATCTCGGGTTTCGGCGTGACGGCCAACCCGCTCGTCTACAGCGCCTTGTTCACACCGACCGCGGGCTTCAACGGTGCCAGCGGCGTGACGCTGGCGGCCGGGGCGTTCACCGACGCCGCCGGCAACGCCGGGCCGGGCGCCAGCTCTCCGACCATCACCATCGACGCCCAGGCGCCGACGCTGGCCATCACCAGCGACAAGACGCAGATCGGCATGGGCGACACCGCGCTGATCACCTTCACCTTCAGCGAGGCACCCGTCGGCTTCGCGGTGGGTGACGTGGCGGTGACCGGCGGCACCCTGAGCGGCTTCACCGTCACCTCCAACCAACTGGTGTACACGGCCGTGTTCACGCCCACGCCAGGCACCGCCTCCGGCAGCGCCAGCATCACCGTGGCACCCGGCCTGTACAGCGATGCCGCCGGCAATGGCGGCGGTACCGACACGCTGTCGGGCATCAGCTTCAACACGCTGAGCCCGGTCGCCGCCCCGGTGGGCACGCCGACGTTCTCCAACGACAACGGGGCCAGCAACACCGACCTGATTACGTCGATTGCGGCGCAGACCGTGAGCGGCAACCTGTCGCAGTCGCTGGCGGCCGGCGAGTCGGTGGAGGTCTCCTTCGACGACGGTGCCAACTGGATGCCTGCGGCCACCATAGGCACCACCTGGTCGCTGGGCCATACTCTGACCGGCAGCGGCGTGCTGCGCGTGCGGGTCGTCGATGGCGGGGGCTTCCACAGTCCGGAAACGGCCAATGCCTACGCCTACCAGCAGACCACGCCGACGGTGACCATCACCAGCAACGTCACCACCGCCAGCAGCGTGGCGCCGGCGGTCATCACCTTCGCCTTCTCGGAGGCGCCGAGCGGGTTCACGGCCTCGGACATTGCGTTCACGGGCGGCACCCTCGGACCGCTGACCGCCACGAGCGACCCCAAGATCTACACCGCCACCTTCACACCGACCGCCGGGGTTGCGTCCGGCAATGCGACCATTTCCGTGACTGGCGCTTACACCGATCTTGCGGGCAATGCCGGCGCTCCCGGCAGCATTCCCTCGCTCCAGGTCGACACCGTGGCACCTGTCACCACCGCCAACGGCGGGGTGCAGTTCTCCAACGACGGTGGCACCAGCACGTCGGACCTGGTCACCAACAACCCGTCACAGGCCCTCAGCGGCACGCTGAGCGCGCCACTGGCCGCCGACGAACTGGTCAACGTGTCGGTCGACAACGGCACCTCCTGGAACACTGCCAACGTCAGCGGTACCACCTGGACCATGCCCGGGCTGTCTCTTCAGAGCGGTACCCACAGCTTGCGCGTGCGGGTGGCGGACCTGGCGGGCAACTTCAGCACCGAGCACACGCAGACCTACACCCTGGACACGACGGCACCGACGGTCACCATCACCAGCAACAGCAGCACGGTGGCTCCGGGCCAGAGCGTGACGGTGACCTTCACCCTCAGCGATCCAGGCGTGCTGAGCCTGGGCGACATCGCGGTCACCGGCGGCACGCTGGGCAACTTCAGCGGCAGCGGCACCACCTACACGGCGACCCTCACGCCCCTGGCGAACAGCACCACACCGATCAACGTCACGGTGGCTGCCAACCTGCTCACCGATGCTGCCGGCAACACCAGTGCGGCCGCCACCCCGCTGGTGGTGGCGGTGGGCTCCTCGCCATCCCCCGGCGGTGGCGGGGGAGGCGGCGGGGGCGGGGGCACCCCGAGCACCGTCGACGGTGTGCCCATCACCACCGCCCCGGGAGAGAGCGGCGCCACCGTCCTCACCGTGCCCGTGGTGGAGCCCGGGCGCGTCGATACCCCCGGTACCTCCACCCTGCTGGCCGACATCCCCATCGTCAAGGCGGCGGATGGGCATCCCATCCTGTCGGTGAGCGTGCCCACCGGTGTGGGGCTGAAGGCCGAAGGCCTGGGCTCGGCGACCTCCGGGGCCGCTGCGCTGGCCGAGCTGGGCTTGCGCATCGAGCGTGTCTCGGGCGCCAACGGGCAGCTCACCAATGCCGGCAAGGTGTTCTATGCCAGCATGGCCCCTGGCGAGGCGCTGACCGTGCACGTCATCACCCCCACGGCAGGAGCGGGCTTCAATCCCAACGTGCCGCTCGTGATCAACGGCAGCGCGTTTTCCGGCGACGGCAAGCAGGCCGTCATCATCGACGCGCGCGCGCTGCCCTCGGGCGCCACCATCCGGGTGGACAACGTCGACTTCATTGCCGTGGCGGGCAAGGTGCGCCTGACCGGCGGTGCCGGCCAGAACTTTGCCAGTGGCGACGACGAAGACCAGTGGATCGTGCTGGGCCCGGACGACGACGTCATCCACGGCAGCGGCGGCCAGGACATCATCGGCAGCGAGGGCGGCGATGACCAGGTCTTCGGCGATGCCGGTGACGACGTGGTCTTTGGCGGCGATGGCAACGACCTCATCTCCGGCGGCAGCGGCAGCGACCGCCTGAACGGCGGTACCGGTTTCGACGTGGCACTGCAGGAGGGCAAGCGGAGCGACTACACCGCCGTGCTGGACGGCGCCGGCATCCGGCTCACGCACACCGCCAGCGGTGTCTCCGATTGGCTGGTGGACATCGAGCAGGTGCACTTCGACACCGGCCCCATCCTCACCGTGGCGCACAGCGCCGCCGAAGAGGCCGTCGCCTACCTGGCCGCCAAGTGGGTCGGGCGTGACCTCACGCAAAGCGAAGGCGCCTACGTGCAGACCCTGGCGGGCAAGAGCGCCCTCGAAGTGGCCACCATGTTCGCCAACTTCTTCCCGCAGCTCGCGGCGGGCCGTACGCCTGCGCAACTGCTTGAGGGCATGGCCAGCGCCGGGGCGATCCGGGTGGATGCCGTGCGCGAGGAGACCGTCACGGGCGATGCGGGCGACAACACCATCCACCCCATCATGGGCCTGGCCCGGTATGTGGATGGCGGCGCGGGCATCGACACGGTGGTCTTCCCTGCCACCTTGGCAAACACCTATGTGCTGGCCAACCCGGGCGGCAGCTTCACGCTGCAGCGCCTGACGGAGGGCTCCATGCTCGACCTCACCCACGTGGAGCGGGTGACCTTCAACGACACCCGGCTCGCGCTGGACGTTGCCGGCAACGGCCACGCCGGCCAGGCCGCCAAACTGGTCGGCGCACTGGCCAACCCCAGCCTGCTGGCCAACAAGGGGCTGATGGGAGAAGCCATCCGCCTGCTGGATGCCGGCGTCAGCACCCAGCAGCTGGCAGGCCTGGGTCTGCAGATACTGGGCCTGCAGACACCGGCCCAGGTGGCGCAGCTGCTGTGGACCAACCTCGTGGGCCGCGCGGGAACCGCCCAGGAAATCAAGGGCATCACGGACTACGTGGAGCTCAACAGCCTTACGAACAACGACTTGGTCGTGCTGGCAAGCAACCTGGATCTCAACGCTACGCGCATCGACCTGGTGGGGCTGGCGAGCAGGGGGATCGAGTTCGCCTGAGTCAGCGCACCGGCCAAGAAAAAACCCCAAGCAGCGTGAGCCACTTGGGGTTGTATCTTTGGCGGAGAGGGCGGGATTCGAACCCGCGGTGGGGATTAGCCCACACACGCTTTCCAGGCGTGCGACTTAAACCGCTCATCCACCTCTCCGAAGCCCTCGATTATAGCCATGGCTTTGGGCGGTTTTGGGCAGATCGGGGCAGGGCGGTGCAAAAAAATTGCCCGACTCCGCATTTCTCACACCTCTCTGGCCATCACAGGGGCTTTTGCGCCGTCTGCACCATCTTCATGGCCGAGCCGATCAGGGCCGAGACCTCGCTCATGTTGCTGGGCACGATGAGGGTGGTGTTGGCGTCGGCGGCCACCTTGCCGTAGGCCTCCACGGCCTTCTCGGCGACCTTGAGCTGCACGGCCTGTTCGCCGCCGGGCTGGCGAATGGCTGCAGCCACGCGCTCGATGGCCTGGGCCGTGGCTTCGGCCACGGC
This sequence comes from Acidovorax sp. GW458-11-26-14-TSB4, assembly GCF_059423865.1. Lineage (NCBI taxonomy): Bacteria > Pseudomonadati > Pseudomonadota > Betaproteobacteria > Burkholderiales > Comamonadaceae > Acidovorax > Acidovorax sp. GW458-11-26-14-TSB4. The sequence continues at coordinate 192,161 of NZ_JBWKYR010000006.1, forward strand.
GGTGATGGAGGCGGCCTCGCCCTGGGCGTTGTTGATCTGGGCCTGCTTTTCACCCTCGGAGCGGGCGATGTACGCCTCGCGCTCGCCGGTGGCGATATTGATCTGCTCCTGGCGGCGGCCTTCCGAGGCCGCGATCAGCGCGCGCTTCTCGCGCTCTGCCGTGATCTGGGCCTGCATGGAGCGCAGGATCTCGGCCGGCGGCGTCAGGTCCTTGATCTCGTAGCGCAGCACCTTCACGCCCCAGTTCAGGGCCGCTTCGTCGATGGCCTGCACCACCTGGGCGTTGATGATGTCGCGCTCCTCGAAGGTCTTGTCCAGTTCGAGCTTGCCGATCACGGAGCGCAGCGAGGTCTGCGCCAGCTGCGTCACCGCCATGATGTAGTTGGACGAGCCGTAGCTCGCACGCATGGGGTCGGTCACCTGGAAGTACAGGATGCCGTCCACCTGCAGCTGGGTGTTGTCGCGCGTGATGCAGACCTGGCTGGGCACGTCGAGCGGGATTTCCTTCAAGCTGTGCTTGTAGGCGACCTTGTCGACGAAGGGCACCAGAAAGTTCAGCCCCGGGGTAAGGGTGCCTGCATACTTGCCCAGGCGTTCCTTGACCCAGGCGTTCTGCTGGGGCACGACCTTGACCGAGCGCGCGATGAAGATCACGGCGATGATGAAGATGACGATGGCGATTTCCATGGGAAGCCTTCCTTTCTGGTTTACGGAGAATCTGTGGCCGGACGGCCGCCTACGACGGTGTCGATGGCAGGGGCAGGGGGCGCCGAAAGGCGTCGGGCAGACGGGGATTAGACGGGATCAACCAGCAGGCGGTTGCCCACCAGTTCCGATACGCGGTGCATGCCGGTGGAAGGGGTGACGCCGGGGCGGTGGATGGCGGTCCAGGTGGCGCCCCGGTATTTCACGAGGCTGGTGCCATCAGGGTTCCAGCTGTCGATCATGAGGGTCTCGCCCACGTCCAGGTTCACGCTGCGGTCGGCACGGGCCGATGGGTCGCCGGGGCGCCTGCGCTTGGCGTAGTGCCAGGCCACCACGGCACCGCCGCCCACCAGGGCGGCTGTCACGATCTGCAGCGCCATGGCCAGCCCCAAGTGCGCGGCAAGGGCCGCCGCGCACAGCCCCACGGCCAGCATGAGCAGGTAGAACGTGCCGGTGAGCAGTTCTGCCACCACCACACCGCCTGCCAACAGCCACCAGATGGTGGATTCCGCCATACCGACCTCCTCCTGTGTTGTTTGTTGTTCGGATCCTGAACAACCTGTGTGCCAGTTGTTCCTAATCCACCACATTCTGGGTCAAAAGACCCCCAGTTCAAAGGCCTGACAAGCTTATTCCTTACACTTCGCGCCTATTTCGTTTTTTGGCTCGCCGGCAGGGCACGGTTTCACGGAGGCTGCGCATGAAGTTTCGTTTTCCCATCATCATCATCGACGAGGACTATCGTTCCGAGAACACCTCGGGCCTGGGCATTCGCGCCCTGGCGCAGGCCATCGAGGCCGAGGGTTTCGAGGTGGTGGGTGTCACCAGCTATGGTGACCTGTCTCAGTTCGCGCAGCAGCAAAGCCGCGCCAGCGCGTTCATCCTGTCCATCGACGACGAGGAGTTCACGCTGGGCGAGGGGCTGGACCCCATCGTGCTGAGCCTGCGCAACTTCATCGGCGAAGTGCGCCGCAAGAACGCCGAGGTGCCGATCTACGTGCACGGCGAGACCAAGACCAGCCGCCACCTGCCCAACGACATCCTGCGCGAGCTGCACGGCTTCATCCACATGTTCGAGGACACGCCGGAGTTCGTGGCGCGCCACATCATCCGCGAGGCCAAGAGCTACCTGGAGGGCGTGCAGCCGCCGTTCTTCAAGGCGCTGCTGGACTATGCCGAAGACGGCTCCTACAGCTGGCACTGCCCCGGCCACTCGGGTGGCGTGGCCTTCCTCAAGAGCCCGGTGGGCCAGATGTACCACCAGTTCTACGGCGAGAACATGCTGCGCGCCGACGTGTGCAATGCGGTGGAAGAACTCGGCCAGCTGCTGGACCACAACGGCGCCATTGGCGAGAGCGAGCGCAACGCCGCGCGCATTTTCAATGCCGACCACTGCTTCTTCGTGACCAACGGCACTTCCACCTCCAACAAGATGGTGTGGCACCACACCGTGGCCCCGGGCGACGTGGTGGTGGTGGACCGCAACTGCCACAAGTCCATCCTGCACAGCATCATCATGACCGGGGCCATCCCGGTGTTCATGAAGCCCACGCGCAACCACTTCGGCATCATCGGCCCCATCCCGCAAAGCGAGTTCGAGCCCGAGGCGATCCAGGCCAAGATCAAGGCCAATCCGCTGCTCAAGGGCGTGGATGCCAAGAAGGTCAAGCCGCGCGTGCTCACGCTCACGCAATCGACCTACGACGGCGTGCTCTACAACACCGAAACCATCAAGGGCATGCTCGATGGCTATGTGGACAACCTGCACTTCGACGAAGCCTGGCTGCCGCACGCCGCCTTCCATCCCTTCTACGGCACCTACCATGCCATGGGCAAGAAGCGCACGCGCCCCAAGCATTCGGTGACCTACGCCACGCAGTCCATCCACAAGCTGCTGGCCGGCATCAGCCAGGCCAGCCACGTGCTGGTGCAGGACTCGCAGACCGCCAAGCTGGACCGCCACCTCTTCAACGAGGCCTACCTGATGCACACCAGCACCAGCCCGCAGTACAGCATCATCGCCAGCTGCGATGTGGCCGCTGCGATGATGGAGCCGCCCGGCGGCACCGCGCTGGTGGAAGAAAGCATCCTGGAGGCGCTGGACTTCCGCCGCGCCATGCGCCAGATCGAGGACGACTTCGGCAAGAACGACTGGTGGTTCAAGGTCTGGGGCCCGGACAAGCTGGTCGATGAAGGCATCGGCCGCGCCGAGGACTGGATCATCCGCAGCGACGCCAAGGGGAAGAAGGCCGGCACCAAGTGGCACGGCTTCGGCCAGCTGGCCGACGGCTTCAACATGCTGGACCCGATCAAGTCCACCATCGTCACGCCTGGCCTGAACCTGGACGGCAAGTTCGACAAGAAGGGCATCCCCGCGTCCATCGTCACCAAGTACCTGGCCGAGCACGGCGTGGTGGTCGAGAAGACCGGCCTGTACAGCTTCTTCGTGATGTTCACCATCGGCATCACCAAGGGGCGCTGGAACACGCTGCTCACCGCGCTGCAGCAGTTCAAGGACGACTACGAGAAGAACCAGCCCATGTGGCGCATCCTTCCCGAGTTCTGCCAGCAGCACAAGCGCTATGAGCGCATGGGCCTGCAGGACCTGTGCCAGCACGTGCACGAGATGTACGCCAAGTACGACATCGCACGCCTGACGACCGAGATGTATCTGTCGGACCTCACGCCCGCGATGAAGCCCTCGGACGCGTATGCGCACATTGCGCACCGCAAGACCGACCGCGTGGAGATCGACCAGCTCGAAGGCCGCATTACCGTGGGCCTGGTCACGCCGTACCCGCCGGGCATTCCGCTCTTGATCCCCGGTGAGGTGTTCAACAAGAAGATCGTGGACTACCTCAAGTTCGCCCGCGAATTCGCCAAGCTGTGCCCGGGCTTCGAGACCGACATCCACGGCCTGGTGGAGGTGGAGGACGAGAACGGCAACGTGCGCTACTACGCGGACTGCGTGGCCGAGGAAGTGCCGGCCAAGCCTGCGGCCAAGAAGAATCCGAAGCCATTGGCGACCGAGAAGAACCTGGTGCAGGTGGGATCGGACGGACCGTTTGGCCGCACCATCTAGCCATGAACGGCTGGGCCTGGCAGCGCCCGGCCCCCACAGATCGATCGCCCTGCGGCCCACGCCGCAGGGCGATTTTTTGTATTCGCGGTCATTTTTTTCTGCTGCTGCATCCGATGCCGGGCAAGCGCCGTATTGATTGACAGCCGCGTGGCATTTCTCATGCGGTAAAGACAGTCAGTCCATCAATCGACTTCAGGAGATTCTCATGACCGCCATCCGTTTCAATGCCCGCTTCGCTTCCATCGGCCTGGCCGCAGCTCTTGCTGCCGCGGCCGTCCCCTCCATGGCCGCTGACGTCATGGTGGGTGGCGCTCCCATGCTGCCCAGCAAGGACATCATCGACAACGCCGTGAACTCCAAGGACCACACCACGCTGGTGGCCGCGGTCAAGGCCGCGGGCCTGGTCGATACGCTCAAGGGCCCGGGCCCGTTCACCGTGTTCGCGCCGACCAACGCAGCCTTTGCGGCACTGCCCGCCGGCACCGTGGACAACTTGCTCAAGCCCGAGAACAAGGCCACGCTGACCACTGTGCTCACCTACCACGTGGTGGCGGGCAAATGGGATGCTGCGGCCTTGTCCAAGATGATTGCCGATGGCAAGGGCATGGCCAGCATCAAGACGGTAGCCGGCGGCACACTCAGTGCCAAGGCCAGCGGCAAGACCATCATGCTCACCGACGAAAAGGGCGGCACGGCGAATGTGACGATTGCCGACGTGTACCAGTCCAACGGCGTGATCCACGTGGTGGACAAGGTCCTGCTCCCCAAGTGATCGGCGCCGGCCTGGGGGCGGTGTGGCTGTTGACGCGATAGGTTCGCGGCCATTCCGTCTGGCGCCTGCGCCTGCGCCTGCTGCGCGAGGGGGGCCTTGCGGCCTCCGCTCCCAGCCAGGGCATGCCGCACCTGTCTTGTCCCCCGGCGCGGGGCTGCCTACTGGACCTGGACGCTTGCCTGTGGCAGACTGCCCGACCCAGCTCCATCACAGCGCCCCACGGGAGACAAGCATGTTGATGATGACGACCGATCCAGGCACCGCCGCGGCCGCCCCCCGCGAAATCCTCATGGTCACGACCACGGTCGCCACCGAAGCCGAGGCCAAGCGGCTCGCGCATGCGGTGCTGCACGCGCGCCTGGCCGCCTGTGTGCAGGTGGAGCCCATCACGGCCTACTTCCACTGGGAAGGTGCCCTGGAGGAATGCCGCGAGCTGCGCGTGGCCTGCAAGACCGCGCACAGCGCCATGCCCGCGCTGATGGCCTTGCTCAGAAAGCAGCACCCCTACACGCTGCCCCAACTGGTGGTGCAGCCAGTGCAGGCATCGGCCGAATACGGCTGCTGGGTGGACGAGCAACTGGCGCCAGCCCCCCAGCGCCAGGAACCCGCGATGGCCGTGGCCTGACGACGTACGCCCGCCCCCATGCCGCACCGGCGGGGCGGCGCAGCGCATGCGTCCCTGCATGCCCTGAAAGAAGAAATCACAGAATATCGTCAAGAAGGCGTGTCCCTTTTTCGGGAACCGTTCGGCATGGTCTGGAAGGCGCTGAAGTTCAACCCCAGCGCCCGCAATTCCAACCCTAGCCGAACGAACCCGAGGAGGACGCGCATGGCGCCCGTTGACGACCACCTGCTGCGCAGCAGCAAGCCGCTGAGCATCCGTACCACCCCGCTGGCCCATGCCGCGCAGGTACTGTGCGTGGGCATTGCCATCGCCGCGGCGGCAACAACAACGGCGCCGGCCGCCTGGGCGCAGTCCGCTGCCGCGGGCAGCACCACCGCCCAGGCACCGCGCAGCTACGACATCCCGGCCGGCGCACTGGGCCCCACGCTCTCGCGCTATGCCGGCGCGGCGGGCGTCACGCTGTCGTTCGAGCCGGCGCTCACCGAAGGCCTGCGCAGCCCCGGCCTGCAGGGCAGCGTGGCGGCGGTGGAAGAGGGCTTTGCGCGCCTGCTGGAGGGCAGCGGGCTTGAAGCCGTGCCCCGCAGCGGCGGCGGCTACACGCTGCGCCGAGGCGCGCCTGCGCCAGCATCCGCGGTGGGCCGCACGTCGTCCACAGACACCGAGATGCCCACCGTGCGCGTGACCGCCGAGCGCGAGGCCGCCTGGGGCCCGGTGGAAGGCTACCGCGCCACGCGCGGCGCCAGCGCCACCAAGATGGACGTGCCCGTGCTCGAAACGCCGCAGCAGGTCTCCACCATCGGCGCCGCGCAGATCCGCGACCAGGCCATATCGAGCGTGGCCGAGGCCGTGCGCTACAGCGCGGGCGTGCGCCCGGCGGACTACGGTATCACCGACGACGATGTCTCCATCCGCGGCTTCTACCTCACCGGCACCGGCCTGTACCGCGACGGCATGCGCCTCATCCACAACGGCTTCATGACCAACCTGGAGCCCTATGGATTGGAGCGGCTGGAGGTGGTGCACGGCCCGGCCTCGGTGCTCTACGGCCAGTCAGCACCGGGCGGCCTGGTCAACGCCGTGACCAAGCGCCCGCGCGCCGGATTGCAGCGCGAAGTGGGGCTGGAGCTGGGCAGCTATGACCGGCGCCAGGTGACGGCCGACATCGGCGGCGCCTTCAACGAGCAGGGCACCGTGCTCGGCCGCCTCACCGTGCTCAAGCGCGAGGCCGGCACCCAGTGGGACGAGCTGCGCAACGACCGCACCTACGTGGCCCCCGCCATCACCCTGCAGGGCGACCGCACCACGCTCACGCTGCTGGCGCACCACCAGCAGGATGACACTGGCTACATCATTCCCTACTACCGCAATACGCCCACCGGCCCGGCCAGCGAGACCATCAACGTCAATGGCCCGGGCTCGGGCCACCACAAGGAGGCCTGGTCGCTCGGCTACCTGCTGGAGCATTCGTTCAGCGACAGCCTGAGCCTGCGCCACAACCTGCGCTACCTTGACGGCAGCAACCACCGCCTGGAGATGCGCAACCGCGGTCTCATGGCCGACCAACGCAGCATGGTGCGCCTGGCCATGGTGCGACCCGACGCGGAGAAGACCCTGGTGATCGACACCCATGTGGAGGCGCGCCTCAAGACCGGTGACGTCTCGCACCAGCTGTTGGCCGGCATCGACTACTACCACTCCAAGCTCGACTGGCGCATCCACTCGCTCAACGGCGCGGTGGCGCCCATCGACCTGGTTAACCCCGTGTACGTGCAGCCCGACTGGGGCAACAACTTCCTGAGCGACCGGGCCCTGGCGCGCAACACCCAGGTGGGCCTGTACCTGCAGGACCAGATCAAGCTGGGTGAGCGCTGGGTTGTGAGCCTGGGCGGCCGCTACGACACGGCCCGCATCGACACCAAGTACGATGCGCGCCTGACCGGCGACACGCCTTTTGCCACCACCCTCGTGGACCGGCGCGACAACGCCTTCACGGGCCGTGCGGGCGCCATCTACCTGGCATCCAACGGCCTGGCGCCCTACGTGAGCTTCAACACCGCCTTCCAGCCGCCGCTGACCACCGTGACGGCCGTGGACGCCAACGGTACACCGTACGAGCCCGAAACCGCCAAACAGGCCGAGGTGGGCCTGCGCTACGCACCGCAGGGCGCCGGCTACACGCTGAGCGCCGCCGTGTTCGACCTGCGCAAGCGCAATGTGCGCACGCCGTCCACCATCAACCCGCGCTTTGACGTACAGACCGGCGAGGTGCGCAGCCGCGGGCTGGAGGTGCAGGGCACGGGCGAGGTGGGCGGGGGATTCTCGGTCATCGGCGCCTACACCTACCTCAACGCCAAGGTCACGCGCAGCAACAATGCACTCGAAGTGGGCGAGCGCCCTGGCGCCACGCCCGAGCATGTGGCATCGCTCTGGGGCAAGTACCAGCGCGGCCCGCTGGAGCTGGGCCTGGGCGTGCGCCACATCAGCGCCACGGTGGGCGAGCTGCGCGTCGCCACCGGCCCCATTCCCACCAACGACGGCTACACCCTGTTCGACGCCATGGCCGCCTACGACATAGGCGCCTGGCGCCTGTCGCTCAACGTGACCAACCTCGGCGACAAGCGCTACCGCACGCAGTGCAACACCTTCCGCGGCGGGGCGGAGTTCTGCGCGCTGGGCTTTGGGCGCGAAGTGAAGGTCGCCGCTGCATACCGGTTCTGACGGTTGTGGTGACGGCGCAGCCTTCGCTGTGAAGTACTGCTGCATCATGGGCGTGTGCAGGTAAGCAGGCCATGCGCAAGCTGTTGGTACTCCTGCACCGCTGGGCCGGCCTGTTCATGGCCGTGTTCCTCGCCGTGGCCGGGCTCACGGGCTCCGTGATCGCGTGGGAGCACGAGCTCGACCGCTGGCTCAACCCGGGCTTCCACTACGCGGTGCCGACGGATGCGCCGCTGCTGCCCGCCACCGAGGTCGCGCGCCGTGTGGAGACGGCGCACCCCGCCTTGCAGGTCAGCTACATGCCGCTGGCGGCGGCACCCGGCCAGACCCTGGTGATGATGGTGGTGCCGCGCATGGACCCTGCCACCGGCCGGCCCCATGTGCTGGGCTTCGACCAGATGGCCGTGCACCCCGCCACGGCCGAGGTGCAGGGCACGCGCACCTGGGGCCAGGCCTCGCTGGCGCGACTGGACCTCGTGCCCTTCCTGTACAAGCTGCACCACACCCTGTTCCTGCCGCGCGCCTGGGGGGTGGACTGGGCCGTATGGTTCCTGGGCGCGGTGGCCATGCTCTGGGTGGTGGACTGCTTCATCGCGCTGTGGCTGGCCTTTCCGCGCTGGCGTGCCTGGCGCAAATCATTGGCCTTCCGCTGGTCGCGCGGCGCGCGCACCGTCAATTTCGACCTGCACCGCTCGGGCGGCGTGTGGACCTGGGTGCTCATGCTCGTGCTGGCCGTCACCTCGGTGGCCATGAACCTGCATGACGAGGTCATGGAGCCCGTGGTCAACGTCTTCTCGCGCACCAGCCCGAGCCCCTTCGACGAGCGCCCGCGCCGCTCGCCCGCCGAGCAGGTGGCGCCACCCCTGGTCGGCCGGGCCGACATCGTAGAGCGCGCCCGTGCCGAAGGCCTGCGCCGCGCCTGGCCCGATCCGCCGGGCTTTCTCACCTACCGCCCGGCCTTCGACCTCTATGGCGTGGACTTCTACGTGCCCGGCACCAGCCGCCCCGGCCTGGGCCCGCCGCGCCTGTACTTCGATGGTGCCACCGGCGCCCTGGCCGGCCAGCGCGTGCCGGGCGAGGGCACGGCCGGCGATCTGTTCATGCGCCTGCAGTTCCCCCTGCACTCGGGCCGCATCGCGGGCGTGCCGGGGCGCATCCTGGTCACCGCGCTGGGCCTGGCCGTGGCCGTGCTCAGTGTGACCGGGGTGGTGATCTGGTGGGGAAGAAGGACGGCGCGAACGACCTCGACGGCCGGCGCCGTGGCGGCGCGGTGATGGAAGGGAGCAGGCCCTAACCGGCTTCCTGCCCAACTGCTTATAGGCCCAACCTTTCCCCCGGGCGGCTGCCGGGAGGTTGTTATTACAACAGTGCGGCGAAAACGTATCCGTCTGTCAAATTTCTCTTAGCTTACGCGGCATGTTGTTGTAGGCTTTTTCCTACACGGTGGCGGAAAAATGGCTTACAGGCGACTGGTCATTTACCGGTGAGCCTATAGGGCGACAGAGGGGAGAGAGCGTAACGGCGCGCCGCCATCCATGCATGGAAAGGCGCGCGCGGGCACGGCCCGGAGATACGCGCCATTTCCGCGATTCCAATAAAGAGCGGCTGACAAACTCAACCAGGCGTTTCTGCCCAGGCGCTGTGCCGAATGCACCACCGGCAGTGCGGCCAGACGCAGCAAAGAAGCGAAAAGAGTTTGGTGAGCCGCTCCAGACAAAGAGGTGCTGGCAACATGGGTTCAGGCGGGCAGGGGGACGAGAACGCTATGTCGGGGGGGCAGGCCGCCGCCGGCACAGGTGTCGGCGGCAACAGCATTGCGCAAATATTGGCCGAAAGCAGTCCCCAGCATGCGGCGGCCGCCGGCATCGTCATCGCGCGGCTGGATGCACGGGCCGGCATCTGGCAATACTCGGTGGACAACGGTGCCAACTGGCGCGATGTGCGCACCGACCTCATCAACCGGCCCGGCACCATGGGCCTGGCGCTGGACCGTGAGGCGCGCCTGCGGCTGCTGCCTCGCCTCGGCGAGCGGGTGATGCAGATCCACATGGTCGTGCATGTGGTGCACCACAGCCTGCATGCCCGCAACGGTAGCCACAGCGCCTACGTGCCGGACCCCAGCGAGGGTGATTCGAGCGCGGTCAACCTGCTGCTGGACATCAACCACATCAACGGCATGCCGCCCCAGGTGCATGTGCCCCGGCTGCGCAACAAGCGGGCCATGGCCAGTGCGGCAGCACAGGCGAAATCTCAGTCCCGGCCCGGTGAAGCGCCTGATGCAGCGCCCCCCAAGCCGGGCGGCGATGGCAACTGACGGCAGCCCGCCGGCTACCAGGCTCGTTTGCCAGTACAGATGTCCATCTCCATGGGAATGATAAGCATTCATTGTGTTATGGAATGAAATGATGGTCGTTACGGCCCGTGTCGTATCGCCGCCAGCTTGGCTCTGGCCGTGGTGGCCCTCACGGCGGGCATGGCTGCCACGGCCGCCCGCGCGCAAACCGCAGAGGCCCCCGCCGGTGGCAACACCACCAACCTGCCACCGGTCACCGTGCGTGCCCAGCAGAACCGCACCAGCACCGAAGGCACCGAGCGCTACAACAGCACCCAGGCCACGGTGGGTAAGGCCGCGGCGGACTTGAAGGAGATCCCCCAGTCCATCAGCGTGGTCACCCAGCAGCGCATGGACGACCAGAACATGCGCAATGTGGAAGAAGTGCTGGAGCAGACGGTCGGCTACGTCTCCGAGCGTTTCGACAGCGAGTCGGCGTCGTACTCGTCGCGCGGGTTTGCCATCAACAACTACATGATCGACGGTGTGCCTGCCCCCGGCACCGCCGCCGCGTGGGACTCCGTGCTGTTCGACCGCGTGGAACTGCTGCGCGGCCCCTCGGCGCTGTTCAGCGGCGTCTCCAGCTCGGGCGGCGCCGTCAACCTGGTGCGCAAGCGCCCGCAGGACACTTTCCAGGCGCGCGGGGCGGTGCAGCTGGGCTCGTGGTCCACCAAGGGGGCCGAGGTCGACGTGACCGGCCCGCTCAACCAATCCGGCACCATCCTGGGCCGCCTCTCGGCCGCCAAGCAGGAGGGCGGCACCTACCAGAGCGGCGCGCAGCGCGACCGCTATGCGATTGCCGGCTCGCTCGACTGCAAGCTCGCGCCCACCACCAGCCTGCTGGTCGGCTCGCATGCGCAAAAGGTCGATGGCTGGCTCACCGGCGGCCTGCCTTCGTACACCACCGGCGCGCTGCTCGACGTGCCGCGCTCCACCTGGCTGGGCGCCGACTGCAGCCGCTCCGAGCAGGACGAGAAATACCTCTACGCCGAGCTGACCCACCGCTTCAACGACGACTGGCGCGCCAAGCTCCACTGGAGCGGCTACCGCAACGACCAGGCCACCGACTACCTGTACCTGCCGCGCTGGAGCGTGGCGCTCAACATCAACAACCTGACCGACAAGGTCTACTGGCAGCGTGTGTACACCACGGGCCGCAGCAACTTCTTCGGCGAGCCGCGCAATGCCAGCGTGACGTTGCGCGTGAGCTACTGACCGCCGCCGGTATCACACGGCAGAGCAGCTGAAGCTCTCCGCCTTGGCCGGGTCGCCCTTGCCGTCGTAGCGCGGGAACTTCGGGTACTCGCACACCGGGCGCTGCAGCACCGGGGTCTGCTTGCCGGCGCGCGGGTCGGCGGGTTCGTAGCGGGTGGCCACCAGCCTGTCGGGCGCGGTGCCGCGCTCCACCCAGGCGTCCATGGCGGCCAGCAGGTCGATGCTCACCGGGTCGGTGCCCGGGCCATCGAGGTTGTGGCCGATGGAGGGCGAGGTCAGCATGCGCGCAAAGCCTTGCACCTTGCTGGCACCCATGCGCTGGCGCACGCTGTCCAGGTACTCGGCCGTGCGGTACACCGACACGCAGGCATCGCCCATGCCGTACCAGATGAGCAGCTTGCCGCCGTTGTCGGCAAAGGCCGAGAGGTCGGGGTTGGTCGCATCGATCTGGTGGGCCAGGCGCAGGTACTGGGCCTGGTACCGCGTGGGATCGTGGGCCAGCAGGTCGGCGCTCGGGTTGCCTTCGACCAGGCGCGCGGCAGCCAGCGCGGCCATGTAGTTGAACGAGTCGCGCGCCGCGAAGCTGGGGCCGAACACATAGGCCTCCCAGTCGGACGTGGCCGCGCCGCCGCGGCCAAAGCCCGGGTAGCCGCGCGCACCCTGCGACAGTGTCACGGGCACGTCCTTGTTCGCGTAGATCAGGCGAATGGATTCGATCTGTCCGGCCGTCAGGCAGCTGTCGCTGTCCGCACCCTTGCACAGCAGCTCCGTGGGTACGTAGTTGCACGCGGCCACGTTGCCGATGATGCCGTCCGCCAGGCCGTCCAGTGCGTCGCAGGCCGCGGTCTCGGCCTTGGCGTACAAGGCGATCTTGGCCGGGCTCAGCCAGTTCTCGGGTTTCGAGAACACATGGCGCAGCAGCGTGGGCCCCAGGTTGGTCTGGTGCGCTTGCTGGCTGATGGCCGGCTCCATGGCCACCACGCCGTCATAGTCCTTGGGGTAGTTCTGCGTGGCGGCCAGGGCCGAGCGCCCGCCGTTGGAATGACCGATGTGGTAGCGGCGCGTGGGCCACTTGCCATAGAAGTCGGCGGCAATGGCCGTACCCACCTCCAGCACGAAGTGGTTGGCGTCGAAGGCATGGTTGCGCAGCGCCACGTCGCTGGCGCCCCAGGCAAAGCCCGGTGCCAGGTGGCCCGAGTCAGAACTCATCTTCACGTACGTGTGGGCCGATGCGCCGATGATGTGCTGGTACCACGGGTCATCGGTGGGGATGAAGCCGTCGAACGCGCCGCCGCCCACCGTCAGCGTCTTGCCGTTCCACACAGTGCCTGCGGGCAGCTCCACCGCCCAGTGGATGGTGGATTGGGGCGAGGAGACGATCTCGCCGCGCACGATGCACACCTCGGGCAGCAGGCCCTCGGCCGCGCGCAGCTCCGTGCGGGTGATGCTGGCGCCATGGGGCAGGGTGGCCGTGCGGTAGCCGGGGCAGGCCTGGGCCAGCGGCTGGCTGGCAGCGGGGGCGCTGCTGTCGCTGCCGCCGCAGGCGGTGAGTGCCAGGGCGGCCAGGGTGGCTACGAGCAGGGCCGGGCGGCCGCTGGTCATGCCGGCGGTCGGTGAGGTTGAAAACATGGAAAGCGTCTCCTGTTGTTGCTTGGGTCTTGCGAAGCCTTTTGGCTCCGGGCGCAACAATAGGGACGGGCAGGCGCGCTACAGCCTCTGCAAATGCAGAGGGACAGGGAAAACACCCAGCCAGCCGTCCAGGCTACTGCCGGCGCAGCGCGGCCACCAGCTCCACCTTGTTGCGCACCCCCAACTGCGCATAGGCGCTGCGCAGGTAGGTGCGCACCGTGGCCGGTGTCAGGCCCAGCGTGGTGGCGATATCCTTGTACGACTGGCCATGCGCGTACAGCGTGGCCGCGCTCAGCTCGCGCGGGGCCAGCGGCGGCTTGCCGTCGTGCGGCGAAGGCAGGCTGATCGCCACCAGCGGCCCGCAGGCCGAAAGCCGCAGCTTGCAGTGTTTGCCTAGCACCAGGTTGCTCGGCAGCGTAGAGGGCAGGGCGCCGAGCAGCGGCGCCGGCAGGGCCGTGCCGGACCAATTCGGGTAGACCGCCTGCAGCGCCTGCCCCACGCGCAGGCCCACGAAAAGCAGGGCGCCGTCGGGGCCGGCCAGTGCATGGCTGTCCCAGGGGCCATCGGCTGCGGGCATGGTCTGCAACTGCTCCAGCCGGTGCTGCCAGTGGCCCAGCAGGTGCGGCACGAACTCGCCGAACAGCGCCGCCTCCTGGTCCGTGAAGTTGGCCCGGCCCGGGTCGCGGTACAGGCTCACGAAGAACATCAGCCCGCTGCGCGGCATGGCCACGGTGATCGCCATGCAGTGGTACAGGCCGTGGCGCCGGCAGAAGGCATCGATATCGGGCGGTATCGCCATGCCCGGCAGGGCAGGCAGGTCATCGGCGCTCTCGCGCAGCACCACGCCCAGTTGGTCCATGGACTGCTGCGCGAAGAGGTCGGCCATGGCCAGGGCATTCCACTCCGCCGCAAAGTTTTTGGCCAGGCCGATGCTGCCGTGCAGCCAGTTGCGCGGCGGCGCATCGCCCTGGCTGGCCGACACCTCGCCCCACCAGGCGGTGTCGAAGTCCACCAGCGTGCTGCGCATCATTTCCAGCGCCTGCAGCAGCATGGCCTCTGGCGGTGCGGCGCGGGCCAGCGCGGCCAACTGCAGCAGGCTGGCGCTCAGCGCGCGCAGGGGCGCGAAGGCCAGCGCGGCAGCCACGGCGCTGCCCGAAACCTGGGTTGTCGTGGTGGGGTGGGCCGGCATGGTGGCGACTGTCTCCTGGGTTGTCGTTGCGTTCGCTTGATCGGCTCTTTGGCAGGCCGCATGGTACGCAGATTCGCCCCGCAGAGGTCGAGGGGCATGGCCAGAATCCGGTTTGCGGGGTCATGCCCTGGTGGTAGGCTGGCCCAGTCATCGGACTGGTGCCTGGCCCGTCCTATTGCCAATCAGTTCGCCCATGGAACCCGCCATCCACTTCCACACCCGGCTCTTCGACGTCTCGCTGGAGCCCGAGAACCCCATCAACCCCATCCGGGGCCATTCGCTGCTCGAATGGCTGCGGGAGCGCGTGCCGGCCCAGCTCGACATGACCGACCCCGACGCCGAAGACTGGGGGTGGTACGCGCACGTGAACTGGGAGGGCCGCACCTACATGGTCGGCGCCGCCGCCAACGAGAGCGAGGACGGCAACCACGAATGGGTGCTGTCGCTGACCAAGCACCGCTCGCTCAAGGAGCGGGTGCTGGGCAAGGCGAGGATGCTGGGCGATGATCCGTGCCTGGTGTTCTTCCGAAGGCTCATCGCGGGGGAGCCGGATTTTCAGCAGGTGTCTGTGCAGGGGCTCAGCTGAGGCCACGCGCCTGAAGCTGTATCCCGCCCTGCTGGGCCCGCCGGGCTGGCTACCATCGGCCCATGTCCCGATCCGAACGCCTTCTCGCCCTGCTGCAGGTCCTGCGCCGCCACAGCCGACCCATGAGCGGCCAGGCGCTGGCCGCGGCCCTGGACATCAGCCTGCGCACGCTGTACCGCGATATCGCCACCCTGCAGGCTTAGTCCACTGAAGCTGAGAAATCGGCTGTGCGTGAGGGCCTGGCAGGGCCGCAATCTAGGCGGCGGGCGCAGCCGGGTTGTACACCCGGCGAGCACGGCAACGACGAGTGCGGCCCTGCCAGGCCCTCACCCTTCGGGCCGGGGTGGCGGCGGGCGCATCGCCGCGTTGCGGGCTTTGCCAAGGCGGCCAGCCTTGGCTGCAGCCCGCCCTTGCGCTGCATCCCGCTGCCACCCCGGCGCACAGCCGATTTCTCAGTTTCAGTGGACTATGGCGCCATGATCGAGGGCGCGCCGGGCGTGGGCTATGTGATGCAGCCCGGCTACATGCTGCCACCGCTGATGTTCACGCCCGAAGAGATCGAGGCCCTGGCCCTGGGCCTGCGCTGGGTGGCCGACCGGGGCGACGTGGGCTTGGCCGGTGGCGCCCGCGATGCCATGGCCAAGATCGGTGCAGTGCTGCCCGCCCCCTTGCGCCGGGAGTTGGAAGCCTCTGCCGTGCTGGTGGGCGCGCGCACCAGGCCTGCGCCCGCCACGGCAGTCGCGCAGGACCGCTTGCGTGCCGCCATCCGGGCCGAGCACAAGCTGCGCATCGTGTACCGCGACCCCCAGGGTGCCCAGTCAGAGCGCGTGACCTGGCCGTTCGCGCTGGTGTACTTCGAGGAGTCGCGTGTTCTGTCGGCCTGGTGCGAGCTGCGCGGCGATTTCCGCAACTTCCGCTGTGATCGGATCGCAGAGGCCGAGATGCTCGACGCACGCTATCCCCAGCGCCGCCAGGCATTGCTCAAGACCTGGCACCAGCGTATACGCGACAGCGGCCGAACGATACTGCCAGAATTTGGCAACATGTCCCCATAACCTCGCTCCTTTCTTTTCCAACCCAGGAGCTTGTTGTCATGAAGTTTGCATCCGTCCGCCTCGTCACCCAGCAGTTCGAAGCGCTGCTCTCTTTCTATTCCCTGCTGTCTGGCACCGCCGCCACCCGCCTGGCCGATGGCTTTGCCGAGGTGCGCCTGGAAGGCGTCACGCTGGCCATCTCCGAAGAGCGGCTCGTAAAGCTGTTCAACCAGGGCGCCGCCACGGCAGCGTCGAACCGCTCTGCGATCCTGGAGTTCGAGGTGGCCGATGTGGATGGCACCCTGGCGCGCATGCGCGACGAGGGCCGCGCCGAGGTCGTCATGCCCGCCACGGTGATGCCCTGGGGCAACCGTTCGGCGCTGCTGCGCGATCCTGATGGCAGCCTGGTGAATGTGTTTTCCAGGCCTGTGGCACCCCCTGCACAGGCTGCGTGACCACCTTGCGGGCGGGTGAGCGGGCTGGTTCCGCTCAGGGAGTGTCCGGGAACCGCTCCACATGCACCTCGCCCCTGCGGCCGAAGTAGCTCACATGCCGCCCGGCGATCCACACCATGTAACCCACGCAGCCGGCTGCACGAGAGAGCTTCAGGAACTCGGGGTACATCACCTCGCCCCGCTGCGCACCGCGGATGGCTGCTTGCACCTGGGCCGCGCCAAAGTCCTGAGCGATAGGCGTGGCGGGCGGTTGCAGGGGGACCTGATGGGTTTCCCCGCTGGGCAGGTAGTAGGTGGTGGCATTGCTGCGGTAGTCGGCGAAATAGGCCTCCACGCCGGCCTCGATGAGGGCCTGCACGATGGCGCCGAAATGGGCCGTGCCGTCCTTGGAGGCCTGGGCGCAGCGTTCGATGGTGGCGATGGTGGTTTCGTTCATGGGCATGGTTTCGTGATGGGGTTTGGGATCAGCTGCGCGGCACTTCCTGCCACTGGTGCCGGCGCACCATCTCCTGCAGCAGGCGCGCGAGGCGCTGGCGTTCGGCCGCCGACAGGTGGCCGAAGAACTTCTCGTCGTTGGCATCGGCCTTGGCGGCCAGCTCTGGCACCAGGGCGCGGCCGGCGGGTGTGAGCGACAGGGTGTGGCTGCGCGCGTCCGTCGGCGCGCCCGCGCGTGCCACCAGGCCCTTGGCCTCCAGCCGGGCCACGACCTTGGAGACGGCACCCTTGGTCATCCCCAGGGCCTGTGTCAGCGTGGCATGCGTGGCGGTGCTTTCCTCGCTACCCTCTGCGTCGAACAGCGTGCGCAGCGCCACCCAGTCGGTGACGGACACGCCCGAGGCCTCCACCGCCTGCTGGAACTCGGCCGACACCTGGTTGGAGACAAAGCGCATCCAGTAGCCCAGATGGGCGTCGAGGGGGCTGGGCTGCCTGGTGTTTTTCATATGTTGTTTCTTTGGAAACTATCTGGATTGGCAGTGTAGTTTCCTTGGAAACTTATTGCAAGTCCGGGTCTCGTGTAGCCTGCCATCCCATGGATTCCCTCATCACCGCCGCCGCCCGTGCGCTTGCCTCAGGCGATGCGCTGGGCGCGCTGCAGTGCGTGGCCCTGCGCGAAGACCCGCCGGCCCTGGCCCTGTGCGGCATTGCCATGGCGCAACTGGGCGAGCACCCCCGGGCGCGCGAGTTGCTGCGCCGTGCGGCCAAGGGCTTTGGCGTGCACGAAGTGCTGGCCCGTGCCCGCTGCGTGGTAGCCGAGGCCGAGGTCGCCCTGGCCCAGCGCGACCTGAATGGCCCGCCGCACGCGCTGGTAGCTGCCGCTGATGCATTGTCCGAGCGGGGCGACCGCGCCAACGCGCTGCAGGCCCGGCTCATCGCCGCACGCCAGTGGCTGCTGATGGGCCGGCTCTTGGAGGCCGGCGCAGTGCTCGCACCCGTCAACGTGGAGGAAGAGGGCATGCCACCCGCGCTGGCTGCCGTGGCGGGCCTCACCCTGGCCGAGTTGGCGCAGCGCTCTTTGCGCGTGGATGCCGCACGACAGGCATTGCTCGGAGCGCAACGGGCCGCAGCGCGCGCCCGTGTGCCTGCGCTGGCGGCCGAGGTCGCCGAGGCCCTGGCCGCATTGCAGCGGCCTGCGGCACGGCGCCTGCTGCCGGGCGATGGCAGGCCCGCGCGGGAGCAGCCGCTGCGCCTGGACGAAGTGGCCGCGCTGCTGGCCTCGGACATGCTGGTGCTCGATGCCTGCCGGCACCGGCTGGGCTCGGGGGCGGTGGGGGAGGGGAGCGATGCGGCCCCCGCCTGGCTGTCGCTTGCACGCCGCCCCATCCTGTTCGCGCTGGCGCGTGCCCTGGCCCAGTCCTGGCCCGGTGATGCCGAGCGCGATGCGCTGATCGCCACCACCTTTCGCACCCACCAGCCCGACGAGACCCACCGCGCCCGCCTGCGCGTGGAACTGGGCCGTCTGCGTGCGCTGATGAAGCCGTGGGCGCGCATCGAGGCCACGGCACGCGGCTTTGCGCTGCGCCCGCTGGCCGGGCGTGCGGTGGCCGTGCTGGCCCCGCCCATCGATGGCGAGCAGGCCTCGCTGCAGGCCCTGCTGGCCGATGGCGCCGCATGGTCCACCTCGGCCCTGGCCCTGGCGCTGGGCGACAGCCAGCGCACGGTGCAGCGCGCGCTGGCCGAGCTGCAGCAGCAAGGCCGCGTGCGCTCCATCGGTCAGGGCCGCACGCAGCGCTGGCTGGCCCCGCCCCTGGCCGGATTCACGACAATCTTGTTACTCCCCGCTGCGCTGCCGATTGACTAGAGTGGACCCATGCCTCTCCACAAGGCACCCACCAAAGGAGTCCTTCATGTCCTGCAACACCGACTGCCACCCCGGCAGTACCACCCCGCTGGCACCGGCCGGCGTCCCGACGCGCTTCGCCGAGATCGTGCGCGAGTACGGCCCCTTCAACGGATCGGAGCGCGTGCACGGCGTCACGCACGACGGCCAGCGCGTCTGGGCTGCCACCGATGCCGGCCTGGTCGCCTTCGACCCCGCCAACGGCGCCACCGCGCGCATGCTGAACCTGCCCTGCGATGCGGGCACGGCCTTCGACGGCACGCACCTGTACCAGATCGCCGAGTCGCGCATCGACAAGATCGACCCGGCCACGGGCGCCGTGGTGGCCTCCATCCCCGCGCCCGGCAAGGGCGCCGACTCGGGCCTCACCTGGGCCGAGGGCAGCCTGTGGGTGGGCCAGTACCGCGACCGCAAGATCCACCAGATCGACCCCGCCACCGGCGCCATCCGCCGCACCATCGAATCCAACGCCTTCGTGACCGGCGTGACCTGGGTCGATGGCGAGCTGTGGCACGGCACCTGGGAGGGCGACGCCAGCGACATACGCCGCATCGACCCGCAAAGCGGCGCCGTCATCGAGCGCCTGCAGATGCCCGCCGGCACAGGCGTGAGCGGGCTCGAATCCGATGGCGCCGACCTGTTCTATGCCGGTGGCGGCGGAGCCGGCAAGGTGCGCGCCGTGCGCCGGCCCAAGACGGCACGGGCCTGACGCCCTGCGGGTGACCAGCACCCGCCATCTCCTCCCCACCCAACGCCCTGTGCGCCATCCGCTTGCCCAGGTGGCGGTTGAAGCCGCCGCATGGGCGCCCCTGTTCGACAACACTTTCAAGGAGCACCGCATGACCGCTACCCACGCAACCCCCAAGCACCACCCCATCGTCCCGCGCAGCGACTGGCTCGCCGCACGCCAGGCTCTGCTGGCGCGAGAAAAAGAACTCTCGCACCAGCAGGACCAACTGGCCGCCGAGCGCCGCGCGCTGCCCTGGGTGCGGGTGGACAAGCCCTACACCTTCGACACCACCGCCGGCCCGCGCACCCTGGCCCAGCTGTTCGACGGCCGGCGCCAGTTGCTGGTGCAGCACTTCATGTTCGGCCCCGGGTGGGAGCAGGGCTGCCCCAGCTGTTCCTACATGGCCGACCACATCGACGGCATGAACATCCACCTGGCGAATCGCGACATCACTCTGGTGGTGGTGTCCCGCGCGCCACTCGATCAGATCGAGCGCTTTCGCCAGCGCATGGGCTGGCGCTTCCAGTGGGTGTCGTCTCTCGGCAGCGACTTCAACCACGACTATGGCGTGAGCTTCACCACCGAGCAGGTGGCGCGTGGCGAGGTGCCCTACAACTACACGGCGCAGCGCTTTCCGGCCGAAGAGGCGCCGGGCATCAGCGTGTTCTACAAGGAGCCGGGCGAGGTGAGCGAGGTGTTCCACACCTACTCCACCTACGGCCGCGGGGTGGAGGTGATGATGGGCACCTATCCCCTGATCGACCTGACCCCCGTGGGCCGCAACGAGCCCAACCCCGAGTACACCATGGACTGGGTGCGCCACCACGACCGCTACGAAGGCGCGGCACCCTTCCAGCCCGCGCCATCGCCGCTGGCGGCACCCGCACAGGCTTCGGGAGCCACGGCGGGCGGCTGCTGCCACGCCAAGGCCTGACGGGGGCGTCGCCATGGACGCACTGTGGCCCTGGCTTGCTATGGCGGGCATGGGCGCCCTGCATGGGTGCCTCGCCGCCACGCGCGGGGTGCATGCCCATGCCTTGCAGATGCTGCTGCCCCTGGCGGCCGGGCATGCGGCCGCCGTGGCCTGGGTGCTGGCGGGCGCGCTGGGCGGGCTGGCGCTGCCGCATGCCCTGGCCTGGGCGCTGTGCCTTGCCTTCATCGGGCTGGCGGCACGGCCATGGTGGCGACGGCATGCCGGCCTGGCGCTGGGCTGCTTTCTCGTCTCGCTCCTGCACGGTGCGGGGCTCGTGCTGGTGCCCGCGCTGGCGCCCTTGTGCCTGGGCGGCCCGGTACCGGGGCAGGGTGCTGCGTTGTCGGCCAGCCCCGTGCTGCTGGATGTGCTGGCCGCGATGGCTGCGCACCTGGCAGCCATGCTGGCGGTGGCGACGGCGGCCGGCACCGTGGCGGGCCTGGCCCGCCGGGGCGCGAGAGTCCGTCTGCGCACGATCTGCAGCGAGACCATGCACGGGCGCTGAGGGTCAGTGACCGCGCTCTGCGGCCCACAGCGCCTCGGGCGCCCGCATCGCCTCCGCCAGGTAGCCCACCATCGAGGCGATGCGGCCCGACACGGCCGACTGCTTGTAGTACACGGCGTTCACCGGCTTGGTCTTGAGAATGGTCACCTGGGGCAGCACCTGCACCAGCCGGCCCTCGGCAATGTCTTGCGCGGTCATGAAGTCCGACAGGCAGGCGATGCCCATGCCGTTGATGGCCAGTTCTCGGATCGTCTCGCCATTGCACGCCATCAGCGTCGGATCGATGTGCAAGGGCTCGCCGTTGCCGGCCAACACGGGCCAGACGTTCAGGGTCTCGGGCTGGGTGAAGCCGATGGTCTCGTGCCGCCGCAGGGCCTCGGCGTCCTCGGGCACCCCCTGGCGGGTGAGGTAGCGCGGGCTGGCCACCAGGCGCACACGGGTGTGCCCTAGCAGCCGGCTGTGCAGGGTGGAGTCCTTGAGCTCGCCAATGCGGATGGCCAGGTCCACCCGGCGCTCCAGCAGGTCGATGAAGCCTTCGTTGTTGTGCAGCACCAGCTCCACCTCGGGGTGCTGCGCGCGGTAGCCCGGCATCAGCGGCGCCAGCACATGCAGCATGAAGGGCGAGGCCGCGTCCACATGCAAGGGGCCGGACGCGCGGCCGCGCCGCTCCATGAGCCGGTCTTCGGCGATGCGCACCGATTCCAGGATGCGCCGGGCGTCCTTGGCATAGCCGCAGCCCTCGTCCGTGAGGTGCAGGCGGCGCGTCGTGCGCTGCAGCAGGGTGGTCTGCAGCTTGTCTTCCAGCCGGGCCAGCAGCCGGCTGGTGGTGGACACCGGCTGGCCCAGGTGCTCGGCGGCCGAGGTCAGCGACCCCGTGTCCACCACCGCGAGGAACACCTCCACCTCTTCGAGCGTTGCCTTCATATTCCTGAAATTGCGAAAAGTATTTTCTTGATTATCCACTTTACTGCAAAAGATTGCTTTCCCACAATCGCCCCATACGGGAAAACCCGCAAACCTCAAGACACCCATGCACGTCCAACCATCCTCCGCCGCCGAGCCCACGCCAGGCACATCACCCACATCCTCCGCCTGGCCGCTGGCCGCGCTTTCCATCGGCGCCTTCGGCATCGGCACCACCGAGTTCGGCCCCATGGGCATGCTGCTCGACATCGCCAAGGGCGTGGAGGTGTCCATCCCCTCTGCCGGCCTGTTGGTGTCCGCCTACGCCATCGGCGTGACCCTGGGCGCTCCGTTCATGACGCTGCTGCTCGGCCGCTGGCCGCGGCGCCGGGCACTGGTTCTGCTCATGGCCATCTTCACGCTGGGCAATTTGCTGTCGGCCATGGCGCCCGGCTATGCCAGCCTGATGGTGGCGCGCGTGGTCACCAGCCTCACGCACGGGGCCTTCTTCGGCATCGGTGCCGTGGTGGCGGCCAGCCTGGTGCCGCGCGAGAAGCAGGCGAGTGCGGTGGCCACCATGTTCCTGGGGCTCACCCTGGCCAACATCGGCGGCGTGCCGGCGGCCACCTGGCTGTCCGACAGCCTGGGCTGGCGCGCATCGTTTGCGGTGATCGCCACGCTGGGCGTGCTGGCCATGGCCGCGGTGCGGCTGGCCCTGCCGCCCGGCCAGACCCTGCAGGCGCCCATCGACATCCGCGGCGAGCTGCGCGTGCTGCGCCGGCCGGTCGTCGTCTACGGGCTGCTGACCACGGTGCTCAGCTCGGCCGCGATGTTCGCGCTGTACACCTACATCAACCCCGTGCTCAAGACTTTCGCTGGCGCCACGCCGGGCGAGATCACGGGCCTGCTCGCCCTGGTCGGCGTGGGCTTCACGGTCGGTAACACCGTGGGCGGCAAGCTGGCGGACCGCTCGGTGGACAAGACCCTGGTGGGCTTTCTGCTGCTGGTGGCCGCCAGCATGGTGGCCTTCCCGTGGCTGGCGACCAGCAAGCTGGGCGCGGCCATCGGCCTGGTGGTCTGGGGCACGGCTGCCTTCGCGCTGGTGCCCCCGGTGCAGATGAAGGTGATGCGCGCCGCGGCCGAGGCGCCCAGTCTGGCGTCGTCGATCAACATCGGCGCCTTCAACCTGGGCAATGCCATCGGGGCGGCTGCGGGCGCCATCGTGCTGAGCAGCGGCCTGGGTTACCAGAGCGTGATGCTGGCGGGGGCCGGCCTGGCCGCCCTGGCGCTGGCCCTGGTGGTGTGGTCGGCGCGCAGCCCGGCGGCCGCGCCCCGGCCGGTTGCCGAATGCGCTTGAGCTAACCCAGCCGGCGTTCTTGCCGCAGCTGCGTACCGATGCGTCGGATCTCCGCCTCGCCCTGCGCCAGCGCGGCCTGGCTGGTATGCACCGAGTAGCGGCCCATCACCAGATCGTGCGGGTGCTTCACGGCCGAACCCAGCACGAAGTGCGTATCGCCCCGGGCCGTGAAGTCGATGGCACCTGCCGATTCCTCGAACATGGCGAATTCTTCGGCAACCACGGCACCGCCCGGCGCATCCAGCGCGCCCGTCGCCACCGCCACCCAGGCCACGCTGTGGCCGGCGGGCGGCACATAGCGCCAATGCTCGCCATCGCGCAGTTGCACCGCCAGGTAGGTCATGGGAGAGGGCGCCTCGATGGGGCTGGTCGCGCCCCCGTGGCTGCCCAGCAGCACGCGCGCCGGGCCGGCCTGCGGCACCTCGTCTGCCGCCAGGTACTGGCTCAGCGCGGGCGCGTTCTCCAGCGCAGGGGGCAACGCCACCCACAGCTGAAAGCCCAGCGACGGTGCATTTCCCACCGGCGCGCCGGTGTGCCACACGCCATTGCCCGCGCGCATCCATTCCACGCTGCCGGCGTGTAGCTCGCCGCTTTTGCCGGTGGTGTCTTCGTACGACAAGTCGCCCGCGATCAGGTAGGTCAGCGTGGCAATGCCCGAATGCGGGTGCATGCCGAAGCCGCGGAATGCATCGGGCGAGTCCGACGCGAACAGGTCCAGGAACACGAAGGGCTTGATCCACTCGCCCACATCCCCAGGGCTCACCAGCCGGGTGATGGGCCCGTGCATGCTGCCGCGCGTGCGGTAGGCAATGGCACGGCTTGCATTGGTGACGGGTGCTTCGGCCAGTGCGGTGCTCATGCTGCCTCCCTGGCGGTCTTGAGGGCCTTGGCCCACCAGGCCATGTCGTCCAGCAGGCCCTTGGCCGACTGGGCCAGGTGCGGGTAATCGGCAAAGGCCTTGCCCTCGCGCCACAGGCCCAGAAACTCCACCATGCCGATGTGCACCGCATTGCGCACGGGCGCCATCTGTACCTCCGTGGCCACCAGGCGCAGCTGCTCCACGGCGCGCGCCGCACCCACGCCGCCATAGCCCACAAAGCCGATGGGCTTGCGCGCGAACTCCTTGTACGCATAGTCGAACGCATTCTTGAGCACGGCCGTGGGGCCGTGGTTGTATTCGGCGGTGATCACCACCAGGCCGTCGAGCGTGGTCAGCTTGGCCGCCCAGCGCTGCGCAGCCTCGTTCTTCACCGGCGCCCAGGCGGGCGACAGCGGTTCGTCGAAGAAGGGCATGGGGTAGTCGCGCAGGTCCACCAGCTCGGCCGTGAGGTCGGTGCGCTCGCCAGCGATGCCGTGGAACCACTGCGCGGGCTTGTCGGCAAAGCGACCCTCGCGCGTGGAGCCGATCACGATGCCGATATGGGGCAATTTCGAAATTGTCATGGGTGCTTTCCTTCCTGATGGGTTCGTTTAAGGCGCTCTGCGCCCCGATGCCATGAAGATTAGGGCGCACCCCATTGATTGACTAGATGGCACAATTTGATTTCACTCGTCCATATTTATGGTGAATTCATGGCATCGGACACGACCACCGCTTCAGCCGCGCTCGACCTCAACGACATCGCCCTGTTCGTGCAGGTGGTGCGCAGCGGCAGCTTTGCCGAGGCTGCGCGCCGCCTGGGCCAGCCGCCCAACACGGTGAGCCGGCGCGTGCAGCAGCTGGAGACGCAATTGGGCACCCGGCTCTTGCAGCGCTCCACGCGCAAGCTCACCCTCACCAGCGCGGGCGAAGCCTTCCACGGGCGCTGCGCGGGCGCGGTCGACGGCCTGCAGGAGGCCGGGCAGGAGCTGCGCCTGGGCAGCGGCGAGCCCACCGGCTCCGTGCGCGTGGCGGTGCCGGCGGATTTCTTCGACTTCTTTCCCATGGAATGGATCGCCGGCTTCCTGGCCGCGCACCCGCGTGTGCGGCTCGACTTCGTGCTCAGCGACGCCCGATCGGACCTGATCGCCGAGCGCATTGACGTGGCGTTTCGCGGCGGGGATGTGGGCGACTCGGGCTACGTGGGACGCCAGCTCTTTGCGGCCCGGGGCGACTGCCTGGTGGCCAGCCCGGCCTACCTGGCCGCACGCGGCATGCCCACCTCGCTGGCCGATCTGGCCGGACACGACGCCATCGTGGCCAGCCACGCGGGCAGCAACAGCGCGTGGCGCCTGGTGGGGCCCGATGGTGCCGTGCACGAGGTGCCGCACACCACCGGCCGCTTCGGCGCCAACACCGCCCAGGCCCTGCGCCGCGCTGCCGTGGCCGGCTTGGGCATTGCGCTGCTGCCTGCCGGCATGTCCCGGCTCGATGTACAGGCCGGCGTGCTCGTGCCCGTGCTGCCCCAGTACCAGCGCAAGGGCCAGGGGCTCACCGTGCTGTACCCCAGCCGCAGGCACCTGCCGTTGGCGGTGTCGGCCTTCATCGCGCTGGTGGTGGACAAGCTCAGTGAGTTGGAGAAGACGCCGGAAGGCCGGTGCTGAAGCGCAAGGCCTTTACCAAGCCGTTACCAGGCCGTTGGCACGTACCTGGTGCGCGCCGCCTTGTAGCGCTCGATTGCTTCCTGCAGCTGCGCCTGCTGCGGGCAGCCGCTGACACCACATCCGCTGCCCAGTGTGACCAGGCGTGCCTGTGCATTGTCGAGCTGGCCCTTCATCAGGTACAGCTCGCCCGAGTACGCGAGCGCGTTGCGGTGGCGTGGATCAGATGTTCACGTAAGCCTTTTGCGGCACGTCGTCTGCCCAGTTCTCATTGCGCAAAGTCCGCAAGGCCACCGCAAACAGACTCCCGCAGGTGGCCTGGTACAGGGATTTGAAGGCCGCGCGGTCCTGCAGCGCGACGCGCGCCATCAGCTCGGGCAAGTTGGCGTCTGTGGCAATGGGTGGGGCGGTCGGGTGTGCTGAAGCGCAGTGGTCCGTGCGCAGAATTCCAGCGCGGCCGAAGGGAGCAAACTGGGTGACGTCGGCCTGCAAGCGGGGCGGCCCGCCATCGCCCAGGCGTAAAAAAACCCGCACTCCGCGGGGGAGTGCGGGATCAATGGCGCTGTGTCTCTGCCCTCCCACCAGTCAGGGCAGCAGCAGGTGCGATGCCATCAGAAGTTGTGGCGCACCCCCATGGCAAAGGAGCTGAAGTCGTTGCCCGCGGCCGATACGCCGTAGTTGGCGGCCCGGTTGTTGTTGATGCGGGTGTAGTAGGTGTAGATCTTGGTGCGCTTGCTCAGGTGGTAGTTGTAGCCCAGCGTGTATTGGGTGGCAGCGCTGTCGTTCACGCGGGAGTAGTCGCCCGCGCGGCCCACGTTCACGTGAAACTCGGACACGTCCACGATGTAGGCCGCCGACAGGCGCACGTTGGTGCGGTTGCCGCCGTTGGCGATGTACGCGTTCTTGTCCCGTTGCACGTAGGCGCCCAGCACGAACGGGCCGGTCGAGTACGAGGCGCGCACGGCAAACTGGCTCTGGTCATCGAGCTTGGAGTAGCCGGCGCCCAGGCCCAGTGCGCCGATGGCGTAGTTGGCCGCCAGGTCGATGCTGTTCTTGCCCCCCGTGCCGTTGACCCTCTCGTGCATGGCCCAGCCAGCTTCGAACGTGGCGCCGCCAAAGCTGGGGGTGCGGTAGGCGATCTTGTTCACGTCGCGGGCAGGGTAGGCGTACAGTGCGTCTGCCGACGAGCCGGTGTCGTGGTTGTGGTTGCTGATGAAGTCCGCCGTGGCGTAGTACGACTCCGACGTGAAGTTGCCCAGGCGCACCATGCCGAAGCCGCCCGAGAGGTTCACCTCGCTCTGGCGTGCGAACACACCGCGCGAATCCGTGGCGCCGGTGCTGGAGTCAAAGCCGCTTTCCAGCTGGAAGCCCGCCTTCAGCCCGCCGCCCAGGTCTTCCTGGCCCTTGAAGCCGAAGCGGGAGGAGTTGTTGAACAGGCCGGTCCGGGATGCATCGCCGTCCTTCTGGTGCTCGACCGTGGTGTTGATGCGGCCGTACAAAGTCAGGCTGCTCTGGGCCAGGGCGGCAGAAGTACCCACCAGGGCCAATGCTGCAATAGCGCAGCGGTTCATCGTTTTCATGGGCAAAGATCCCTCCATCAAATTGTGTTTGATAACAAATGGTCACAAGCCGGAGATGGGGGTACCCATTTTCCGACCGTCGCTATAAGCAAATGGTGTGCCTACAGCGTTGTGGCGTTGCACAGCGCAACGGAGGGGGATGCTATGGGGCCAGGGCGCGGGCCGCCACGCGGGTAAATACCGCTGGTCCAAAGGGTTTGTTGCTGAAAACAACAGAAAGCGGAAGTTTTTGGCCGGATGTGCCGAAGATAGGGCTTTCTCAGGCGCGCGAAGCTGGTGGAGTCTTCGCGTCATGGTGGCGTCATCGATATGTTCTTGCGCCGATATGGCCTTTGGCAGGGCAGGCCGGTGGCTGCGCCGGCCGGGCAATCGGCGCAGAGGTGGGGTGCGGCTCCCCCTGGCCGGGAGCACCTGTCGGCCGGCTGGTGGGCGAGCCTGCCCAGACTACCAAGTCGTCGGCACGAACTTGTTGCCCGCTGCCTTGTAGCGGTCGATGGCAGCCTGCAGCTGCGCATGCTGCTGGCAGCCGGTGGCGCCACATTCGCCGGACAGGGCGGCCAGGCGCGATTGTGCCTTGCCGAGCTGGCCCTTCATCAGGTACAGCTCGCCCGAGTACTCCAGTGTGTTGCGGTGGCGCGGGTCGATGCGCAGGGCTTGGTCGTAGTGCTTGCCGGCCGCAACCAGGTCCGGCACCTTGCCGTGGCGCAGCGTGTAGCCCATGAGGTTGTGCCAGTCGGCGCTGCCCGTGGCGTTGACGCGCTTGAGTTCGTCAAGCGCTGCAGACCATTGCAGCGACCGGGTGAGGTAACGCGCCTGGGCCAGCGGATCTGCCACCGGCGCCTGCGCTGCCGGCTGGCTTGCGGGGCGGGTGGGGGCGGGTGCTGGCGGTGGCACCGGAGGCAGGTCGGCCGCCTGGGCGGTGGTGGCGGCCAACTGGATCAACAGGGCCGCGGCGGCGGACAGGGGCATCAGGGTGCGCGTGGTCGGGGTGGTCGTCGTCATGGCGTGTCGTCCCTTGGGTTGTTGGTGCCGCTGCGGTGCAGCGGCGCGCCAGCATGCCCCGCCCCGGGGCTTTGCGCAAGGCCTGAAGCCAGGGCTGCGCGTAACGACCTGTTTGTTCAACCGGGAATGCGGGCGATCACCTTGATCTCGAAGTCAAACCCCGCCAGCCAGTTGACGCCGACCGCCGTCCAGTTGGGGTAGGGCGCGCTCGGGAAGATCTCGTTCTTCACCGCCATCATGGTCTCGAACTGGCTTTGCGGATCGGTGTGGAAGGTGGTCACGTCCACAATGTCGTCCAGAGTGCAGCCGCCGGCCTTGAGGGTGGCCTGCAGGTTGGCGAAGGCCAGCCGCACCTGGGCCTCGAAGCCGGGCTCGGGCGATCCGTCGCCGCGGCTGCCGACCTGGCCGGAGACGAACAGCAGGTCGCCGGACTGGATGGCCGCCGAGTACCTGTGGTTGGCATACAGGTCATGGCGGTCGGCGGGAAAAACGGGCTTGCGTTGGCTCATTGGGGGCTCCATGGGTTGGTTGATGGAGCGACTGTAGTCCGGGGTATTGTTTGGATAAAGCGATCATCTCCTGCATCACTGTTTGTAAAATGAGGACAATCAGGAGGATCTCCCAGTGGACAGGTTTGACGGCATGCGGGCCTTTGTGCGGGTGGTCGAGTCGGGCAGCTTCACCAAGGCGGCCGACAACCTGGGCTGGAGCCGCACCACAGTGACCCAGCAGGTACAGCAGCTGGAGGCACGCGTGCAAGTCAAGCTTTTGCACCGCACGACGCGCCGGGTCAACGTCACCAACGACGGCGCGGTGTACTACGAGCGCGTGGTGCGCCTGCTGGCCGAGCTCGACGACATCGAAGGCAACCTGCCCGGCGCCCCCACGGTGCCGCGCGGCCTGCTGCGGGTGGACGTGCCCAGCCCGCTGGCCAACATCCTCCTGGTGCCGGCGCTGCCAGCGTTCTACGCGCGCTACCCCGACATCCAGCTCGACATGGGCGCCAGCGACCGCAAGGTCGACCTGATCGGCGACAACGTGGACTGCGTGGTGCGCGGCGGCACCATCAAGGACCAGGGCCTCGTTGCGCGCCATGTGGGTGACCTGCAGTTGGGCGTGTACGCCGCGCCCGCCTACCTGGCGCAAACGGGCACGCCCGCGCACCCCGAGGAACTGCGCGATCCACGCCATCGCATCGTGCGCTACCGCTGGGATGGGGACCTGCCTTACGCCATGCGCAGGGGGCGCGAGACGGCCAAGGTCGGAGGGCGCTACGCGCTCGCCATCGACGACGGCAACGCCTACCTCACTGCCGGGCTGTCAGGCCTGGGCGCGCTGTGGCTGCCCCACTACATGGCCAGGCAGCATGTCGCCAGCGGCGCGCTGGTGCCGCTGTTTACCGACTGGCGCATCGATGCCATGCCGATGTACGTGGCCTACCCGCCCAACCGCTATGTGAGCAAGCAGCTGCGCGTGTTCATCGACTGGATCGTGGAGCTGATGGCGGTGCATGCGCCGCGCCAGCGGGCGCCATCGCCGCTGGCTTGACCGACTGCCGATGCAGGGAGCTTCACCCGCTGCGCGCGGTGCCTGCGGCGCGCTGTTGCTGGCAGATGTTGGTTCCAACCTGGGTCAAATTGAGATGACCCCCAAACCATTCCAGCCATGACAGGTGGACGAGGTCTTCGATGGCTGCATCGGCGATTTCGCTGGCCCGCCTCGCCCGCAAAAGATCGGCAATGAACGGCAGCTCCAGTCGAAGGGCATTTTGTCGGGCCAGTGAAAGCGGCGAATGGGGCATGGATTCTCTCGTCAGTTGCCAATGGAAGAACTGCGTCCGCATTGCGTGGCTGGATTTCCCAGCCACTGGCAGCCATCTTGGCCTACTTCCGTGAATTTGGGGCGTAACCCCAGGAATAATTTCGCTGGCGGGAGATCTTGAACAGGTTCCAAGCTCCTGCAAGGCCTTGGCAGTGGACACTTTGTCCAGCGCTGGCGGGTCCGCGAGGGCTTTCTGCGGGCTAGGGCCTTCCCTTCGGGTTGCCCTGCCTGGGGGCCGTCTGCGGCGTTGCCCGCGCTTGCGAGGCGCAAGCCTTGCTGCGCACGGGCGCCTTGCATCCAGCCCCCAGGCCGGGCAACGCGATCCCCGAAAACAGTGTTAACACGCCCTAGACTTTTGCGAATCTGCAGTAAGGAGAACCTTCTACCGTGACGAAGATGACCGACGCCCCGCCCAGCCCCGAAGAACTTGCCGCACTGGAGGCGCTGTTCAAGGGGGCCGACGCCTACTCCAGCGAGAGCGGCGAGCGCCGCCGCTTCATGCAGACGGCCAATGGACTGAACGAAAGTGACCAGCACCTGCTGCAGTCCGTGCTGGCCGGCAAGCTCGCGCATGGCGAGGCGCTGGCGGGCGCTGAGGCGGCGCACAGCCCTTTGCGCATCGCCAATGCGCTGCTCGAACTCGAAACCAAGGTCAAGAAGAGCAAGGACAAAGTCCTGCTGGACTTCATTTTTGCCCTGTTGCAATCCGGGCGCGTGGCCGAAGGTCTGAACCGGACCTGGTTCTTCGCCTGGGAGCTGTCGCTGGTGCTGAACAAGCACCTCACGCCCGAGCAGGTGCGCTTCATCTGGCTGAGCCGCAAGGACCACTACGCCAAGGAACTGGTGCCGACCTCTGCGCGCGTGCTGATCAAGCACCCCCAATGCCCGCCTGACGTGCTCGAGGCCTTGCTGCCCTTGGACGACGCCATGCTGCGCAAGGGCATCGCCATGCATGCCAACACCTCGCCAGAGATCACCCGCTTCTTTTTGAACAGCCCGCGCAAGTCCGAGCGCCTGAATTTGGCCATGTCGCGCCATGCCGGCAGCGACGTGCTTCTCAGCCTGCTGCAGGACAAGCACGACGAGGTCAGCCGCGCTGCGAAGAAGAATCTGGCCCAGCGCTTTCCGGCGCTGCAGGTCACCGACGCGGCCGTGCAGGCCGCCATCGGCACCCACATCGCCAAGCCCTATGCCAAACCGGCCGTCCCCAAGCCTGCCTTCAACCCGTGGGAGGCCGCGAATGCAGGCCACGAGCGCATTCTTGCAATGGACAGCGGCCAGCGCAAACGCGTGGCGGACGCCACCACCGACCCCGAGCTGCTGCGCCTGCTGGCCGCCGACAGCAGCAAGGCCGTGCGCAGGGCGGTGGCAAAAAGGGGGATGACCGGGTTGGATGTGCTCAAGACCCTGGCCCAGGACGCGGACACCGAAACCTCGAACAGCGCGCTGAGGAGGTTTTCCAAAGAGGTCCCAGGCGTTGCCGCCGAAGAGTTGCTGGGCGCCGAAGCCCTGGATGCAGCCTATCGGGATATCGCCCTGCACGTGGCGCAGAACAGCCATGCGTCCTACGATGAAGAAAAATTCAGTCCGCAACAGAAACTGGAGGTTGCCCGCGCACTGCTGGTGGCCGAGCATACGCACAACCCGTTGATCCAGCGCATGCTGGTCAAGGACCTGGACGCGATTCCCCCGGCCGGCACGGTGCGCTGGGATCTGCTCGCGGCCGCCTCGGCGAACCGGCATCTGTGCGAGGCCGTCAGCCGCCGCATCGTGGTCGATCTCGGGTTCGGCGGCTTCGAGCCCATCGAGCGTTGCAACAGTGCCGCGTTGTTGAGGGAGTGGCTGGTGCCAGGGGCGTTGGAGCCGCACTACCGCTCGACGGCGCAGGCGCGGCTGGCCGAGCTGGTGGCGAAGGGCGTGGGCGCGTAGGCACCGTTCTTCTGCGGCCGAGCCCGTCGATCAGCGGACACTTTGTCCAACGCGGCTGCAAAAAGATCTTGAACAGGTTCTTACACAGTGATCGACTTGCGTCGCGGTTCAGTGCACTGGACCTCCATGCACCGTCCACCCCTTGGCAGTGCACTCCGCATCGAACTGCTTGGCCAGGTCCGCCAATGAAATCGCCCCCAGCCGCGCAATCAGCAGCGCCTCCGCTTGGCGCAGCGCGTCGTCCAGCGCCGCATTGACCACACGCTCCACCGCGCATTCGGGGTTGTCGCTGCCATTGCCGATGGCGAACAGGTGCGGCCCGCCCACGGCATTGTGGATGTCCAGCAGCGTCACCTGGGCCAGGTCGCACGCCATCGTCCAGCCGCCGCCATGGCCTTTTTCCGAGCGCACATAGCCCGCCTCGCGCAGGCCCGCCATGGTGCGGCGAACCACCACGGGGTTGGTGCCCAGCATGGTGGCGATCTGCTCGGAGGTGAAGGGGGCATCGTGCCGTGCCATGTGCAGCAAGACATGAAGCATGCGCGAGAGTCTGCTGTCGCTTCTCATGAAAGTTGGTTCCGGTGTGGTCTTGAATCATTGTAAGTTGCATGAAAAGCTGTGCCACGCTATCATGAAACTTCAAAAGTATCATGAATGAAAGGGCTCACACCATGCATTACGACGCCATCGTGATCGGCGGCAGCTATGCCGGCCTGGCCGCTGCCACCCAACTGGCGCGGGCGCGCCGGCGCGTGCTGGTGGTGGATGCCGGCCAGCGCCGCAACCGCTTTGCCGAGCACTCGCACGGCTTTCTCACGCAGGACGGCACGCCCGCGGCCGACATCGCAGCCCAGGGGCGTGCGCAGCTCATGGCCTACCCGACGGCCGATTGGCGCGAGGGCAAGGTGACCGCTGCCGAGCGGGCAGGGCTTTCGCATCGAGGTGGATGGGGCGGCATCAACACCCGAGCCAATCGAGGCCCGCCGCCTGGTGCTGGCCACCGGCGTCATCGACCATTTGCCCGAGGTGCCCGGCCTGGCCGAGCGCTGGGGGCGCCACGTCTTCCACTGCCCGTACTGCCACGGCTACGAGCTGAACCAGGGCCGCATCGGCGCCCTGGGCGTGTCGCCGTTTTCCATGCATGTCGCGCTGATGCTGCCCGACTGGGGCCAGGCCACCTTCTTCCTGAACGGCGCCTTCGAGCCCGATGCCGACCAACTGGCGCAGCTGCAGGCACGCGGCGTGGCGCTGGAGCGGGGCCTCATAGCCCGCATCCAAGGCGCCATCGACATCGTGATGCGTGACGGCCGCGTGATCCCGCAAGACGGCCTGTTCACCCTGACCCGTGTGGAGGTGGCCAGCCCCATTGCCCAGGCGCTGGGCTGCGAGTTCGAAGACGGGCCCCTGGGCCGCACCATCAAGACCGACGCCATGAAGGCCACCACCGTGCCCGGCGTGTACGCCTGCGGCGACGCGGCGTGCCAAGGCGGCTCGCTGCCGCTGGTGGTGGGCGACGGCACGCTGGCGGGCGCGGCCACGCACCAGTCGCTGATCTTTGGCGGGCACTGAAAAACGCGCTCATGTATCTGGAAGAAACCAATTGGTCTTAATAAAACTAATTGGTAGAAATAATTACCAAACGGTCATACAATCCGGTCGCGCCCATCTTGGCGTGTGAGTGCATCCCCAAATCGAGGAATGAAATCATGAAGAAGACCCTGGTTGCTCTGGCCCTGACCGCAGGCGCCACCTTCGGCGCAATGGCGCAAGACATCGTCGACACCGCCGTGAAGGCCGGTAACTTCAAGACCCTGGTGGCTGCAGTGCAGGCCGCCGGCCTGGTGGACACGCTCAAGGGCCCCGGCCCGTTCACCGTGTTCGCGCCCACCGATGAAGCCTTTGCCAAGATCCCCAAGGCCACGCTCGACGGCCTGCTCAAGGACAAGGCGGCGCTCACCAAGGTGCTCACCTACCACGTGGTGCCGGGCAAGGTCATGGCCAAGGACGTCAAGGCCGGCAAGGTCAAGACCGTGCAGGGCCAGGAGATCACCGTGTCCACCAACATGGGCGTGATGGTCGACCAGTCCAAGGTCATCGCAACGGACGTCGCCGCCAGCAACGGCGTCATCCATGCCATCGACACGGTGATGATGCCCAAATAAGCATCCAGTTGCGTGCGCGCCTGCCCGTGCATAGCCTGTGCAAAGGCACCGGGCGGCGCAGATTCAAGGGGGCCCGTTCGGAAGGTCCCCTGTCTTTTCATCCACTGTCTGACAGCGAGGAGAGATTCCCATGAATACTGCATTCAACCGCCGTACCGTCCTTCTGGCCGCCGCCCTGGGGGCCAGCACCACCGTGCTCCAGGCCTGCGGGGGCAGCGACGACGAACCCCAGCGCAACATCGTCGAGCTGGCGCAGAACACCCCGGAGCTGAGCATCCTGGTCGAGGCCGTGGTGGCCGCGGGGTTGGCGCCCACGTTGAGCACGGGCAGCCTCACCGTCTTTGCCCCCACCAACGCCGCCTTTGCCGCACTGCTGTCCGAGCTGGGCTTGAGCAAGGAGGCGCTGCTGGCCAACAAGCCCCTGCTCACCGCCGTGCTCACCTACCATGTGCTCGGCAGCCGGGTGGTGCGTGCCGATGTGCCTCTGGGCAAGGCCATCACGCCGGTGTCGGGCGGCTTCTTCAAGATCGAGTCTGCCAACGGCCTCAAGATCACCGATGGCCGCAACCGCGTCACCAGCATCACCAGCACCGACATACAGGCCAGCAACGGCGTGGTGCACCTGGTGGACCGCGTGCTGCTGCCGGCGGACAAGGACATCGTGGCCACCGCCATGGCCGTGCCTGACTTCAGCATCCTGGTCGAGGCCGTGGCTGCGGCCGGCCTGGTGGCCACGCTGAAAGGCCCAGGCCCGTTCACCGTGTTCGCACCCACCAATGCCGCCTTTGCGGCGCTGCTGGGCGAGCTCGGCATGACCAAGGAGGCGCTGCTGGTCAACACCGCCTTGCTGACCCGCGTGCTCACCTACCACGTGGTGCCGGCGCGGGTGCTGAAAGCAGAGGTGCCCGTCAACACGGCCATCGCCACCGTGCAGGGCCAGAGCTTCACGGTCAACCCCAGCCTTGTGATCACCGACCAGAGCCTGCGCACCAGCCGCATCACCGCCACCGATGTGTTTGCCAGCAATGGCGTGGTGCATACGGTGGACCGGGTGCTTTTGCCCAAGTAACCGGCGGCTGGGCAGGTGGGCGCTCGGCACGGCCCACCTGCGCCGCAGGGTGTGGGCATCGCGGTTGGCGTTGGCAGGCCATCGGCACAGGTGATGCAGCTGGTCCGCTGCGGCCCCGCATGTCATGGCTGCATTTTCACCAGATGGCTTGCCATTTCCCACAGGCGATGCGCGTTGGCCGGGTCGACGGCGTAGGGCGCCACCCCGGTGAAGTCCGCAGTGCGCTGGTCCACGACCAGGGCCTCGTTGCAATCCTCGAAGTAGCGGCCACCGATGCCTTGCAGCAACGGTGATGCCGCCAGCAGCACCGACGTAGCGGCCCCTTGCTGCGCCGTCTTGCGGCGCTCGACCGGCGTCTTGAGCCCGCCGGTGTGCTTTTGCAGATTGGTGGCAATGGCACCCGGGTGCAGCGCATTCGCCAGGATGCCCTGGTGCCGCCAGCGGCGCGTCGCTTCAACGGCCATCAGCACGCATGCGGTCTTGGCCTGGGCATAGGCCGCGAGGGGCTCGTACGCGCGAAACCTGAAGTGCAGATCATCGAACACCACAGGCCCCAGCAGTTGCGCGCTGGAGCTGAGCGACACGATGCGCGCCCCCTGGGCTGCCTTGAGCGCTTCATGCAAACCATTGGCCAGCACGAAATGCCCCATAAAGTTGGTCGCAAGCTGCAGCTCCCAACCCTGTGCAGTGACTTCCAGGTCAGGGATGGCCATGACGCCCGCGTTGTTCACCAGCATGTGAAGCGGGCCGCTCCACTGCGCAGCGAACCGGTGCACCGAACCCAGCTCGCTCAGGTCCAGTGCCGCGACATGCACGCTGCCCCGGCCGCCCGCGCGCAGGCCTTGCGCAATCTCCTGCACGGCATCGGGCCGCCTGACGGCCAGCGTCACCTCTGCGCCGGCGTTGACCAGTGCCCGGGAGGTCTCCAGGCCAATGCCCGATGCGCCGCCCGTGACGATGGCGCGTTTTCCTGAAAGATCCACGCCCGCGAGCACCTCGCTTGCGGTGGACTGAAAGCCGAAGGGTGTCGTGGTGCGTGCCATGAATGAGCGCCTTGGTGAAAACATGGCGCGAGCTTAGGTGCAGCGCATTGATTTGATAAGTAGCACAATGCTGCATGCCGAAGTGAAGTGAATTCATCAATTGCCCGGACTCGTACGGACGTGCGCTGGCTCACATTGGCATCAAGGCACACCAACATCCATGAAACGTACCGAGCTATCAGGCCTGCAGGCCGTAGTCGCCGTGGCCAGGCACCACAACTTCCGGGCTGCCGCAGCCGACCTGGGGCTGTCCGCATCCGCCGTCAGCCACGCCGTTTCTGCGCTGGAGGAGCGCATGGGCGTGCGCCTTTTCAATCGGACCACGCGCAGCGTCGCGCTGTCTGAGGCGGGGCGCGAGTTCCTGGGCCGCATAGCGCCTGCGCTGCGCGAGATCGAGGGGGCCATCGATGCCACCAGTGCCCAGAGCCCACGGCCCACCGGCACGCTGCGCATCAACAGTTCCGAGGCGGCCGCACACCAATTGTTCACCTCCTACCTGCCCGCTTACCTCAAGCGCTACCCCGAGATGCAGGTGGATCTGGTCACGGAAGGGCGGCTCGTCGACATCGTGGCCGACGGGTTCGATGCAGGGGTGCGCTTGGCCGACTCTGTGCCCCAGGACATGGTGGCCGCGCAGTTCGGTCCCGAGCAGGGCTTTGCCGTGGTCGGTGCGCCAGCGTATTTCAAGGGCAGGGCCATTCCCGCCACCCCGCACGAGCTCAGCGCCCATCGCTGTGTCCGCAATCGCCTGGCCAGCGGCGCCATCTGGCGTTGGGACTTCAGCAGGCAAGGCCAGGCCATGTCGCTGGACGTGCAGGGGCCCGTGGCACTCGACAGCAACAGCCTGCGGCTGGAGGCAGCGCTCTCAGGCGTGGGCTTGGTCTACATGAACGAGTGGTCGGCCCGCAGGCAGATCAATGCCGGGCGCCTGCTGCGGGTGCTGCACGACTGGACCCCGTCCATCGGGCGGCTGAGCCTCTACTACCCCGGCCACCGGCATGTGCCGGCTGGACTGAGGGCATTGGTCGATCTGATGCGCGAGCTGGATGCAAAGGCGGTCAAGACCCCGCAGCTGTGAAGCCCCCGGTAGAGAGCTGCCTGACCGCTGGCCATCGGTATTTGATATACCATTCAGTATGTTTTGTGACTGATTGGTTTTATGGCCTCCCAATTCCCCTGGCTTCGCCGCGCCGCACTCGCTCTGCTTGCCTCCATGGCACTGGCTCTGGCCGCCTGCTCATCCACCGCCCCGCCGCCGGGCATCACCCCTGTCACGCCGTTTGACCTGGCGCGCTACGAGGGCCGCTGGTACGAGGTGGCGCGGCTCGACCACTCCTTCGAGCGCGGCATGACGGACGTGAGCGCCACGTACCAGCGCCAGGCGGACGGCAGCGTGCGTGTGCTCAACCGGGGCTTTGACACCACCAAGGGCAGCCAGGGCGGCGAATGGCGCCAGGCCGTGGGCAAGGCGCTGTTCACGGGCGATGCGCAGACCGCCTCGCTCAAGGTGTCTTTCTTCGGGCCGTTCTACGGCGGCTACCACGTCGCTGCGCTCGATGCCGACTACGGCTGGGCCCTGGTGGTGGGACCCGACCGCAGCTACTGCTGGATCCTGTCGCGCAGCAAGCAGCTGGAGCCGGGCGTGCGCGAGCAGCTCATCGCCCGCGCCAGCGCGCTGGGCATCGACACCCAGGCGCTGATCTGGGTAAGCCAGCAACGCACCGACCCGCAGCCATGACTGCAGCAACCCGCACCCGCCTGCAGATTGCCGTGGTCGGTGCCGGCCTGGCCGGCCTGTCGTGCGCGCAGGCACTGCTGCAGGTCGGCCACGCCGTGCATCTGCTGGACAAGAGCCGGGGCCCCTCGGGCCGCATGGCCACCCGGCGGGCCCAAGACGATGCCACCGCTGCCTGGCAATGCGACCATGGCGCCCAGTATTTCACCGCGCGCGACCCTGCCTTTCGCGCCGAGGTGGCACGCTGGC
Source organism: Acidovorax sp. GW458-11-26-14-TSB4 (assembly GCF_059423865.1). Lineage (NCBI taxonomy): Bacteria > Pseudomonadati > Pseudomonadota > Betaproteobacteria > Burkholderiales > Comamonadaceae > Acidovorax > Acidovorax sp. GW458-11-26-14-TSB4. The sequence continues at coordinate 230,413 of NZ_JBWKYR010000006.1, forward strand.
AGGCAGCCGGCGTGGCTGCGCCATGGCCTGCACGCCTGGCCAGCTTTGACGGCATGGCCTGGACCACGCCGCACACCCCGCTGGAGCGCTTTGTGGGCACGCCGCGCATGACCGCGCCGGCCGCCTGGCTGGTGCAGGGCTTTGGTCACCACGCGGCCACGCAGTGGCAGACCACCGTGCAGCGGCTGCAGCGCACCGGCGATGGCTGGGCCATCGCCTCGGCAGAGCAGGGCCTGCGCGCGGCGCGCTATGACCGCGTGGTGCTGGCCATGCCGGCGCCGCAAGCTGCGGCCTTGCTCGCACCGGTGGCGCCCGATGGCGCTGCCCTGGCCGCCAGCGCCCGCATGCGCGGCAGTTGGGCGGTGATGCTGCGCTATGCCGCGCCCGTGGCCATGCCCTGGGATGGCGCCTTCGTCAACGCCGGCCCGCTGCGCTGGGTGGCCCGCGACAGCAGCAAGCCCGGTCGCACCGGGCCCGAGACCTGGCTGCTGCACGCCAGCCCCGAGTGGAGCGAGGCGCACATCGAAGACAGCGCCGAGTCGGTCACCGCAGCCCTGCTGGCTGCATTCACCGCACTGGGCGGGACGCCGCCCGTGGCCGCCACGGCCCACCGCTGGCGCTATGCCGACACCGAGCCCGCACTGCAGCAAGGCTGCTGGTGGAGCAGCACCCTGGGCCTGGGTGTTTGCGGCGACTGGCTGCACGGCGGCAAGGTCGAAGGCGCCTGGCTCAGCGGCCGCGCGCTGGCGCAGCAGATGTTGCTGCCCGCCTGAACCATAGACCCCTCCATCGAGCCCGCCATGCGCATGCGCAAGAAGCACGACCTGCCGCAGAAAACCTGCCTGCACTGCGGCCTGCCCTTCACCTGGCGCAAGAAGTGGGAGAAGGTGTGGGACGAGGTCAAATACTGCTCCGACCGCTGCCGCAACGAGCGCAAGCGCGCCGGGGGCACGCCATGACCACCCCCTGCACCGCGATCTTCTGGTTTCGCAGCGACCTGCGCCTGCACGACCAGCGCGCACTGGCCGCAGCCCTGGGCAGCGGCGCCACCCACCTGGTGCCCGTGCACTGCCAGCCCCCGGCCGACGAGGCCACGCCCTGGGGCTTTGCCCGCAAGGGCCCGCACCGCCGCGCCTTCGAGGGCGCTGCACTGCGCGACCTGGCGGCCAGCATGGCGCGGCTGGGCAACCCCTTGCTGCAGTGCCAGGGCCAGCCCGCTGCCGTGCTGCCCGCGCTGGCCCGCGCCGTGGGCGCCACCACCGTGGTGTGTGAAGAGATTGCCGCCCCCCATGAGCAGGCCGAGGTGGCCGCCCTGCGCGCAGCCGGCCTGCAGGTGCAGACCGTGTGGCACAGCAGCCTGCTGCAGCCCTGCGATCTGCCCTGGCCCGTGGGCGACCTGCCTGGCGTGTTCACTACCTTTCGGCAGGCGGTGGAGCAGGCCGGCATCCAGCCGCCGCAGCCGCTGCCGGCGCCCGCGGCCTTGTTGCCGCCACCTCCGGCGTTGACCGATGCGGTGTGGCGTGAAGCCTTGCACACCGCCGGTGCCGCAAGCGCGGGGCCGGGCGGGCAGGGCGACGGGGTGGTGGACGAGGGCACAGGCTGCGACATGCGCTCTTCCTTCCCCTATGGCACCCCCGCCTGCGATGGGGGCGAGGCCGCGGCACTGGCCCATGTGCAGCAGTACCTTGCCAGCGGGCAAGCCCACACCTACAAGGCCACTCGCAACGGGCTCACGGGCTTGGGCTACTCCAGCAAGTTCTCGCCCTGGCTGGCCACGGGCGCGCTCTCGGCCCGGCATGCGATGGCCGCGCTGCGCCGGTTCGAGGCCGCGCATGGCGCCAACGAGGGCACCTACTGGCTGTGGTTCGAGCTGCTGTGGCGCGACTATTTTCGGCTGCTGCACCTGCAGCACGGGCGCACCCTGTACCGCGCGCGCGGCCTCTCGGCCCAGCCGCTGGCGCCCCACAATGCGGCCGGCTTTGCGCGCTGGTGCGCTGGGCAGACCGGCGAGCCGCTGGTGGACGCCGCCCTGCGCGAGCTGGCCGCCACCGGATACCTGAGCAACCGCCTGCGCCAGGTGGCGGCCAGCTACCTCATCCACGACCTGCAGGGCGACTGGCGCGCGGGCGCCGCCTGGTTCGAATCGCAACTGCTGGATTACGACCCGTACAGCAACCAGGGCAACTGGCTGTACATCGCCGGGCGCGGCACCGACCCGCGCGGTGGCCGCCGCTTCAACCCCGCCAGGCAGGCGCAAGAGCACGACGCCGACGGCAGCTACCGCCGCATGTGGGGCACGGCGTGAGCATTGCACAAGCCCACACCCTGCGCCTGGTGCTGGGCGACCAGCTCAACCCGCAGCACAGCTGGTTTGCCACGCGCGATGCCGGCGTGGTCTATGTGCTGATGGAGGTGCGGCAAGAGACCGATTACGTGCTGCATCATGCGCAAAAAATCCTCGCCATCTTTGCCGCCATGCGCGATCTGGCGCGCCACCTGCGCAGCGACGGGCACCGTGTGCGCCACGTGGCCATCGACGACGCCAGCAACCGCCAGTCCGTGCCCGGCAACCTGGCCGCCCTCATGGCGCACTATGGCGCCCAGCGGCTGGAGTACCAGCACCCCGATGAGTGGCGGCTCGATGCGCAACTGCACCAGTGGTGCGCAGAGCAGCCCTTTGCCACGCAGGCGGTTGGCAGCGAACACTTCTACACCAGCCGCAGCGAGGTGGCCGAGGTGTTTGCGGGCCGCAAGCAGTGGCTCATGGAGCACTTCTATCGCCGCATGCGCCACCAGCATGGCGTGCTGATCGACGAGGCCGGCGAGCCCGAGGGCGGCCAGTGGAACTACGACCACGACAACCGCAAGCCCTGGCCCGGTACCCCGGCCACGCCGCCCGATGCGCGGCCCGTGCACGACCACAGCGCCCTGTGGGCCACCATCGTGGCCGCCGGCGTGCAGAGCTTTGGCAACCCGCAGGCCGCGCAGCTGCGCTGGCCGCTGAACCGGGCCGAGGCCCTGGCCGCGCTCGACCACTTCATTGCCACCACCTTGCCGCACTTTGGCGAGTACGAAGACGCCATGAGCACGCGCAGCCCGCACCTGTTCCACTCGCTGCTGTCGTTCGCCCTCAACACCAAGATGCTGCACCCGCGCGAGGTGGTGCAGCGCGCCCAGGCCGCATGGCAGGCAGGCACCGTGCCACTGGCGGCGGTGGAAGGCTTCATCCGCCAGATCCTGGGTTGGCGCGAGTACGTGCGCGGCATCTACTGGGCCCACATGCCCGGCTACGACGGGCGCAACGCCCTGGGCCACACCGCGCCGCTGCCGCAGTGGTTCTGGAGCGGCGACACCCGTATGCGCTGCCTGCAGCATGCCGTGGGGCAATCGCTCGATGGTGCCTACGCCCACCATATCCAGCGCCTCATGGTCATCGGCAACTTTGCCCTGCTGGCCGGGCTGGACCCTGCAGCCGTGCACCGCTGGTACCTCGGGGTCTACATCGACGCCTTCGAGTGGGTGGAGCTACCGAACACGGTAGGCATGAGCCAGTTTGCCGACGGCGGTTTGCTGGCCACCAAGCCCTATGTCAGCAGCGCCGCCTACATCGACCGCATGGGCGACTACTGCAAGGGCTGCCACTACGACAAGAAGCTGAAGGTGGGCGAGCGCGCCTGCCCCTACAACGCCTTGTACTGGGACTTCTTTGCCCGCCACGAAGCCAACTTGGGCAGCAACTTTCGCCTCGGCATGGTGTACCGCCAGTTGCAGAAGATGCAGGGCCCGCAGTTGCAGGCCCTGCGTGCGCATGCCAGCCAATTGCGCGCGGATCTGGACGCGCTGTGAACGTGCAGTGTGGTGCGACTCGCCAGTGCGATGTCCCGTAAACAGATGCCATCCATAAAACCGATGGATTTCGCGCCAGGGAGAGGCGCAAACTGCAGCGATCGCCATAGACGGCCTTGAGCAAGCACTCGGCGCACATGGATTTCCAGTCAGCGACGACCCTGGGCCGTCACCAGACGAAGCTCCAGCTCACGCTCCACATAGTCCCACTCATGCGTGGACCGAAGGCGATGGAGCAATTCGTCGAAAGCACTTTCTTGATCCGGTGCAAACTCAAACCAAGTCAGAAAATCGAAAGGCTGCTCGCCAGGGAGGTCGCGGCAGTGATGAAGTCGGCGCGCCACCGCTGGAAGGTACTCCATGCCGATCGCGATGTGTCGCGAGTCTTCTTCGATGATGGCCCGGCGCTGGTCTTGCGCCAAGGACCACCACTTCGCAGACTTGCGAATGGGGATGAGCACGGCATGGGATGCGTCGGCACGACCGAGTGGCGCCTGCCGTGCAACAAGCCCGGCCCGCTCCTCTTCGGTCACATATCGCTCGTTGCTGACCACACCACGAAGCTGCCAGGAGGTCTGCGCTGCGACAACGGAGTCATCCACCCTGACATCCAGGTAATTGGCCTTTGCAAGCGGCTCGCCACGCACTGGCACCATCCGTTCAATCCGCCAGTTGCCTTGCGCGCCCCCATTGAAGATGTAATGCCGGTTCAAGGATTTCCTCTTGCCTGAAGTTGTTCCATAGCCAAGCAAAATTCGAGCCATGGCCCCTGCAGGGAGGCTGTCGGACTTGGTAGAGGGCAACCCTTCCTCATCTGCGATCACTTCGCGCAGAGGGTCGACCACAGCGACGACCTTGCTTGGGTTCTGCGGCTAGACCGCATGAGAGTTCCCCAAGAGGCAACGCGGGCTCAATGGTCCGCCGCCTCAGCCCCCGCGCGACCCGGCCACGCCTGCATCGCCGTGGCGGCCACGCGCAGCAGTTTCTCGCGCGGCGCGCCGTCGCGTGCCAGGGTCGATATGCCCTGTATCACCGCCATCACATGCCCGGCCAGGGCATTGGCGTCGGCGCTGCTCGGGAGTTCGCCGCTGGCGATGGCCTTGGCAATGCGCTGCTCCAGCATGGCCTCGATGCCGCGGCGCATGCCGGCCAGGGTTTCCTTGACCTCGCTGGCTGCGTCCGAGCAGCTGATGGCCGAGCTGGCCAGCAGGCAGCCGGCCGGCGTGTCCGCACCGCTGGAGCCGATGGCTGCCGCCTGCAGCAGGCCCCAGGCGGCATCGCGCGCCGTGGCCGCGCCGTCGATGATGGTCTGCGAGGTGACCGGGCCGCCGGACACATAGCGCTCCACGGCCTCCAGAAACAGCCCCTTCTTGTCGCCGAACACCGTGTAGATGCTGGACGGCGTGACCCCCAGCGCAGTGGTCAGGTCGTTGAGCGAGGTGGCCTCGTAGCCATGCTGCCAGAACAGCAGCATGGCCTGGTTCAGCGCCACGTCCCGGTCGAACGACAGGGGGCGGCCTTTGCGGCGCCGGGCCGTGGGTTTCTTTATTTTCATAGTGAGCACTATGAAATCGATTGCCCGGTTTGGCAAGGGCTGCTATATTTTCCTATCAACCACTAGGAAATTCATCCATGTCCCTCACCGACTACCGAACGCTGGGCCGTTCGGGCCTGGCCGTCAGCCCCCTGGCGCTGGGCACCATGACCTTTGGCGCGCCGCGCTGGGGTTCGGGCGAGGACGCCTCGCGCAGGGTGTTCGACGCCTATGTGGAGGCTGGCGGCAACTTTGTGGACACGGCCGACGTGTACTCCAGCGGTGCCAGCGAGGAGATGCTGGGCGGCTTCATCGCCGGGCGCGGCCTGCGCGAGCGCATCGTCATTGCCACCAAGGCGGGCTTTTCGGCAGGGCAGGGGCCGCATGCCGGGGGCAACGGCGCCAAGCACGTGCATGCCGCGCTGCACGGCTCGCTGCGCCGCCTGCAGACCGACCATGTGGACCTGTACTGGGTGCATGTGTGGGACTCGGCCACCCCGGCCGAGGAACTGCTGGAGACCATGGCCGCCCTGGTGCGCAGCGGCAAGGTGCGCTATTGGGGCGTCTCCAACGCACCTGCCTGGTACGCCGCCCAGTTGGCCACGCTGGCTGCCGTGCGGGGCCTGCCCCGGCCCATCGGCCTGCAGTATTTCTACTCGCTGGTCAACCGCGACATCGAAGACGAGCACGTGCCCCTGGCCGGCGAATTCGGCATGGGCATCGTGCCCTGGAGCCCGCTGGCCTTCGGCTTTCTGGCGGGCAAGTACGACCGGGCCACGGTGGAGGCCGGCACACCCCGCGCAGGCGGCCTGCCGCGCGAAGTGGCTGCGGCCAGTGAAGAGCGCCCGGCCGGCGACAAGCGGCTGGACGGCGCCAATCCGTTCGGCGATTCCCTCTTCACCGAGCGCAACTGGGCCATTGTCGATGTGCTGCGCCGCGTGGCCGCCGAAGTCGGGCAAACCCCCGCGCGCGTGGCCCTGGCCTGGGTCACCGGGCGGCCTGGAATCACCTCCACCCTCATGGGCGTGAGCCGGGTGGAGCAGGTGGCCGACAACATGGCCGCGCTGGATATGGTGCTGTCCCCAGAGCACCGCGCGGCGCTCGACGAGGTGAGCGCATCGCCGCCGCGCATGCTCTACCACCTGTTCACCCCGGCGGCGCGCCAGCAACTGGTGTCGGGCGGCAATACGGTCGCGCCCTGGCGCCCTTGAGCCGCAGCGCGCCGGCTCGCTACGCTGCGCAGACCTCCTGCACCAGCCCCCGCAACCACTGGTGCACCGGGTCCGCATGCAGGCGCGGGTGCCACAGCAGCGACACGGTGATGGGCGGCACCGCCACCGGCAGAGCAAAGGTGTGCAGGCCCGCGCGCAGGCCGGCGGTGTGCCGCTCGGGCACGGTGGCGACCAAATCCGTGGCGCGGGCCAGCGCCAGTGCGGTGGCAAATCCGCTCACGATGGTGGCGATGTCGCGCTCCAGGCCCAGCGGGCCCATCACCTGCTCGATGGGCCCTTGCTCCAGCCCGCGGCGTGATACGGCGATGTGCCGGCCGGCCGCGTAGCGCTTCGTGGTCACCTTGCCCTTGCCCAGCGGGTGCCCTGCGCGCACCACGCCCACGAAGCGGTCGCGCAGCAGCGCCTGCACCCGCACCTCGGGCCCCATGGCGGGGCCGAGCACGCCGGTCTCCAGGTCCACCTCGCCATCGCGCAGCGGGGTGCTGTCCTTGTCGGGCTTTTGCACGAAGCGCAGGCGCACACCGGGGGCCTCGGCCGCCACGCGCGCGAGCAGCGCAGGGCCGAAGGTTTCCACAAAGCCATCGCTGGTGCGCAGGGTTAAGGTGCGCGCGATCTGCGCCAGGTCTGGCGCCTCGATGGGGCGCAGCACGGCCTCGGCGTCGTGCACCAGCTGGGCCACACGCTCGCGCAGTTCCAGCGCCCGGGGCGTGGGCACCAGGCCGCGGCCGGCGCGCACCAGCAGCGGATCGCCGACCGTTTCGCGCAGGCGCGCCAGCGCCCGGCTCATGGCCGAGGAGCTCAGGTGCAGGCGCCTGGCGGCGCGTGCCACATTGCCTTCGGCCAGCAGCACATCCAGGGTGACGAGCAGGTTCAGGTCGGGGCGGGTCATGCACCCATTATCTGATTTTGGCATGGCGTCTGGTGCACTGATGCAATGCAAATGCTGCGCCTTCCGCCATGGCTGGCAAATGCCTACGCTCGGTTTACCGATCCGATGTCTGCCACCGCACCATGACCACCGCCACAGCCAAGCCCCTTGCTTCTCCCGCTGTACCGCGCGGCGTACTGGCCGCCCTGGGTCTGGCCACGCTGCTGGCCTCGCTGGGCACCAGCATCGCCAATGTGGGCCTGCCCACGCTGGCGCAGGCCTTTGGCGCCAGCTTCCAGCAGGTGCAGTGGGTGGTGCTGGCCTACCTGCTCGCGACCACCACGGCCGTGGTCGGTGTGGGGCGGCTGGGCGATGTGCTGGGGCGCCGGCGCCTGCTGCTGGAGGGGCTGGCGTTGTTCAGCGGCGCATCGCTGCTGTGCGCGCTGGCGCCATCGCTGCCCTGGCTGGTGGCTGCGCGCGCCCTGCAGGGCCTGGGCGCCGCGGCGATGATGGCACTCAGCATGGCCCTGGTGGCCGATGCCGTTGCGCCAGAGCGCACGGGCCGCGCCATGGGCCTCTTGGGCACTTTGTCGGCCGTGGGCACGGCGCTGGGGCCCACGCTGGGCGGGGCGCTGATTGCGGGCTGGGGCTGGCCAGGGCTGTTTGCCGTGAACCTGCCGCTGGGGGCCGCGGCCTGGTGGCTGGCGCGCCGCACACTGCCTGCAGACCGCATCGGCGCAGGCACACAGCGCCCTCGCTTCGACATCGCGGGCATGATGCTGCTGGCGGCCACGCTGGCTGCCTATGCCCTGGCCATGACGTTGGGGCAGGGCCGCTTCGGCATGCTCAATGGCGCATTGCTGGCGGGGGCCTTGCTGGGCCTGGTGCTGTTCATCCATCTGCAGCGCGGGGCAGGGCGGCGCGGTGTGGCAGCCATGGTTCCGCTGGCCCTGTTCCAGGGGCCGGCCCTGGGTGCGGGCTTTGCGATGAGCGCGCTGGTCACCACCGTGGTCATGGCCACGCTGGTGGTGGGCCCGTTCTACCTGGCAGGGGCTCTGGGGCTGGCCCCGGCCCAGGTGGGGCTGGCCATGTCGTGCGGGCCCCTGGTCTCGGCCCTGGCGGGTGTGCCGGCGGGCCGGCTGGTGGATCGGTTGGGTACGCAGGGTACCGTGGTGGCGGGGATCCTGGCAATGGCCGCGGGGGCGGTGCTGATGGTGCTGCTGCCCGGAGTGTGGCCGGCACTCGGTGTCTCGGGCTATGTGGCGCCGCTGGTGGTCCTCACCGCCGGGTATGCGCTGTTCCAGGCGGCCAACAACACAGCGGTCATGGCCGGTGTCGGTGCACCGCGCGGCGTGGTGTCCGGCCTGCTCAACCTCTCGCGCAACCTGGGGCTGGTCACTGGCGCCTCGGCCATGGGGGCCGTGTTCGCCTGGGGGGCTGGTGTGCAGGCCGGGCAGGGCGCTGCCATGGCGCAGCCCGGTGCGGTACTGGCCGGGCTGCAAGCCACCTTCGGCATGGCCGCGGTGCTGGTGATGGGGGCGCTGGCGATTGCGCTGGTGGCGGCCCGTTCGCAGCGGGAGCCTCGCGCCGTGCGATGAGTCCGTGCGTGCACTGGCTCTTCAAAATCCTTTCGTGACATCCATACAGCGCCTTCCTGTGATCGCCTTCATGGCCCTGGCCTGCGATTACGCCATGGCGGCCGACAAGCTCTCAGGCTGCCTGGCCGTGGGGCCTGGCCGGTTCGACCTGCGCACCGCGCCGGACCAGATCTACTTCGTCGAAGTCGCCCGCGCGGTGATGGAACAGATCAAGGCCTTGCAGGGCGAGGTGCCGCTGTGGGTGACGCCCGTGCAGGTCAAGGCATCCCTGCGCAAGCACCCCCAGGCCGGCCCCGCCGGCAAGTACGGTGCCATCGCCAAGGTCACGGAGCTGGCGGTATCGGACGACCGAACGCTGTGCCATTGCGTGGGCATTGCCCGCTTGGTGCCACGGGTCGCCATGCAGTATGCTTTTGCGCATGACTACATGCCCCACGCTACGCTCCCTGGCCGCTTCCGTGCTGCTGCTGTGCTGCCTGCCGGGGGCTGCATCGGCCCAGACGGCTACCACCGCCGGGGCTGAATCGGTCTACACCCAGGGCGAGTTCCGCGCTGTCTCGCAAGAGCAGGGCAGCCGCGATACCTTCGCGCACATCAAGGTGGCGCCCGGCACCAAGATCCCGTTCTCCACCATCACCTACCGCGTGCGCGACGCGGCGCTACTCAAGGGCCTGCAGCCCGGCACGCGCGTGGAGTTCCGCGCCGAGCGGGTGGAGGGCGAGAACGTGCTGGTGGCCATCAAGCCCCGGCAGCCGTAAGCGGCATTTCGGTCGGCCGATCGCAATGGTCGGCAAACGGCGCAAAGGCCAAGGCGGTAAGGAGAGAAAGACCTCGTCCTTGCAGCGGCTCATCGCACGCATTCTTCCGGGTTGGCTGTGTCTGGTGACCAAATGCCGCCGGTTAGAGGGGATTCCCGATGCGGCCACCTGGCACGCGCGCCAATAATGCAGGCAGGCCAACACCACCATCCCCCACGCCCCACGCCATGGACCTTGCGCTTTCCCCACCGCCGGACGACGCCAGCATCCACATCGCCCTGTCCGACCCGCGGCGCCTCGAAGCCGTGCAGCGCACCGGCCTGCTCGACAGCGCGCCCGAGGAAACCTTCGACCGCCTCACCCGCCTGGCGTCGCGGCTCACCGGGGCCCCCGTTGTCTTTGTCTCGCTGCTCGACCGGGGTCGCGACTTCCACATGAGCACGGCCCTGGGCCCCGGCGTGGCCGCGCCCGGGGGCAGCCGCGATCAGATGGGGCGCACCTTTTGCCACTATGTGGCAGTCTCCAAGGTACCGCTGGTGATCGAAGACGCCACCTTGCTGCCCGTGTTCCGCGACCTGCCCGGCGTGAAGGCAGGGCGCGTGCGCGCCTACGCCGGCATACCTCTGCTCACGGAAGACGGCGATGCCCTGGGCACCTTTTGCGCGCTCGACTTCGCGCCCCGGCACTGGACCGAGCAGGACCTGGACGTGCTCACCGAACTGGGCCAGTCCGCCCTGCGCGAGATCCGCCTGCGCATCGCCCTGCAGCAGGCTGCCAGCATCAACCTGCAACTGGTCGAACAGATTCAGCGCGTGGACGAGCTGAACATGCGGCTCGAAGACCTGGCCACCACCGACCCCCTCACGGGCCTGCGCAACCGCCGCGCGTTCGACGCCCTCATGGCCCAGGAACTGGCCGTGGTGCAGCGCCGCGGCACACCGCTGAGCCTGCTCATGCTCGACGTGGACCACTTCAAGCGCGTCAACGACACCATCGGCCACGATGGCGGCGACCGCGTGCTGCAGGCCATTGCCGGCCACATGAAGGCCTGCGCCCGCACGGTGGACGTGGTAGCCCGCGTTGGCGGCGAAGAGTTCGCCGTCATCCTGCCCAGCACCGGCGAGGCTGGCGCGCTGGAGGTGGGCGAGCGCATCCGCAAGATGGTGGAGGCCGGCCCCTGGCCCGAGATGCCTGTGACCATCAGCGTGGGCGCCGCCACCCTGGTGGAGGGCGAGAACGCCGAGCGCATTTACGGGCGTGCCGACGCGGCCCTGTACGCAGCCAAGCAGGCGGGGCGCAACCGGGTGCAGCAGGGCTGATGGCGGGGGGCGCAGCGCCGCCGCTGCCCGCACAGGGCACGGATTTCCCGTTCTACGACGGCCGCCCCGTGGCACTGGGCGCCCGCCAGTGGCTCGCCGTGCTCCTGGTCGCCATGGCAGCCTATGGCGCGCTGCACATCCCCTCCGTGGCGGCCATGCGGGTCTCGGGCGGCTGGCCGGCGCTGATTCCGGCGCTGGCCTTCCCGGCGCTGCCGCTGCTGGCCCTGCGCGCGGTGGCGGGGCCGCAGTGGCAGCAGCTGTTTCGGCCCGTGGGTTGGCGCGATGTGCGGCTGGCGGTCGGCCTGGTGCTGCTCAACATCGTGGTGACGGTGGCCGTGGCGCTGCTGGTTTCCCAATTCTTCGGCGCCGTGCCCAACCCCGTGGTCAAGGCGCTGGCCGCCATGGGCACGGCCGAGAAAATTGTGTTCCTGGCATGCACCATCCCGCATCTTATCGGCGAGGAAATCCTCACAGTGCTGCCCTTCCTGGCCCTGCTCACCTGGCTGGCGGGCCCGCTGGCCTGGCCCCGGCGCCGGGCCATCGTGGGGGCGTGGGTGGTGTCGGCGGTGCTGTTCGGTGCCTTGCACTTGCCGACCTACGGCTGGAATGTGGCGCAGAGCCTGGTCATCATCAGCGTATCGCGCATGGTGCTCTGGCTGGCCTACCTGCGCACCAAAAACCTGTCGGTGGCATCGCTGGCGCACATCCTCAACGATGGATTGTTGTTGGGGCTGGCCTTTCTGCTGGGCGCCCTTATCAACTGAGCACGGTGCTCAGCGTGGCCGGGCCGTTCGTGCCACGCACCACGTAGCCAGCCACGACGACAGCGCAGAAGCCACGCCCACGCCCACCAGCAGGCTGGCAGGCCGCAGGTGGTGCGAGCCACCCAGCAGGTACAGCAGCGCCAGGGCGCAGATGGCCATGGCGGCGATGCACGCCGCTGCCTTCCTGTCCGCGGGCGGTGCCACGGCGGCGCACAACAGTACGGGCAGGGCGGCCGTGACGGCGGCACCACCCATGTCCTTGGCCAGGTAGACCGGCAGTGGCCAGCTGCATTTCTTGTCGCCACTTGCCAGGCCGTACCAGACCAGGTCTGCAGGGCAGTGGGCGAGCGAAATGTCGCCGATGCTCAGCCACAGCCGGACACCCAGATAGACGGCGGCGATGAAGGCAAAGGGCAGGGCGGCTTGGCGGATCTGGCTGTGAAAGGCTGTCATCTGTTCTTGGGGGCATGCCCAGGGCAAGGTGCGCAGCAGTGTCGCCCGCCAGCGTGAGGCCTGTGTGAAGAGCCCGCAGTCCCTGGTGACCGCATTCGTTGCACCAGCGGGGTGGACAACTTGTCCAGCAGACCGCGCTCCAGCCTCGCCACAATCGGGCAATGGCCCTTGCGGCCGACTCAGCCCTGTTGTATTCCATGTCAGAAAACCGTTTGCACTACACCCTGTACTTCCAGTCGCGCGCCGAGGCCCGCCGCTGGGTCGACGAAGCCGAGGCCACGGAGCGCCTGCCGCTGGATGCCCAGGCCCAGGCGCTGGAGGCGTTGCTTGGCCTGCCCGAAGGCTCGGGCGCCAGCTTCGAGTTTGCCAGCTGCGTGGGCCTGCTGGCCGAACTGGCCGTGCTCGGCCCCTGGTCCCTGCTGCCGGGCGATGGCTGGCCTGCCGGCCTTGCGGAGCGAGGTGGCAAGCTCTTTGGCTGCGAGTGGGACGATGGCGCAGGCGACGGCCAACTCCAGGGCCTGTGGTTCAACGGCCCGGGCAGGGAGGTGAGCAAGAAGCAGTTCGAGGCCGCCGCGCGCAAGATGGACCCGATGGAAGAGGTGCGCCAGTTGCTCGCCGGCGATGACCACGAGGCCCTGATCGACCTGGTGCGCCACCATGGGCTGGACCCCAACACCCTGGTGGGCCACTTGCCGCTGATGGTGCACCTGTTCACCGTCAAGGATGGACGCAACGACACGCTCTTGCCCACCGACGCCATCATCGCGCTGCTGCAGGCCGGCGCGCGCCCCGACCCGGTGGCCCTGGTCACGCGCATGCCCGAGTACTCCACGATGCCGGTGTTCCCCTTGCTGCGCGCAGCCCATGCCTTCGACAGCCGGTTGATGCAGGCCTTGCTCGACGCCGGTGCCGAGGTCAACGGCATCGATGACGAGGGCGCTACCGCCCTGCATGCGCTGGTCAGCTCATCCGAGCACCTGAGCGAGCCGCCCGAGCGCTGCCTGCAGGCCGCGCAGCTGCTGCTGGATGCGGGTGCCGATGTCAATGCCTACAGCCCGATCCACGGCTCGCCTCTGGCCCAGGGCTGCCACCAGCGTGTGCGCGAACTCCTCATGGCGCGTGGCGCCCGCATCGCCTGGCCCGAGTCCACCCTGCAGGGCGAGATGAAGTTGCGCCAGACCCATGCCGTGTGGGCGCATGACCATGCCTGGCTCGATACCCTGCTGGAGCAGGCGCCACCCGACGAGGAGACGCGCCGCAGCCTGCTGGTACATGCCCTCAAGGACGGCAACCACCATGCACTGGACCGGCTGTGGCGCGAGGGTGTCGACCATGCCCTGGTGCTGGTGCCCGGGGTTTTTCCGAACCTGCTGGTGGAGTCGGTCACCGAGCAGCCGGAGATGGATGCCGCGATGCTGAACGACCTGGTGGCCCGCAGTGCCGGCAAGCCCGTGCCCGGGCAGGACGATCCGCAGTGGGCCGATGCCGCCGCCTCCACGCTGCGCCACTGGGTGCGCCGCGACAAGCTGCGGCCGCCCCTGGCGTTGCTGCAGCAACTGCTGGACCTGGGCCTGCCCGCGACTGCGCCGCCCGGGCGTTCCTGCGCACTGGCTGCGGCCATCGCCGCCAAACGGACCGATGCCGTGGCCCTGCTGCTGGCCCACGGCGCCGACCCCAACCACACCATGCACGACGGCGGCAACGCCCTGCACGAAGCCCTGTACTGGAAGGCCACCGACTGCATCCCCCTGCTGCTGCAGGCCGGTGTGGACCGCGACCGGCGTGACCAGCAGGGAAGAACGGCCATGGAGCGTGCAGTCACCAAGCGCAACAAGGCTGCGCAGAAGTACCTGGCGGGGTAAGTTCAGTGCCGCCTGCAGCGAAAGCCTGGCCGGATTAACATCCGGGCGCCGCAGTGATGGCGCAGACACTGGAGATGCGCGCTGCGGCTGACAAGGAAAACCAGGCGATGAGCGGCTATAACTATGATTTGTTCGTGATCGGTGGCGGGTCGGGCGGGGTACGCGCGGGGCGCGTCGCGGCCTCGCTGGGCAAGCGCGTGGCGGTGGCCGAGGAACACCGCTTTGGTGGCACCTGCGTGATCCGCGGCTGCGTGCCCAAGAAGCTGTTCGTCTATGCCTCGCAGTTCCATGAACACTTCGAAGACGCCGCGGGCTATGGCTGGACGGTGGGTACGCCCACGTTCGACTGGAAGGCGCTGATCGCAGCCAAGGACAAGGAGATCGCCCGCCTGGAGGGCCTGTACCGCCGCGGCCTGGAGACCAACCAGGCCGAAGTGATCGACAGCCGCGCCGAGCTGGTCGACGCGCACACCGTGCGCATCATGGCCACCGGCAAGACGGTGACGGCCGAGCGCATCGTCATCGCCACGGGCGGCGCGCCCAACCCGCATGCTGCGCTGCCGGGGCACGAGCTGTGCATCAGCTCCAACGAGGCCTTCGACCTGCCTGAGCTGCCGCGCTCCATCCTGATCGCCGGCGGCGGCTACATCGCGGTCGAATTCGCCAATGTGTTCCACGGCCTGGGCGTCCAGGTCACACTGATCTACCGCGGCAAGGAAATCCTCTCGCGCTTCGACCACGACATGCGCCAGGGCCTGCACAAGGCCATGGTGGACAAGGGCATCCGCATCCTGCTCACGGACGTGATCGAGAACGTAGCCCAGGTGGAAGGTGAGGGCGGCGGGCTCATTGCCTCCACCAAGAACGGCGAGACCATCGCCGTCGACACCATCATGCTGGCACTGGGCCGCGACCCCAACACCAGGGGCCTGGGTCTGGAGGCAGCCGGTGTGGCCCTGGACGAACGCGGCGCCATCGTCGTGGACGCGTACTCGCGCACCAGCGTGCCCAGCATCTGGGCGCTGGGCGACGTGACCAACCGCGTGCAGCTCACGCCCGTGGCCATCCACGAGGCCATGTGCTTCATCGACACCGAGTACCGGGGCCAACCCACCGTGCCCGACCACGACCTGATCGCCACCGCCGTGTTCTCGCAGCCCGAGATCGGCACCGTGGGCCTGTCGGAGGAGGACGCCGCAAAGCGCTATGCCGAACTGGAGGTCTACCGCGCCGAGTTCCGCCCCATGAAGGCCACGTTGTCGGGCCGTGCGGAAAAGATGGTCCTGAAGCTCATCGTCGATGCCGCCAGCCGCAAGGTGCTGGGCGCCCACGTGCTGGGCCACGATGCGGGCGAGATGGTGCAATTGCTGGGCATCTCCCTCAAGGCCGGTGCCACCAAGGACGATTTCGACCGCACCATGGCCGTGCACCCCACCGCGGCGGAAGAGTTCGTGACCATGTACCAGCCGAGCTACCGCATCAGGGATGGGCAGCGCGTCTGATCGATTGGCAACCGCTTTCCCGGTATTACACCGTGTCTCCGACAATCCGTGCCAGTTCGTCCAGCAGGTCTGCGTCATCAAGCGGTTCAGCTTCACTGAGCAGTCCTACTGCAGTCTGACCCTGGCGCATCAGTTCAACAATCTCGTCAGTGGAGTGCATGTCGATGGCATTCGGGTTCATGAACATGGTGGGGCTCATCTCGTTTTGAATGAGCAGCTTGTTCATGAGCAGGAACGCCACCGTTCTGATGTTCCCGTCCGAGAAGAGGTGGTGTTGATCCAGGTCCTTGCAGCACTTGGCGATGGCGCGAAGTATGGCGGTCTCGCGCTGGGGGTTGTCTTGCGGGGCGGCTTCAACCTCGCGGTGGTACTGCGCGATGATCTGGCCTGCCTTCGCCTTGCATTGCTCTGGCGTATGGACAGCGGTGCGCAATCCGGGAACAGGCCCCGATGGTCCCGTTTTGAATTTTTTCCTGTAAATGCACCATTGTTCCTGGCGCTGAGGCGAGCGCGCAAACTCCAGCAGGCCCGCTCGACTCATGTTGGAGCCTTCGACCAAACCAAATCCTACGGAGCCGTCTCGAAAACCCTGCTTCATCAGACCAGCGGGACCCACGTGGTTTCGTTCGTGGACGCCACCGACCGCGATGTCATGCAGCTCGCCATAGCTTTCCGCTGTCACCGGGTCTTGTACGTGTGCCAGCATGTGATTCAAGGCCTTCAGCATGCCGTGCATGTAACCGCATTCGTTCTCAAAATGGACGATGCCTGTCAATTCTCCGTGGGCACTTCCATCCATCACCAGCTTCCAGCACTCACCCGGGAGCGCCATGTTCCGCAGTTCTGGACTTGGCGAGTTCGCGATGTCTCGTTCGAAAATGGCCTGCTCACGCGCCATTCCCGTGTAGGCGATAAAGCGATCCTTGACCGCTTCTCCCACCACGGGGGCTGTCCTGATTTCATCCAACATCGCATCCAGCACCACCAGCCTGTCGGCGGGTGTCACTGCATCGGCAGCCAGCAAGCGGTCGCCCAAATGCGTTTGAAAGTCAAAATAGGCCTCCAGGCCCTCCACTTCGCGTGGCGAAAGATTGATGGAGTTGGCCGCAACGTCCCACTTGTCGCACAGTTGGGCTGCGGACTGTTCAACCATGTGCATCGCCATCTGCACCAGCCGGCCCGTCAGGGGCAGACCAGCGTCGAGATGGCCTTCCAACAGCTCGCGAACCGCAGGTGCGGCTTCCGGAGAGCTTCCGTGGATCGAAGTGAAGAGGTTGTCAAACGCGGCCTGGTTCTCTTCGGTGGAGTTCCCGCCCAGCGGAAGCAGGCTCGCGTTCTGCGCCCGGCTCTGTTCGTTCAGGGTGATGCGGGTTGCGTCGCCCGCCATTTCACGCCATGCGGCAAGGCCGGCAGGATTGGGGGCGGTCGTACTCAGCGGCGGCATGGTTACCAGGCCGTGTCATCCATCATTTCGCACCCGCGAAAGCCTGCAGCGCGGTGCAGTGCAAGGCGCCCTGAGTGCCGCGTAGCACGGCTACGCAAGCGAAGGGCAATGCCGCAATGCGCCGCGCTGCAGGCTTTCCCTTCGGGCTGGCCGCGGCATGCGGCGTCTGCTTTGTCGCACGGTTTGCCAATAGCCGTGGTATTGGCTGCGCCGTGCTTTGCGCAGCCATCCGCATGCCGGGGCCAGCGCGGGGGCGAAATGATGGATGACACGCCCTAGACCCTGTTGTTCAGGAAGATGGCGGCATCGGAGACCTCGCCGTGGAATTCAACGGCGGTCGACCTTGCGCTCTGCTCCTGCGTGCGCGCCAGCGCCTTGGCCAACCGCGTCTTCCAAAATTCGATGACTCCAACAAAGGAGTCCGTGGCCTCCAGGAACCGCTGGGTATGCAGGCCAGCCATGGATTCGTGGTAGCGCAAGACAAGCGTTTGGGAGGTGTCTTCCAAGGCGAAGAAGCAGCCTTTGGTACGCAATTGGTCCAGGTTTGCGCTGAGCACCCCTTGCAGGATTTTGCTGCTGTCGCGTCCGGTCAGATTGGCCACGGCAGCCGTCCAATGGACACGGTCATCCTCTGGTCGATGGCTGATGTGCACCCAGATCCCGTCGTTACCGGCCATGCTCACCACCCCGTGTGCATTGGGTACCAGGCCATCGATCCCCAGATGCTGTGCCAGTTCCCGAACCCGGTCTCGAAACAACTCGGCGCTCATGCAGTCTCCCGTACTTGCTTGGTTGCGTGGACACCCTTCGGCAACAGACCCCATGCCAGAAGTGAAGTCACCCGGATCAACGCGTGACCGGAGTTCCGTGCAAATTATGGGAAGGCACCCGTCGCGCTGCAAATCATTTTTGGCAAGCAAGCTCAGCGTGGCGAAGAATGGCTTGCCAGTGGGGCGGGAAGCCTTGGCATGCCCCGGCGTATCAGCAGCCGCCGCCTGCACTGCAGGCGGCGGGGCTGGAAAAACCTGGCAAAGCCCTGCCGCAGCCGGATCGCGCCATCCTCCTACGGGGTCGGGGTGCCAAACGCCGCCGCATCCACCGGCGCGATGGCCCGGAACGCCGGGCGTGCAAACAGGTAGCCCTGCATCAGGCGGATGCCTGCATCGCGCAGAAGATCGCGTTCTGCCGGGGTCTCTATGCCCTCGGCAATCACCTCGATGCCCATCTCCTCGCACAGCCGCACCAGGTTGCGCACGATGGCCTGGCGGGCCCGGTTCGTGTCGACATGGCGGACGATGTCCATGTCGATCTTGATGATATCGGGCTGAAAATCCGCCAGCAGCTTCATGCCCGCATACCCGGCGCCAAAATCGTCGATGGCCGTCCTGAAACCCAGGCGCCGGTACTCGCGCAGGATCTTGGCGAACCAGGGCCCATCTTCGATGCGCTCACCTTCGGTCACCTCGAAGATGATGTTGGTGACCGGAAACCCGTGCACCCGCGCTGCCTCCAGCGTCGTGCGTATGCACAGCTCGGGCTTGTAGATCGCATTGGGCAAAAAGTTGATGGACACCGGCACCGCCATGCCCAGCTCGCTTGCGCCCTTGATGGCCTTGACCCTGCAAGCCTGGTCGAAACGGTAGCGGTTGGCCTCGGTCACCTGCGACAGCACCGTCATGGCGCCTTCGCCCGCCGGCCCGCGCACCAGCGCCTCATGGGCGTATACCGCCCGGGCCTGCACGTCCACGATGGGCTGGTAGGCGTATGTGAACTGAAAGCCCAAGCGCTCACCCCGTGCGCATGCGTCGCAATCCTCGCGGGTACCGGCCAGGGGAATGAATCCCGTCGGAAAAGCCGGGCCCGCGGCTGACAGTTGCTGTGCATGCATAGCAATGATTGTCTCAGCATTGCTGTGCTGCGCTGTCAGGGCTTGCCGATACCCCTCGTCGGCAACGCGCGCCGCCGCGCAATTGTGCTGGTTGGTCGCGCGCTTGATTTCGCTTCAGGCGTACTGCGCCAGCCCGTGGCCAAACGACCAGTTCTCCTTGGCCACTTCCACCAGGCTGATGAACACATCCTCGGGCCGCACACCCGGGTTTTCTCCCAGCAGCTGCGTGATGCGCTGGTACAGCGCTTTTTTCTGCTCCAGCGTGCGCGTGTTGTTGGCGGTGATCTGGACAAATACCAGGTCATCGCTGCGCGCCACGCCCATGTACGTGGGGCTGTAGCGGAAGTTGGCGGCATCGTGCTCGGTGATGAGCATGAACTCGTCGTCCTCGGGCACATTGAAGGTCTCGCGCATGGCGCGGTACAGGCTGTCGCAAAGGGCCTGGCGGTAGGCCTCGGGCTTGCCGGCGCGCAGGGCGATGTGGAGCAGGGGCATGGGAAACGGTCCATGAAAGTTGAGGTGGCCCCATGCTAATCATCACCGTTTGTTATTGCAATTGATAGCAGTGATAATGGTTGCATATGGAAAAGGCCCCTCAGCACCATCAAGCGCTACAGGAGCAGCGCCCCCTCGACCTCGACGCCATCGAAGCCTTTGTGCGCATTGCCGAGCTGGGCAGTTTTACCCGCGCGGCCGACGCCATGCAGACCACCCAGGCGGCGGTGAGCCTGAAACTCAAGCGCCTGGAAGACCGCCTGGGCTGCCGCCTCATCAATCGCACGCCGCGCCATGTGGAGCTGTCGGCCCGCGGCGCGGCATTCCTCGAGCCTGCACGCGAACTGCTGGCCGTGCACCAGCGCACCCTGGCCACGTTTGCCGAACAGGCCGAGCGCGAGCGCATCGCCATCGGCATCAGCGACCACGTGGCCGGGCCCGATTTGCCTGCCCTCATCGCCCGCATGAAGGCACACGACCTAGGCTTGGTGATCGAGATCCGCATCGGCTCATCGGGCGACCTGCTCCAGGCCTACGACCGGCGCGAGCTCGATGTGGCCATTCTGCGCTTCAGCGCGGGCCGCAGCGACGGCCAGGTGCTGTCCGAAGAAGCCTTTGGCTGGTATGCCGCGCCCACCTGGCAGCACCGCGCGGGCGAGCCCTTGCCCATCGTGACCTTGGCCGAACCGTGTGGTGTGCGCGTGGTGGCCAGCCAACTGCTCGACCAGGCCGGCGTGCCCTGGCGCGAGGCATTTGTGGGGGGAGGGGTGGCCGCGGTGTCTGCGGCCGTCATTGCCGGGCTGGGCGTGGCGGCCCTCGCACCTCGCATGCTGCCGCTGGGGGCTGTGGACGTGGGCGCCCGGCTGGGGCTGCCGGCGTTGCCACGGCTGCCGGTGGTTCTGCATTCGCGGGTGCGGGGTGGGCGGGGCAGGGAGGCTGTGGGGGTGTTGGGGGCGGCGTTTGGGGGTAGTGCTGCGGTGGCTGAACGCGCCGCTGGCAAGGGGCCACGCTGAAGCCTGGTTCGAAAATCGCGAGCGGGCTTTGGGTCGTGATGGGGGATAATTGGGCTCTTGTCACTGTGGCTTATTGAATCACTAGGAAAACAACGTGCTGTTAACTGATATCGCCGTCGAGCACACGCTGGCGTCTAAAAATGGAGGACCTCGCGAGACGGTTTTTGTGCATCCATTTACGAATACCCAACGGGATTCTCTGGGTAAATTTGAGATCGTCCGTAGCGTTCGTAAGCTTGGGGATAAAGAAGTAAAGTGCTCAACATTCGTTTCGTTTCAGCATTTGGCGGAGCTGTACGCAAAAGGGGTACTCGACGAATTCGGGTTTTCCGTTCGCATGTGTGCTGCTGGTGGCAAGCACCCCAGTACGAATCCCGTAAAAAAAATACTTCCAGCCAGTATCAAACCTGGCTCACCGTTCGACCTGGCGGTTCAAGGCATCGATGTTTCAAAACCAGCGACCCGCGAATTGAGAACAGCGTTGCTTCGCACTGACATCAAGCTTTAAGGGCACACCTGTGAATCAATCTGTTGCCGATGTCGAAATCATCGCCACTTTCAAGCGAGCGGAGGCAGATGCTGCTCACAAGTCCGGATTGATCAAAGCTGCTGCGAAAAAGGGGCCGAAGGCCATCCAAGCAGCCATTGACGCAGCTGCAAAGGCGGCAAAACGCCGGGACGCATACGCAAAGAGGCTGGATGCCTTGGGCGTGAGTCTCGAGGATTGAGGCGCCATTCGCCGATTTCCGGGACCAGCCGCTGGTCGGAACGGTCGTCGGGCTCGCCCTGCGGACCGCCGAAAGGCGGGGGAGCCGTCGTCCGCCACCGGCAGTACCTGGCCGATTTTGCTCTTTCGAGATTCATGGCGCCATATCGTGGCGACGTCCGTCAACACGAGACGGCGCCGTCGCGCCTTCGATAGGAGCACATCATGGAGCATGATAAATCGACTGTCGCATCCCGGACGGTCATATGGCCCCTTGTGGAACAGATCCGGGTGCTCTTGGTACCACTCTTTCATGGCCTGCATCGGCGTCCGCTCTGTCCAGACGTTGAGCGACCGCTTTCTGGACGAGGTGACCGGCAGCTTTGGGCCCGAAGGCGACATTGAGCGCAACTCTCCAATCCGGGCATTTTTTCTGCTTGCGGCGCAAACTTGAGCGCCGTCACCCCTGCCTTTGCACGTACGCAGGCTATAGTTTGCCCAACTGAAGCTTGCGGGGTTTGCAGGAATCTTTGTACCTTGATGTTCCCACAGCCCTGCGCTTGCAAACCCAGGCTTCAAGCCGCTTTCAGGAGGAAACAGTGCCCAGAATATTCCGCACGGTCCAGCTTATCCCGCAAATCCTGCGGATGCATCGCGTCATGCCTCATGAGTGCTGATCAGTTGCAGGCGCTTGAAGACAGAGCCTACGCCTGTTGGGAACTTGGCGAATTCATGGAGGCCGCCGAACTGTTCTTTGCAGCTGGGCGTCTCGAGAGCGAACTCGCCTCCGCAAGAGGTCCATTCGCAAAGGCAGATCAGAGCATCCTACAGAGGGCTCGTGGAGCGTACTGCCTCTGGGATGCTGGAGAGTTCGAGCGTGCTCGCCCCATCCTGTGCGAGGTCACGCTCTTCGATTGGCAGAAAGGGCGGCTGTGGGCCGACCGTCATGATTCTGAAAAGGCTTACTCGAGACTAATCTTGGAGGCAGCGGCCAGTGGAAACGAGGATCTGTTCAGCGAGCTTTGGGTCGCCGCCTCTGCCCGCGGTCGGGAGCTTGCCTATCCCTTCCCGACCATCGTTCCAGAGCAGAAGAAACTTTTGGCAGCTGCGTTGGCCCTTGGGAGGAAGGACGTGTGTCGAGATATTCTGGCGAATCTGAATGCAAAACTCTTGGCGAAGCATCACGACCTTCAGTTGTTGAAGGCTCAGGCGGAAGCGTTGTGCAGTGAGGCATAACAAGCTAGTCAGCGCCGACGCCAAGGGAGTTCCGCCGCTGCGCGGCGCCCTCCAGTGCACGGCGACATGAAAAGCGTCGAGGAAATCGTTGAAGCCGCGAATCGCCTACGCGAAGGTGCGCCAGAAGTGCCCCCTCACGACCTCCCCCCTGGAAAACATACACCGGGGGAACCTGACTGGCATCCGATTGAACACTCGGCGTGGGCACTCGGGGAGAGAATTCGCCAAGCGCTTGGCGCAAATCCCAGATTGAAGAAGGCCCCCGAAGTACTTGAGGCCATCATTGCGGTGGTCGAGTGTCGAAGTCTTCGCCGAGGTAGGCAGTCATTTCTGCTATGCCTTGCGTTCAAAGGGGCTGCGCCTCTTGCTGGAAAGATTGCGCCTTTCCTGGAAGACAAGGATGTATGTGGGCATACCCTGAGCGCGCTGGCAAGAATGCGAGTGCCAGGTTATTCGATCGAGGTAGAGCCGTTGCTGGAGGCGAGACATGCATGGGTACGAAAGTTGGCCAAGCAATACCTTGATCGCTATCCCGCGGATGTCTGACCCTCATGGCAAACGTTGGACTCCAAGGAATCTCCGATGACTTTTCCAGAGCAGGTCCATTATTCCCGCGCTGATGGATCAGGCTGGACCATTAAGGATTGGGATACCGCCAACAAGCTACTGAGTTACGTAAGCCTGAAAGACAATCCCTTTGTCACATTCACCCTCCCCGACAACAGCTATATTCAGTGCCTTGGCAGCAAGGTAGCTCTAACTGTTGAGTGCAGGGAGATCAGAGCCTGTGGCGCATTCCGTCATGTAGTCTTCGGCAAGAGTGCGCTGTCCGGAACAACTACCAAAGTTGGCCCTGAATCTGCACCCGTCCCGGTTGATGCCAGCCAGGTTCTGACAATGCGAGATGCGAGGATACTGATCCGTCAATTTCTCGAAACCCGCACGTTTTCAGAGCGCTACACCGCTACAGATGTCTCGGCCAACTTCTTGTAGCCAACGCGTGGCGCCCAACACTTCCGTCGAGAGGGACCGCCCACAAGCTGGGCTGGTGGGTTCCCTTCGCGGCTTCGCCGCTACGGCGGCCCCTCACGTCAAACGTTGAGCGACCGCTTTTACTCGAAGCTTTTGGCGGCTCCTGGCCGATTGCAGTCATCGTAGCCTATCTGTTCGAGGTCAATCGAGCCTTGGGGATGAGGCGTGCAAATGACAAAATAACCCGCATGAAACCCCGCATCATGTACATCGAATCCAAGGCCGGCGGCCTCACCGGCCCTGCGCGCATTGGCCGGGTGCGCTTTTCCAAGACGGGCGCCACCCTTTACTACGCGGGGCAATCCTTTCAGAGCCAGAAGGGCAGTGGCTTCAAGTCGAACTATTTCGATGAGGCAACGGGCGACCCGTACTGGATCTCCGGCCCGCGCAAGGACGGGCGCGATGCGCTGTATGCGACCCACATCGCACCCGCTGTGGATGCCGATGTGCACAGCGAGTACTGGACCAAGGTCCGTGGCCTCGCGGTGCCTCCACCGATGAAGACAGGCGCCGAGTGACTGGCGCAGCCACGCACTGGGGCCGGGCCCTCGCCTTCATAGGGCTTGTGCTTGCTCATCCGTCAATCCAGAGCAACCGCCAATAGCCGCGACGCTCGCTCCGGATCATCCGCATCCGTGACCATCAACAACCGCCCTTTCCCATCCAGCGCAATCCCCTCCACCTTGGGAGCACCTTCCAGAGCCACCATGCGCTGCAGCACCCCGTCCGCACCGACCCAGCCGATGGCCGATGCCACGCACTCGCCATCGGCATAGCTGTCGTCCGTGTTCTCGGCCACGGCGCTGAAGATCCATCCGCTGTCACCATCGCCGCTGGGCAGCGCCGCACCGTCGGTGAAGCCCAGGGGCACGCCGTCCACGGTACCCAGGTCGAACAGGGTGGTGCGCAGCGGCGCCGGTGGCTCTACACGCTTGCCAGCCAACCAGTCCAGCAGCGGGGCCAGCGGGTAGGTGATGCAGGCATTGCGCGCATCGCCCTTGTTGCCGCGCTGCAGCAGGTGCACCACGCCGTTGGCGACAAAGGCGCCTTCGATGTTCAGGTCGGCAAACTCCGCGCGCAGGGGGGCGTAGAGGGCAGACAAGTCCACCACCTGTGCCACGCCATCGGGGCGCCCGGTGGCATCGAGCGCCATGACAAGGCCGCGCTGCCGGTTGGGCTTGGAGCCGGATCCCAGTGCCAGCAGCGCCCCGCTTGGATGCGTGGGCGATGCGGGCAGCAGGGCCAGGGCTTCCAGGTCGGGCTTGCGCTTTTTGCGGGCCTTTGGCTCGGGTGGGAGGTCGCCTGGCAGGATGCGGTGCAACTGCACCAGCGGTGCTTGCGGCAGCACGGCTGCGCCGGCGGGCAGCAGGCCCAGGTGGTGTTCGTCGTCGGCCACCAGGTACAGCCATGCGCCGGCCCGCACCAGCCCGCTGGCAGCGCTCAGGTGCGGCTGGCCACGCGGGTGGCTCGCGGGGTCGAGCATCAGGTCTTGCAGGTGCGTGGGCGTGAGGGGCATGGCAGGCCGCAGGTCTGGGGGAGAAGGGGGCGGGCCGCTACGTCCTGTGGGGCAGACGTGGTGCAGAGATCGACTGGGCCGCTTCGCGCAGCAGGTTCGCGTAGCGCGGTTCGTCGCCCGCGGACCAGCGTGTACGTGCCACCGAGATGTTGAGCGCGCCGATGGGCCGGCCCTGGCCATCAATGACGGGAGCAGCGGTGGAGATGTCGTCCGGGTACAGCTCGCTCTCGGTGTGCGCGTACCCTGCCGCTCGGATCTTTGCCAGCCGTGCCTTGATCTTGCGCGGGTCGGTCACGGTCTGGGGTGTGTGCTTGATCAGCTCGCTGGCGTCCAGTACGGCATCGATCTCTTCGGCCGTGGCATGCGCGAGCATGGCCAGCCCCGGCGCCGTGCAGTAGGCGGGCAGCCGTGTGCCGACGATGACGTTGGGGTTTATGACGTTGCGGCTCACGAAGCGCGCCACGAAAACGATGTCGCGGCCATCGGCCACCGTGAGGTTGCAGACCTCCTCGGTTTCGCGCGCCAGTTGCTGCAGCACCGGCATCGCCCGCTGCACCAGCTCGCTGGAGGCCAGGTAGTGGTAGGTGAAGTCGAGCAGGCGCGGCGACAGCTCGTACATGCGCGTCGCAGGGTTCTTGACCAGGTAGCCCAGGGCTGTCCAGGTGTGGGTGAAGCGCTGGGCAGCGCTATTGTCCAGCCCGGTCAGCGCGGCGATTTCCGACAGGGACAGGTGCCGCTTGGTTCCATCGAAGGCCGTGAGCACGCGCATGGCCTTTTCGACCGACTGCACGTACAAGGGCGATTCGGTATCGGGGCGCTGGGTGATGCGATGGCTGCTGCTACTGCTATGGTTGCGGGTTTCATTGCGGCTGTCGGTCATCGACCCATGATAACCACTCACAACCGCTGTTTCGCCCGCATTCAACGGCCCTGGAAGACGGGCTTGCGCTTCTCGGCAAACGCCCGGGTGGCCTCGCGGAAGTCCTCGCTCTCGTCAGCCGCGCGCACCATGGCGTCAAGCCCTGCACGTTGCTGCTCCACCTGCCCGGCCAGCACGGCGTTGAGCTGAGCCTTGGAGCCGGCAATGGACAGCGGGGCGGCGTCCATCATCCCCGCGCCGAAGGCCACTGCGGCCTCGACCGGGTCGCCATCGGCCGCCGAGTCGATGAAGCCGCTGTCCAGGGCTTCGGCCGTGCCGTGCAGGCTGCCTTCGTAGAGCCAGCGCCGGGCGCGCGAGACGCCGATCAGCCAGGCCAGCCGCTGCAGCTGCACCGTGGGGTAGGCCAGCCCGATCCTGGCGACCGGCACGCCGATGCGCGCGCTGCCATCGGCCACGCGAAAATCGCAGCACATGGCCAGGCTCAGGCCGCCGCCCACGCACACGCCGCTGATGGCGGCGATGACGGGCTTGGGGGCCGACTGCACTGCGGCGTAGCACTCCTGGATCCGCGCGCGGTAGATGGCCGCCTGTGCCGGGTCGCTGTCGCGCACTGCGGAGAAGGCGACCAGGTCGTCGCCCGAGCAAAAATGGCCACCGGCACCGGTGAGCACCACCAGCCTGACGGCCGGGTCGCGCCCCAGGGACTCGAAGCCGTGCTTGAGGTCCGTCCAGGCCTGGAAATCGCATGCGTTGCGGCGATGCGGGCGGTTGATGGTGAGCACTGCGACCCCGTCGCGGGGCCGGCTGCATTGGATATCGGAGTTCATTCTGGCTTGATGTTGGCGTCCTTGATCGCCTTGCCCCACTTGCCTGCCTCGGCGGTCAGCCGCTTGCTGGCCTCCTCCGGGGTCGAGCCCATCACTTCCACCCCCAGGGTCTGAAAGCGCGCACGCACGTCGGGCGATTGCAGGATTTTGCCCATGGCGGCGTTCAGGCGTTGCACCACGGGGGCGGGGGTGCCTGCCGGGGCCAGCACCGCGTAGGTGGAGGCCACTTCGAAGTCGGCTACCCCAGCCTCCTTTGCGGTGGGCACATCGGGCAGGGCGCTGATGCGCGTGGGCGAGGCCAGCATCAGCGCCTTGGCGCGCCCGCTCTTGAGGTTGGCCAGAGCGGTGGCGCTGGTGGCGAACATCAGCTCCACCTGGCCGGCCATCAGGTCGGTCATGGCGGGCGCCGCGCCGCGGTAGGGAATGTGCACCAGGCTCACGCCCATCTGGCGCTTGAACATCTCTCCCGCCACATGCTCGATGGAGCCGTTGCCCGAGGATCCGTAGTTGAACTTGCCTGGCTTGGCCTTGGCCATCTTCACCACATCGGCCGCGCTGGCGGCGGGCAGATCCTGGTTGGCCACCAGCACCAGGGGCAGGTAGCCGACCAGGGATACGCCGGCAAAGTCCTTGTCGAGCTGGAAGCCGACCGTGCTGGGGTACAGCGCCGAGTTCATCGCGTAGCTCGTGAGGGGCGCCATCAGCAGCGTGTAGCCGTCGGCGGGCGCCTTGGCCACGAACTGGGCGCCGATGCTGCCGGATGCACCCGCCTTGTTGTCCACCACCACCGGCTTGCCCAACAGGTCGCCGAGCTTCTGGGACACGAGCCGGCCAATGACGTCAACGGCACCGCCTGCGGGGTAGCTCACCACCATGGTGACAGGCTTGGCGGGGTAGTCCTGCGCGAGCGCAGCAAAGCTGGCAAGGGCGGCGCAGACAGCGGTCAGAACATGCTTGAAAGGGCTCATTGGCTACTCCTGGTTGGGGCAAACTGTTCGGCGTCCCACGCCTCTGCCACGGTACGCGGCAGCGCGTTCTTGCGAATGCGTTGCGTAGGGGTTTTGGGAAACTCATCGACCCAGGCCACGTAGCGCGGCAGCTGGAAGGCCGGCATCCTTGGGGCGCACCAGGCCAGCAGGTCCTGCGGCAGCAGCGTGCTGCCATCCACCCGGCGCGCAAAGAGCTTGAGCTCTTCGTCGCCCAGATCACTGGGAACCCCCACGATCGCGCATTCGGCGATGTCGGGGTGCTCGCCGATCACGCGCTCCACCTCCCAGGCGGAGATGTTGATGCCACGGCGGCGCACCGTGTCCTTCTTGCGGCCGGCGAAGTAGTAAAAGCCCTGTGCGTCGCGGCGCGCCAGATCGCCCGAGCAGAACCAGTCGCCGCGCATGGTGTTGCGCGAGGCCTCCTCGTTGCGGAAGTAGCCCAGAAAACCGAGGCCGGGTGCCAGCGCGCGCACGCAGATCTCGCCTGGCAGCCCCTCGGGCACCGGGTTGCCGGCATCGTCCGCCAGGCATATTTCGAAGTAGGGCAGCGGCTTGCCGATGGAGAACTTGGGGCCGTCGGGGTTGACGGTCACGAAGGTGATCAGCTCCGACAGGCCATAGCCCTCGCGCATCTCCACGCCAAAGCGTGTGGCGAACACGTCCCACACCTCTGGCGGGCAGCCGCCGCCCCAGGCGATGCGCACGCCGTGCTCCCGATCATCGGGGCGGGCCGGCTGCTTGAGCAGCATGGGCAGCACGCCGCCCAGGTAGTGGATGTGGGTCACGCCATAGGTGCGGCACTGGTCCCAGAAGCGAGAGGCGCTGAACTTCTCGACCATGGCCAGGGTGATCTTCTCGAGCACGGCGGCGATGACCACGGCCACACCCGCGCCGTGGTGCAGCGACTCCCACAACAGGAACACATCCCCGGGCTGCGCGCCCGTCAGGCGCAGCGTGCCCATGGGGCCTGCCCGCAGCGTACGGTCGGACTTGTTCACGCCCTTGGGCGCGCCCGTGGTGCCCGAGCTGGGCGTGAGGGCGATGATGTCGTCGGCCCGCGGTGCCACCTGGGGCGGCGTGGCGTCTGCATGGGCCAGCAATTGCTCAAAACCGCCCGCGTCCTGGCCCCGCCAGATGGTGAATTCCACACCCGGCTGGGGCACTGCGGCCAGCGCGTCGGCATAGGCCGCGTCGGCAATCAGCGCGCGCGGCTCGAAGGCGTCGAAGGGGTGCGCCAGCGACGCACCCACGAGGGCCGTATTGACCGGCACGCGCACAAGCCCCACCTTGGCCAGGGCCAGGATGGCGACGATGTGGTCCGGGTGGCTGGGCAGCATGAGGGCCACGCGGTCGCCCGGCCGTAGGCCCATGGCCAGCAGGCCATTGGCCATGCGGTTGATCTGCGCGTCGATCTCGCCGAAGCGGTAGTCGCGGTCCTGAAAGCGCAGGAACACGTGGTCCGGGTCTTCGCTGGCGCGCCGGTCCATGATGTCGCGCAGCGTGGCGTCGCCCACGGCAGGCATCTGCGTCATTGCACGCTCCCGGTCAGGGCATGGCCGCGGCGGGCCATGAAGTCCTCCATCTTGCGGGCCGGCTCGCCGGATGCGTACGAGATGCGGTGCGAGCCGATGGCGGCGTCGATCGCAGCGCGAAAGCCTGGCTCCGTCATGTCGGCGAACCAGGCCCGGTCCAGGCGCATGGCGAGCGGCGCCTTGCCGGCCAGCTCCAGGGCAATCTCCATCGCACGGGGCAGCACCTCGGCGCGCGGCACGACATGGTGCAACAGCCCGATGCGCTCGCATTCGTCGGCTTTCATCATGCGCCCCGTCAGCGTCAGCTCGATGGTGCGGGACATGCCCAG
Organism: Acidovorax sp. GW458-11-26-14-TSB4; assembly: GCF_059423865.1. Classification (NCBI taxonomy): domain Bacteria; kingdom Pseudomonadati; phylum Pseudomonadota; class Betaproteobacteria; order Burkholderiales; family Comamonadaceae; genus Acidovorax; species Acidovorax sp. GW458-11-26-14-TSB4. Next base: position 260,036 of record NZ_JBWKYR010000006.1, read on the forward strand.
CATCTCCCTCATGATCCACGGCCCGGTGATGCTGGCAATGCCGGAGTTGATCTCTGGCTGGCCCATCATCACGTCGGCATGGCCTACGCGGATGTCGCCCAGCAGCGTCACCTGGAAGGCGGAGCCCGCTGCGGTGCCGTTCAGGGCCATCACCACAGGCTTGGTGAGGCGGCGCAAGGCGCCATAGAAGGCCTCCCACTCGCGGATCCACGCCTGCGCACGATCACCATCGAAGTCATGCGCCTCGTTGAAGTCCTGGCCGGCCGAGAAGGCCCGCTCGCCGGCACCGGTCATGACGACGGCGCGGATCTCGGGCTCGGTATCGAAGGCCTTGAGCGTGGCCACGATGTCGTCGCGCATGGGCTTGTCCCAGGCGTTGAGGCGTTGCGGTTTGTTGAGCGTGATGAGGCCCACGGGCCCTCGGCGCTCCACCAGGATGTGATCGTTCATACAGCAAATACCCAAGAGGTTGAACCAACAGTCCGGAGGCTGTGAAAGCCAAGGCACCGAACCAAAATAACTATTGCAATGCAATAGTCAAAACTATATAGAAATATTTTGATGTGTCAACAGGGTGTCGTGCACAGGGTGCCAAGAGTCCATGGGCAACGCGTGCCATCGCGAAAAGCAGCAGGCGATGCCCCGGCCCCGGCCATGGTGGCGGGGCGGCACTGCCAGACCTTCACGACAGCCAAGCTCTCGGGTTTCAGCGGGACTGGCCGTCCATGCCGGTGCGCTGCGTTGGGTATGCTGGCCACCACAGGGACCCTCTGCACCAGTCCCTGCGGCCGTTGGCAGCGCGGCCTGGGGCGGTCCGCTGCGTTGCTTCTCTTGCCAATAGCCCTGCTGTTGGCTGCAAGAAGACGCCTTGCGGCCCATCCCGATCCGCACTACCACCGATCCGCGAGGTTTCTGCAGAGGGTCCTTAGAATCCGGGGTCTGACATCAAAGGAGGAGGGTGCATGAAATTCCCAACCATGGCGTTCCTGGCCGTGGCGGCCGTGCTGGCTCTGCAGGCATGCAGTTCGACCGAGGTGGTGCGCGCGCCGGTCGAGGCGACCATCGGCCAGCAGCTGATCGACCTCAAGAGCGCCTTCAACAACGGCGCATTGAGCAGCCGCGAGTACGACAGCCAGCGCCGCCGGCTGATCGACAGCGTGAAGTGAGTGAGAACAGCGCCATGAACAAGCACAACCACCATCGGATTGCCACCATCACCCTCGTCTGCGCATGCCTGGCATCGCTGGCCGGCTGCGTGAGCAGCAGCACCTCGCGCGTGACCGTGCAGGAGGGCGTCAAGTTCTCCAAGGGCCGTGAGCTCGACGACCTGGTGCGTGCTTACGACGCCCAGGCCATGACGCGCAGCGAGTACGAGGAGCTGCGCCAGGTGATCATGAAGCGCCCGAACTGAGCGGCGCGCCACGTGGTCCGGCCGCAGGCCACCCACCCCTGGCCAACGCTCCCATGCAGCCCCGCCTGAGCCTGGAACATCGGGTCGTCATGCTGGCACGGGCCGGCGATCTGGACTTGGTGGATGGTGCGCGCGTGTTCTCCCCGTCGGAAAACCGGCGGCAAGGTGCCTGGGTGAACTGCTTCGGGATTTCGACTACATGGCTTCGGTGGAGTTCGAGGCCGCGTGTGCGGGAAAGTCTGCCGCATACCGGAACGTGCTTGCGCGCAAGCTGTCTGGCGCCGAGGCGAAGGCACAGAAGCGCTCAGAGTTCTACGACGCGGTGCAGGATTTCCGGCGTTCGGACCGGGTGCTCGCATTGCTTCCCGAGGCGGCGCAAGCCACGCTTCTTGCCCTGCGGCATGAACTGGAGCAGGTCGCCGGGCGGGCATCCTGAGCCTGCGTCCTCAGCGGCCCGCCATGCGGTTGGGGCCATTTGGCGTGGGTCTTGCTACCATGCAAGCAAGACCCCCAACTTGCGCAAGGCGTACCACTCTATGCCGCTACCGCCCGTCCTCGACCGTTTTCTGGCTGCCCAGGAGCCCGTGTGGGACCGGGTGCTGGCCGAGCTCAAGGCCGGCAAGAAGCGTTCGCACTGGATGTGGTTCGTGTTTCCCCAGATCAAGGGCCTGGGCCATAGCGACATGGCCACGCGCTATGCGATCCAGTCCCGTGCGGAGGCGGTGTCCTACCTCGCGCACCCCGTGCTCGGCACCCGTCTGCGCGAGTGTTGCACGCTTCTTTTGGGGCTGGGCACCTCATCTGCCCATGAGGTCTTCGGAACGCCTGACGACCTCAAGCTGCGCTCCAGCATGACGCTGTTTGCCGAGGTGGCGGGGGCTGGCAGTGTCTTCGAGGACATCCTGGCCAGGTACTTCGACGGGGAGAAGGACAGCCGTACGCTGGAATTGCTCGGCTGAGCGGCGTCCCTGTTTCTGTTGCACCCGTGCTGCCCAGGGGCGCGCGTCCTCAGGGGCGCAACGGGTCCGTTCCCCGGTAGAACAGCCGAGTGGGTTCCTGGGCCATCGGCAATTTCTGCTGCCCCAAAGTAACAATTCGTTATAGGATATTCCCAACCGCCCATTCCACCGTTTTGATTGCTCCCCCATGGGCACCCCCAGCGGTACCCCCCGCACCTCTGAGGACGCCGCGCCCACGCTGCGTCTGCGGGTGCTGCTGCGCTTCGAGCCGGCCGAGGTCGAACGCGCCTTCGGCGCGCATTACCTGTCGTTCTACCACCGCTATGCCCAGGGCGCGCTGGTGCTGGGCCTGCTGCTGGTGCTGGGCGATTTCCTGGTCGACTGGATCGCCTACCCCTCGGTCGCGGGCAATGCGCTCAGGCTGCAGGTGGCCGCGCCCATTTTGTTGGCGGGCCTGGCCTATACCTTCCTGCCGCAGGCGCGCCGGCACTGGCAGCCGGTGCTGGCGGGCTTCATCGTGGCGGTATCGCTGTGCCTGTTCTGGATACTGCTGCGCATCGATGCGGCAGGCGGCGAGGGGCTGAATTCCTGGGTCGGCATCCTGAACTTCACCTTCCTGGAGTTCTACTGCTTCATCGTGCTGGGCCTGCAGTTCCGCTGGGCGCTGATGGCGGGTCTGGCCATCCTGGCGGCCTTTTGCGCCACGCTGTGGCGGCACCCCGGCCATTCGCCGGCCGAAGTGGCCTACTGGGCCTACCACGTGGTCACGCTGTTCCTGCTGGCGGTGGGTATAGGCTGGTGGCGCGAGTTCATCGTGCGCAAGGACTATGCGGCCCAGTGGGCGCTGGAGCGCGCACGCCTGGCGGCCGAGCAACTGGCCCTGGTCAAGAGCGAGTTCCTGGCCACCATCAGCCACGAGATCCGCACACCGCTCAATGGTGTGCTGGGCATGAACGAGCTGCTGCTCTCCAGCGGCCTGAGCCGCGAGCAGCGCGAGTGGGCGGGCGCGGTGCAGGCCTCGGGCCGCCACCTGCTGGCGCTGATCGACGACGTGCTCGATGTCTCCAAGATCGAGGCCGGGCAGTTGCAGCTGGAGCAGGCTGATTTCGACCTGCGGCGCGAGATCGGCGAGGCCCAGTCCATGTTCGCGCAGGCCGCGCTGGCCAAGGGGCTGGAGCTGCAGGCCCAGGTGAAGTGGCAGATGCCCGAGTGCCAACTGGTGGGAGACCCGCTGCGCCTGCGCCAGATCGTGGCCAATCTCATCGGCAACGCGATCAAATTTACCGACCAGGGCCGGGTGGGCGTGCAGGTGTGGGTGGCGCCGGCGCAGGTGGCCGGGCGTGCCCAGGTGGACATCGTGGTGCAGGACTCGGGCATCGGCATACCGGTCGAGGCGCAGGAGCGCATCTTCGAGCGCTTTGCCCAGGCCGACGGCTCGACCACGCGCCGCTTTGGCGGCTCGGGCCTGGGGCTGGCGATCTGCCGCGACCTGGCCCGCGCCATGGGCGGCGACATCGCGGTGCAGAGTCAGCGGGGCGCCGGATCGCGCTTCACGGTGCAGCTGGAGCTGCCGGTTGCCGGCGCATTGCCCGCGCGTACCGACAACGGTGGGGAAGCCGCTGCAGGGGTGGTTGCAGACGCCGTGCCGCGCCTGCAGGGCACCGTGCTGCTGGTGGAGGACCACCCGGTCAACCGCGCCGTGGCGGCGGGCATGCTGCGCAAGCTGGGCTTGGCCTGGCGCGAGGCGCACGACGGCGCGCAGGCCATCGAGCAGGTTCGCGCACACGAATTCGATGCCGTGCTCATGGACTGCCAGATGCCCGTGGTGGACGGCTACGCTGCCAGCCGCGCTATACGCGGCCTGCCCGATGGGCGCGGCGCCGGCCTGCCCATCATCGCGCTCACGGCCAATGCCGGCGCCAACGATGCCGCCCGCTGCCGCGCCAGCGGGATGGACGGCTTCATCGCCAAGCCCTACGGCATTGGCACCCTGGCCGCGGCGCTGGCGCCCTGGCTGCAGGTTGTGCCGCAGGCGCTGCCCGAGGCGCCCGTGGTGCCTGCCGACGACCGCGCAGCCATCGACGCGCGCGCGGTCGAGACCCTGCTGTACCTGGACGAGCATGGCGGCACCGGGCTGCTGCGCGAGGTGGTGACGGGTTTCCTCGATGCCGCCGCGCAGGGCCTGGCCGGCATGGAGCAGGCCCTGGCCGATGGCCGGCTGGCCCAGGCCGCGCGCATTGCCCACGGCCTCAAGTCCTCGGCCGCGCATGCCGGCGCGCTGGAGATGGCTGAAGGCATGCGCAGCGTGGAGCGCCACGCGCTCGCCGATGATGCCCATGGGGTGCGCCAGGGGCTGGCGCGCATGCACGATGCCCGCCGCCGCACCGCGGCTGCCCTGCACGCCGTGCTGGAGGCGCACCCATGAGTGCCGTGCCCCTGGCAGTGCTGGCAGGGCAGTCACCCGCGCAGGAGCCTGCAGCCGCCACCAGGGTGCTGATTGCAGACGACGACCCCGGCATGCGCGCCATGCTGCGCGCCGCCGTACGCAAGCTCGGCCTCGAGCCCGTGCTGGCCGAAGACGGGGCTTCGGCGCTGCTCGCGTTCCGCGCGGCGCCGTGTTCGCTGGTGCTGCTGGACGTGGAGATGCCGGGCCTCAACGGCTACGAGCTGTGCAGCATTCTGCGCAGCGAGGCCGGTCCGTTCGTGCCCATTGTGCTGGTCACGGGCAATGACGACGTGGCATCGGTCGAGAACGCCTATGCCGCCGGGGCCACGGACTTCATCTCCAAGCCGGTGAACTGGCCCATCCTGGGCCACCGGCTGCTGCACCTGCTCAAGAACTTCGGTATCCAGCGCGACCTGCAGCACGCGCAGGCGCGCAATGCGGCCATCCTGGATGCGCTGCCCGACCTGCTGTTCGAACTCGATGCCCAGGGCCGGTTCATCCAGTGCAATGCACCCGCCAGCGACGAGCTGGCCACGCACCACCGTGCGCTGATGGGCCGCACGGTCAGCGAGGCCCTGTCGCCCAAGCTTAGCGAACTGGCCATGGCGGCCATTGCCGAGGCGCGCACGCTGGGCCATGCCAGCCCGCGCACCTACCGCCTGCACCTGCCCAACGGCGAGCGCTGGTTCGAGCTGTCGGTGGCGCGCAAGGCGGCCGATGGCCTGCAGGAAGCCAAGGAGGGGCAGGGCGGCCCCACCTTCATCGCCCTGTCGCGCGATGTCACCGCGCGCAAGGACGCCGAGCGCCGCATCTCCGACCTGGCCGATTCGCTGCGCCAGGCCAATGCCGACCTGCGGCGGGCCAACGAGCTGCTGCAGCGCCATGCCTTCGAAGACCCGCTCAGCGGCCTGCCCAACCGCGCCCTGTTCAACGAACGCCTGGACCTGGCCCTGCGGCGCATTGCCGCGCAGGGTGTGGCCGCGGACGCGGGCGGGCCCGTCGAGCTGGGCGTGATGTTCATCGACCTCGATGGCTTCAAGCCCATCAACGACAGCTTTGGCCACGCCGCGGGCGATGCCGTGCTCAAGGAGGTGGCGCGGCGCCTGCAGTCCGTGGTGCGCGGCGTCGAGCTGCTGGCCCGGCTGGGCGGGGACGAGTTCGTGGCGCTGATCGAATCGCCCACGGCGGGCGAAGACGCCATGCGCGTGGGCAGCCGCATCATCGAGGTGCTGCGCCGCCCGTATGCCGTGGGCCGCCACCGGGTGTCGCTGTCGTGCTCCATCGGCGTGGTGCTGCACCCTGCGCAGGAGCCCTCGGGCGACCGCCTGCTGGCCTGCGCGGATGCCGCCATGTACGAGGCCAAGCGCGCCGGCGGCAGCTGCTGCGTGCTGTACGAAAAGTCCATGTCCGACGAGGGCGCCGAAGAGGTGCTGATGCGCCAGGCGCTGCGCGAGTCGCTGGAGCGGGGTGACCTGGTGCTGCACTACCAGCCTAAGGTGGACTGCAATCAGGGCCGCGTGCAAGGCCTGGAAGCCCTGCTGCGCTGGGAGCACGCGCAGTTCGGCCAGGTCAGCCCCGAGATCTTCATCCCGCTGGCCGAGCGCTATGGCCTCATCGGCGCCATCGGCCACTGGGTGATCGACACGGCCTGCGCCCAGCTGGCGCAATGGCAGGCGCAGGGGTTGCGCTGCCGCATTGCGGTGAACCTGTCGCCGCACCAGCTGCGCCAGCCTGACCTGGTGGAGCGCATTGCGCAGGCCCTGGCGGCGCACCGGCTGCGGCCTTCGCAGCTGGAGTGCGAGATCACCGAATCGACCATGATGGAACACTCGGTCCAGGAGCGCGCCACGCTCGAACGCATCAGCGCCCTGGGCGTGCGCCTGTCCATCGACGACTTCGGCACCGGCTACTCGTCGCTGGCGCACCTGCGCCATATTCCCGCGCAGCAGCTCAAGATCGACCGCAGCTTCGTCACCGACCTGGCCAGCAGCGAGCAGGCCCGCCATGTGGTGCGGGCCGTCATCCAGCTCGCGCACGGGCTGGGCATGGAGGTCGTCGCCGAAGGCGTGGAAACGCCAGCGCAGATGCAGGTGCTGAGCGAGCAGGGCTGCGACCTGGTGCAAGGCTTTCACGTTGCGCCCCCCATGGCTGCGGCAGAGGTGCCCGGCTGGATGCGCCACCGCGAGCACACGCCCAGCCTGTGGAGCCCGCTGAGGGACCCGGCTGCCTGAACAGGCCCTATGGCGCCGAAGCGGGCAGTGCTGCCGTCCGCTGCGCCACAAAATCCCTGAGCACCCGCACCAGCGGCGTGAGCTGGCGGCGGCTGGGCACCACCAGGAAGAGGGGCGTGGGCTCGGTCGTCCACGCAGGGCACAGCGCCTGCAGCCGGCCCGCGGCCAGGTCGGCGGCCACGTCCAGACCGGCCTTGTAGGCAATGCCCTTGCCCAGCAGGGCCCAGCGGCGCACGGCGTCGCCGTCGTTGGACACATTGACGCTGCGCACGCGCACGGTCACCTCGGGGCCATCGTTCGGGGGCGCAAAGCGCCAGCGGTCATGCACCTCGTCGCCCAGCATGAAGCACAGGCAGTCGTGCCCCGTGAGTTCGTGCGGCGTGGCGGGTGCGCCGTGCCGTGCGACGTAGGCCGGCGATGCGCACAGCACGCGGCGCACGGCGGGCGCCAGGGGCAGGGCGACCAGGCCCGAATCGGGCGGCTTGCCGTAGCGAAAGGCCGCGTCCACCGGGTCGCTGTAGACGTTGGCCACGCGGTCCGATAGCTGCAGGCGGATGTCCACCTCGGGGTGCTGTTCCTGGAACTCGTGCAGCCAGGGCAGCAGCACGTTGCGCCCCAGGTCCGACGGGGCCGACAGCTGCAGCACGCCGCGCAGTGCCTGCTCGCCCGCGGCCAGCTGTTGGCCGGCCTGCTGCAGTGCGGCCAATGCCGGGCGGCACTGCTCCAGGAACTGCTCGCCCTGCTGTGTGAGCCGCAGGCTGCGCGTGGAGCGCACGAAGAGCTGCACGCCCAACTCGGCCTCCAGACGCTTCAGGGCCGCGCTGGTAGCAGCGGGCGTGAGGTCCAGCGCGCGGGCCGTGGCCGACAGGCTGCCGTTGTCGGCCGTGCGTACAAAAATGTCCAGATCTTGCAGGGATTTCATGGAAAGGGCAGGGCGACTTGATCTTCAATATTTTATTGAAGGTGGCTTCAATGCATGGGTGGTTTTTCAATCAACATGAAATGAAGACCATAGCGGCATGCAAACGGCAAAGCGCCGACCCTACCTGGAGCCACCCGCATGACCGCCACTTCTTCGTCCCCCTTGTTCCGCCCCCTGCAGCTGGGCCCGCTGGCCCTGCCCAGCCGCATCGTGATGGCGCCCATGACGCGCGCCCGCAGCAGCCAGCCGGGCGACGTGCCCAACGCGCTGATGGCGCAGTACTACGCCCAGCGCGCGAGCGCCGGCCTGATCGTGACCGAGGCCACGCAGATCTCGCGCCAGGGCCAGGGCTACAGCTTCACGCCCGGTATCTACAGCGATGCGCACGTGGACGGCTGGCGCCGCGTGACCGATGCGGTGCATGCCGAGGGCGGGCGCATGGTGCTGCAGCTGTGGCACGTGGGCCGCATGTCGCACGCCAGCTTCCACGCCGATGGGCTGCCCGTGGCGCCCTCGGCCATTGCGCCGCAAGCCCAGGTCTGGGTGGCAGGCGATGACGGCGTGGGCCGCATGGTCGACAGCCCCGTGCCGCGTGCGCTGAGCGTGCAGGATATCCAGGGCGTGATCGGCGACTTCCGCCGCGCAGCGGCCAACGCCATGCGCGCCGGCTTCGATGGCGTGGAGATCCACGGCGCCAATGGCTACCTGGTGGACCAGTTCCTGCGCACCACCTCGAACCAGCGCACCGATGCCTACACCGGCGCTACGCTGGAAGGGCGCACGCGCTTTGCGCTGGAAGTGGCTACCGCCGTGGCCAGCGAGGCCGGTGCCGAGCGCACCGGCATGCGGCTGGCGCCCTTCATCACCCAGCGCGGCATGGACTGCCCCGAGATCATTCCCACCATATTGCACCTGGCGCGCCAGCTTGACGCCACGGGGCTGGCCTACCTGCACCTGGTGGAGGCCGACTGGGCCGATGCGCCGCAGATCCCCGACGCCTTTCGCACCGCGCTGCGCCAGGCCTACCAGGGCCGCGTGATCGTGGCCGGTGGCTACGACGCCGCACGCGCCAGCCAGGTGCTGAGCGATGGCTTTGCCGACCTGGTGGCGTTTGGCCGCCCCTTCATCGCCAACCCGGACCTGCCCCGCCGCCTGGCCGAGGGGCTGCCCCTGGCCGCGTTCGATGCCAAGGCGCTGTTCGGCGGCGATGCGCGTGGCTACAGCGACTACGCGGCGTACGAGGCAACTGCCGTCGATCTGGAAATCGCCTGACCCGTTCAACTGTCTTCTTTTTTGCTTACGCTCTCCCCTGAAAGGACTTCTCCATGAAAGCCGTTGGTTACCAGCAATCCCAGCCCATCACCCACCCCGATGCGCTGCTCGACATCACCCTGCCCGAACCCGTGGCCACTGGACGCGACCTGCTGGTGGAGGTCAAGGCCGTCTCCGTGAACCCCGTGGACACCAAGGTGCGTGGCAGCAGCTCGCGCAGCACCCCGGTCGAAGGGCAGGACTACAACGTGCTGGGCTGGGACGCCAGCGGCATCGTCAAGGCCGTGGGCCCCGAGGTCACGCTGTTCCAGCCCGGCGACCGCGTGTGGTACGCCGGCTCCATTGCCCGCCCCGGCACCAATGCCGAGCTGCACTTGGTGGACGAGCGCATCGTAGGCCATGCACCGAAGAGCCTCGACTTTGCCCAGGCCGCTGCGCTGCCCCTCACGGCCATCACCGCGTGGGAGATGCTGTTCGACCGCTTGGGGCTGCAGCCCGGCAAAAAGCCCGAGGGCAAGACGCTCTTGATCATCGGCGCATCGGGTGGCGTGGGTTCCATCATGGCGCAACTGGCTTCACGGCTCACCAGCCTCACGGTGATCGGCACCGCATCGCGCCCCGAAACCCAGGCCTGGGTGAAGGAGCTGGGCGCCCACCACGTCATCGACCACAGCAAGCCGCTGGCCGAGGAGCTCAAGGCCATCGGCTTCCCCACGGTGGACTACATCGTCAGCCTGACCCAAACCGACGCGCACCTGGCGCAGATCATCGAAGCCATCGCCCCGCAAGGCAAATTCGGCCTGATCGACGACCCCAAGGCGCTGGACGTGATGCCCTTCAAGCGCAAGTCCGTCTCCATCCACTGGGAGCTGATGTTCACCCGCTCGCTGTTTGGCACCGCCGACATGGTTGGCCAGCATCAACTGCTCAACGAGGTGGCCGCCCTGGTCGATGCCGGCCTGGTGCGCACCACGCTGGCCGAGCGCTTTGGCAGCATCAATGCCGACAACCTGAAGAAGGCGCATGCCCTGATCGAGTCGGGCAAGGCGCGGGGCAAGGTGGTTTTGGAAGGCTGGGCCTGACAGGGTACGCAGCCCGGGCGGGGCAGGCACTGCCTTGTTAGCCTGCGGCCGGATCCTCGTCCCCGCCTTGCAGCCAGGCCGGAATATCTCTCATGCCGTGCAGCACGCGCCAGACGTCGATGTGGTCCTCGCGCTCGATGAAAAGCACGATGTAAGGGTAGCGCCTTAGCGGGCAGCTGCGCAAGCCGGGAAGGTCCAACTCGTGCGCGTAGCGGGGAGAGCCCGTGGCTGGATGCCGGCCGAGGTGCAGATAGGCCTGTTCCAGCGCGTCGATGAAGCCGAGGGTCGCCTGCTCGGCTTGTTCGCTCAGGCAGTAGGCGATGGCGTCATCCACGTCCTGCGCGGCCAGCGCTCGTGGAACGACCGGCTTGGCCTTCATCCCTGCGCGCTTCGCACGCGGGCCCGAAGAGCGTCGAAATAGCTGCCGTCGACAGGCGTGGTGGGAGCGGAAGCCGCTCCGGCCAACAACAGTGCTTTCAACTGCTGGCGGCCTTGGTCCTTGCGAACGAGGTCGCGCATGTACTCGCTGCTCGTTCCATAACCACGCTGCTTGACTTGCTCATCGACAAAGTCCCGAAGCGAATCCGGCAGCGAGATGTTCATGGTGCCCATGGCTTCATGCTAGCAGGCTTTGGCAAAATTTGGCAAGCAGCTTAACCCCGGTCGCCTGCGCAGGCATGGGGCCCTCAGCGGCTGTGACGGGCCAAGGGTGCCTTCCCATCCAGTTTCCAACTTTGCTCAAAGCAAAATCGTCGTACAACTTCACACAAGGCTGGTAACCTTCGCACTCTTTTTCAAAGGCAGGCAATCCCCCATAGGGGTGAATTGACCTGCCATTCACAGGGAGTGAATGCACATGGCCACCAGCAAGCCAGAGACGAAGCCGCCTGCGCGCAAGGTACCCGCCAAAAAGGCAGTCGCAGCAGCGGCGAAGTCTTCGCCTTCCACAACAAAGGCCAAAGCGCCCACCAAGGCGCCTGTGAAAGACCCATCTCCCCCGAAGAACCGGACGACGGCGGCCTTGGCCAAGCCAGCGCCGGCAGCCACCCGCAGCGTGGCCGCCCCGGCCAAGAAGGCGGCAGCACCCGCCCAAAAGGCCGCCGCGCCTGCGAGAAAGCAACCCGCTGCCCAACCCACGGCCAAGCCCGTGCTGCTGTCCGGCGACAACCCCCAGATCGCCAAAGCCGACGGCGATGCGCCGGTGCAGGACTATATCGCCGCCATCCCCGACGACTGGCGCCGCGGCCTGTGCGCCCGGCTCGATGCGCTCATCGAAGCCAACGTGCCCCACGTGGTCAAGGCCGTGCGCTGGAACTCGCCTTTCTACGGCATTGCGGGGCAGGGCTGGTTCCTGGGCTACCACGTGTTCGCCAAGTTCATTAAGGTGAGCTTCTTCAAGGGCGCCTCGCTGAACCCACCGCCCGACGGCGGCTCGGGCGAGGATGCGCGCTGGATCAATATCCAGGAAGGTGGGCTGGATGAGAATCAGATGGTGGAGTGGATCCAGCAGGCCGCGGCGCTACCTGGGTGGGGCAAAAATTGATCCAGCCCGGCTGGTGAGTGAGAGTCCTACCTAGAACCCCTTGTCGTGCCTTCAAATTCTGGAGTAGAAGCTGGGGATGCAAGATCTTGTCGCTGCACATCGTCGTTCATCCAGACACCGCGCGGAACTGCTGGCGAGCGACCTCTGCGGCTGCTTCCATTGTTTGGCTATCTTTGCTCCATCAGCTATCGTTGACTGGGTAGTACCGTGGGGCGAGGAGTACCTTAGGGGAAGCACGGCCCTCTTCCCTCAATGCGACGTTGACTCGGTTATCGGCTCCACGTCGGGATATCCGATAACGACCTCTTTTCTGCAAGCTATGCATGAGCGTTGGTTCCCGGTTCGTGGCCCTGTCACTTGATCCGCTTCGATAGCTTCTAGGGCCTGTTAACACTAATTTCGCGATCCCCGAAATTAGTGTTAACAGGCCCTGGTTACGTGTCAGGCCTTCGGCGTTGAGGCACGAACTACCCGGCGCCGCTCCAGCCACTCGAAGATTCCCATGCCCGCCAGCATGGCCAGCACGAACACCACGGCCTTGGGCTCGCCTGCGCCCAGCGACACGATGGCCGGCCCGGGGCAAAAGCCCGCGATGCCCCAGCCGGCACCGAACACCAGGCTGCCCAGCACCAGGCGCCGGTCGATGTGCCGTGCGGTGGCCAACTGCATGGCGCCGCCCAGCACGCTGGTGCTGCGCTTGCGGGCCACGGCGAAGGCGAACGCGCCCACCAGGATGGCGCCGCCCATCACCACGGCGAGCGATGGGTCCCACGGGCCGGCCAGGTCCAGGAAGCCCAGCACCTTGCCCGGGTCGGTCATGCCCGAGATGATGAGACCCAGGCCAAAGACCAGGCCGATGCCGAATTCAGAGATGCGTCGAAGCAGCATGGTCTATCCTCCTTGTCATGCCAGCACGTGGCGGATCACGTACACCGTGGCAAAGCCCGCCGCCATGAAGGCCAGCGTGGCCACCAGCGAGCGCGGCGACAGGCGCGACAGCCCGCACACGCCGTGGCCGCTGGTGCAGCCCGAGGCGTAGCGCGTGCCCACGCCCACCAGCAGCCCTGCCAGCACCAGCAGGCCCCAGCCGGCGTCGATGCGCACCTCCCGCACGCCCACGGCCAGCCGGTAGAGCAGGGGCGCGGCCAGCAGGCCGAGCACGATGGCCACGCGCCAGGCGATGTTGTTGTCCTGACCGTCCTTGCTTTGCTGTGGGTGCAAGAGCCCGCCCACGATACCGCTGATGCCCAGGATGCGGCCGTGCAGCAGCACGAAGGCAGCGGCCGCGAGGCCCAGGACCAGGCCGCCGGCCAGGGCCGCCCAGGGGGTGAAGTGGGTCCAGTCGATGTGCATCAGCGGGTCTCCTTGGGGGGGCAGAATTGGTCGTACAGCGTCTGCATCACGGCAAGAGCCTGGACGCTGGCGATCTGGTAGTAGATGTGCTTGCCTTCGCGGCGGGTGGTGACCAGGGCCTCGTCGCGCAGCACGCCCAATTGCTGCGACAGGGTGGGCTGGGCGATGCCCAGCAGGGCCTCCAGCTCACCCACGCGTTGCTCGCCCTGCGACAGCTGGCACAGCAGCAGCAGGCGGTCGGGGTTGGCCAGGGCCTTCATGAGCCGGCTTGCGCCTTCGGCCGAGCGGCGCAGGCGATTCATGTCGATGACGGCGGGGGGCTTGCTGGGCATGGGCGGGCAGGATCTGCCAGAAATTCTATATTTTTATAGATTGTCAGTCAATAGAATATCAATTGATTAATTGATGGGGGTGTCTCTGCCGGTACTTCGTTGCGGTGGTGGCGCCATCAGGGGCTGGCTTCGACCAGCGCCCGCCCTGCAGCCCGCAGCACCTTGCCGGCACCATCGCCCAGCAGCAGCGCGCCGCTGCTGAATGCGCCATCGACCAGCAGCGAGAGCTGCGATGCCGTGCCCTCGGGCTTCTTCAGCCCCATGCGCTTGCACAGCGCGGCCAGTCGTTTGCGCTGCTCCAGCCGGTGCGCGGCCGATATGGCGCGGGCCGGGTGGGTGGGGTCTGCAAACTCCGCCGCCACGTTGAGCTGCGGGCAGCCGCGGTAGCCGGGGCGGGCCACGCGCTCGCCCACCCAGGCGAGCAGGGCGTCGAGTTCGGCTTTAGCGTCGGGCGCATGGGGGGCTGCCGCCTCGTCCCACTGCTGCCAGAACTCCTTGTCCTCGCGCTCCAGGAAGGCGGCGACCAGGTCGTCCTTGGTGCGGTAGTAGCGGTACAGGCTGGTCTTGGCGATCTGCGCGCGCTCGATGATGAGGTCGATCCCCACGGCGCGCACGCCCTCGGCGTAGAACAGCTGGCAGGCCGTGTCGAGGATGCGCTGCTGTACGTCGCCGGCAGGGGCGGGGGGCAAGGGGGCGGCGGTCTTGCGGGGGGCGGTGGGGCTCATGGCGTCATTGTCCCACGGATTGCGTTGACACAATACAGACCTGTATGTAGCATCGCGCCATCTTCAACAAAACGTACAGGTCTGTATCGTGAGTGCAAACGCCTCCATCCCTTCGTCTTCTTCCAACACTTCTGCCCGCCCCGTGCTGGTATACGGCGCCGCCGGGCACACGGGCCGCTTCGTGGTACAGGCACTGCACGAACAGGGCCATGCCGTGCTGCTGGCCGGGCGCGACCTGGGCAGGCTGCGGGCGGCCTTCCCCGATGCACCGGCGGACCAACTGCGGGTGCAGAGGCTAGACGGCGATGCCGCCGCTCTTGTGCGCCTGCTGGCCGAGAGTTCGCTGGTCGTGAACTGCGCCGGCCCCTTTGCCGACAGCGCACCCCAGCTGCTGCAGGCCGCCCTGCAAGCCGGCGTGCACTATGTGGACGTGTCGGCCGAGCAGCCCACGGCGCGCGAGGTCTTCGAGCAGTGGGGCGAGCGCTTTGCGGCCGCCGGCCTGTGCGCCGCGCCCGCCGTGGCTTTCTATGGCGCCGTGGGCGATCTGCTGGCCACCAGCGCCATCGGCGACTGGCCTGATGCCGATGCCATCGACATCCACATCGCGCTGGACAGCTGGCACCCCACCGCGGGCACGCGCAAGACCGGGGTGCGCAATGCGGGCCGGCACATCGTGTACCGCAATGGCCAGTTCCAGATGCCACCCGCCGTGCCGCCGCGCAAGAACTGGGCTTTTGCCGCGCCCTTTGGCGAGCAGGATGTCGTGGGATTTTCGAGCGCCGATGCGGTGACCATTGCCCACCACATCCGCGTGCCCGACGTGCCGGCGTGGATGAACGAAACCCCGCTCACCGAGTTGCGCGCACCCGGCACGCCTGCGCCCGTGGCGGTGGACGCGTCGGGTCGTTCGGCCCAGCGCTTCCTGGTCGAGGTGGTGGTGCGCCGGGGCAGTGAGGAACGCCACGCCAGCGCCAGCGGGCAGGACATCTATGCCATCACCGGCCCGCTGGCTGCGCAGGCGGTGGGGCGCATCCTGGCGGCCGATGGGGCGCTGACCGGGGCCCTGTCGGCGGGGCAACTGGGGGACGCGCGCTCGTTCCTGCAGGCACTGGCGCCTGGGTACCTGCAGCTGGTGTTCGCGGGCTGATCTGGCTGATTCCCTGGCCGCATGCACGCGGCGGCCCGCAGCCTGCTCAGCGGGAGCTTGGCCCCGTCAGCGCGCCGGGCAAGCGGCCCAGTGACGCAAAGACATGCTGCTGCGCCAGGACGAGTGCCATGTAGCCCACCAGCTCCATCCATTCTTCAAAGACCACATCGTGGCCCAGGAACACCTGCTCGATGGGCAGTCCCAGCAGGTGGCCGTCGGCATAGGTGCTGCCCAGCGCGGCGATCAGCAGGATGGTGCATTCCGCCGAGGGGACATTGCGATGGCGCACCAGCTGCCAGACCAGGCGGTCCAGGCGAAAGCGCACGATGAGGAACAGCGCAAAGGTGGCGCACAGGCCCACCAGCGGCCGGATGGCATCGTGGTACCACAGCACGGAGGACGAATAGAAAGGCCCGTCGGGCATGACCACCACGGCAGTGCCGAGCGCCGCGCCCCAGCTCAGCTCGCGCGCGATCATCAGGAACCAGGTGAGCGCCGCGAGAATGCCAAAGGCGTGGGTGGCGGATGTGCGGCGCTTGCGCCCGCCGGCCATTGCAAAGCACATGGCCGCCAGCCCGCCGCCCAGAAGCACCAGGGCCTGGCTGTTCTCGATCCAGCTGTTCTCCCAGCCCGCCGACACGGGCAGGCGGATCGCAATGGAGTACCCCAGCACCAGGGCCAGGCACAGACTGGCCAGCAGCACGCGCCGTTGCCAGGATGCGCCCACGCTCCAGCCTGCGTGCCGCCCCGGCACGACCACCCCGTGTCCATCCGTCACAGGCCGCTCCTGCAGGGAAGGGGGTTCATCGTGAAAAATACTTTTGTAATAAATAGGGTGTAAGCGCATTCCATCAAGCCAAGTCTCGCACGTTCGCTGGCGAAGTGCATTGCAAGGGGCTTGGCTTAGAACAGGCTCTTCGGTCATGGGCTGTGGGTTGGCCGCAACGGCCAGCCCGTGCGCGGCCACGCCTTGATCGGCCGTTGAGCGCCCCAGTGGAGCGCCCCAGTGTCCCTGCGGCGTGCCGTGGAACTGGGCTTGGTTTCTGGGGCCGGCCCATGCGATCATTCCGCGCGATGACTACCAATGGAGTTACAGCGTGAACGAGATGGTCAAGGTGGAACCCCAGGCTGTGCCGCAGGCCGCTTCGGGCCTGGACGGTATTGAATGCGTCGTGGCCGAGCCGCTGCGCTTCAAGGCCAAGCTGGCCATCGGCGAGAACGCATACGCATCGCTGCGCATGGTGAACCGCGGGCGTGAGCTGTGGGATGTGCTGGGCGCGGCCGGTGCCGGGGCCGCCATCGCCAAGTCCAGCATGGTGGCGTCAGGGTTCTTTGCGCCTTCGGGCGTGGTCGGGGCGCTGGGGGTGGGCGCAGCGGCCACGCCGGTGGGCTGGGTGGCTCTGGCGGCGCTGGCCTCCGGTGGGGCGTGCTACGGCATGTACCGCTGGCTGGGGGCTTCCAAGGGCAGCCGGGTCATCGAGATCCCGCGCTGCCTGAACACCCCGCTCGACACGCTGGGCCTGGCGCTGTTCGACCTGATCGCGCCGCTGTCGCTGCGGCTGGCCGCCGGGCCCGATGGCGTGGTACCTCCGCAGCGCCATGCCTTCCTGGCCGCGCACCTGGTGGACGAATGGGGGCTGGACGAGCGCTTTGTGGCGCGCGCCATGGCCGTGGTCGAGCCCGGCCTGGCCGATGCCTCGCCCCAGGAACTGGCGCGCGAGCTGGCCGCCTTTCTGCACGCCAACCCGGACTGCAACCACCAGGTCATCGCGGCCGAGATGGGCGCCTTCCTGGCGCAGATGCTGGAGGCCGGCGGAGCGGCGCTGGCCGAGCCCGAACAACAATTGCTGGCCCAGGTGCAGCAGACCCTGCAGACCCCGCCGCCGGGAGAGGTTGCCAAGGTGTGGACCCAGGCCAAGGGCCATGCGAACCACTATGGCGGCCAGGTGGCAGGGGCTGCAGGCAAGGCGGCGGCATGGACCAAGGAACAGCTGCGGACAGCGCAGCAGATAGGGGAACTCACGATGCGTGGTACGGAACTGCCCGGACAGATTGCGGGTGCGGTGGGCAAGGCAGCGTCCTGGACGAAGGAGCAGATGCCCACCCCCCAGCAGGTGGAAGAGCTGAAAAAGCGCGGTGAGGCGCTGACGGGCCAGGCGGTGGACGGCCTGCGCAGCGCCACCCAGGCCGCGCAGGAGGCGCTGCCCACGGCAGAGCAAGTCCAGCAGGGCGCTCGGCGCACGGGTGTGCTGGCGCGCCAGGGTCTGGACCTGCTCAAGGCCAAGCTGGGGCGCTGAGCGGGCAGGCGCTGGCGCTGTTGCATGCACCCCTCTGGCTGCGAGAACGTGCAGGGGGCGAGGTCTCGGTCAGATGTAGTAAGCCGCCGTCGCCATGCTCGCCGCAGACATGGTTCCGAAGGTGAGGGTGCCGACTACCGATACCTGAAAATCCGTCGCTGCGCTGGAATCAGCGTCCCAGACGTAGTAGACCTTGCCATTGGAACCAACCATGGCGTCAGCGGTGGCAGAGTTGAATGCAAGCACCACCGCCTTGCCGTCGTTGGCTAAGCTGATCTTGCCGGCTTCATTGGCGGTGGATGTGTTGATGTCGCCGACCGATACCGTGGTGCTTCCGAAACGCACTCCGATGTTGTTGGCGCCATTGAGCAGGAGGGTCGTTGGGTCGTTGGCATGCACCGCCGAAGCGGCCACCGAACCAGCACCTCCCAGGAAGAAGGTGAAGTCGAGCTTGCCGCCGCCCGCCAGCGTGCTGATCGTGTCCTGGCCGTTGATTGCCGCTGTGGCCTCAAACTGAATAATGCAGCCTTGTCCTTGCAAGGTGTCATTGCCGCCACCACCCCGCAGCACGTCGGCACCGCCATTGCTGATGATGTTGTCGTGCCCCACGCCGCCCGTGATCTTGTTGTTGCCGGCGCTGCCATTCAAAACAAGGCTACTCAGCGTGAAGGCGCTGGCATCAATGTTCTCGCTGGTGGTCCCAGTGACAAAGCCTGGACCCCGGGTGTCCGTGGTAATCCAATACGAGGTGATGCCGATGAAGTTGTTGGTGATCTGCAGCGTCTCGCCTGCGGTGGATGCAAAGAACGCGTAGTCGGTGCCACCGCCGCTGGTCACGATGTCGCCCGCCGCATGCGCTGCGCTGTTGAAGAAGAAGTAGTCCGTACCGGATCCACCCTGGAGAATGTCCGCACCCTGTCCGGCGAAGATTTTGTTCGTGCCGTTCTTCACCCCGTTCACGGTCATCGCACGGGTGGCGCCCGAGATGTCGATTGAAGCAGCAGAGCCGCTGCCCTTGTCGAATGACAGGTTGATCTCACTGAGGGAGCCCAGGTTGGCGTCGGACAGGAAGGTCAGCGCATAGGCCCGGTTGCTGGTCTGGTCCTGGACGCGCAAAACCTCCACATTGGTGATGCGATCGAGCGACTGCGTGCTGGATATGCTGAATGCGCTGTTGATCTGGACGATATCAGTGCCGCCGCCGCCATCGATGCTGTCCACCACCCCGGAGCCGGAGATGAACGATGCCGCGTCGTAGTAGTAGAAGGAATCCGCGCCGTTGCCGCCGACCAAGGTGTCCACGCCCGAGCCTCCGGTGATGCTGTTCGTGCCCGCGCCCACGCCCTTGAGCGCCATACTCTGGGTCACGCCCCGCAGGTCGAAGTTGCCGGACGAGCTGCCGTTCTTGTCGCCCGACAAGTCGATGGCGGTGACGCCGCTGAGCAAAGCGTCGGAGTTGGCCACTATGCTGTGGGACCGCGTGGTCGCCGACTGCGCCGGTGCATTGATCTGCTCTACCGAGGTCATGCGGCGCAGGTCGCTGGCGGTCGTGAGCGTGATTGCGCTGGTGATGACCACCGCGTCCGTGCCGCTGCCGCCATCGATCAGGTCCACCACCGCATTGCCGGTGATGAATTCGCCCAGCGATGCGTAGAGAAAGCTGTCGTCGCCACCTTCGCCATTGAGCGTGTCGACACCCGCGCCACCGGTGATGACGTCGTTGCCCTCGCCTGCGTTGACGGTGTCGTTGCCATTGCCCAGTGTGATGGTGTTGGCGCCGGCGCCGCCGGTCACCGTAAGCTTGCCCGCCGCGCTGTACGACAGGTTGCCGTTGGCCAGCGCCACGGTGGCGGCGAAGGCGCCTGCCAGGTTCAGCGTCTGGCCGGCCGTGAGGGCCTGTGCATCGATCGACTGCGCCGCACCCAGTGTGACCGAGTTGCTGGCGGCGGCCAGGGTGAAATTCTCCACCGCGGCGTTCAGGGTCTCACCGCTGGTGAGCGCCGTGGTCAGGATGATCTTGTCGTTGCCACCCGAGGCCGTGATGCCACCGGTATTGAAGGTGTTGTACTGGGCCGCCGTCATGGTGATGGCGCCGGCCAGCGCCAGGCGTTCGACCGTGTTGGTGCTGGCGCTGGCGATGTTGGCGCCGTCGGTGGCGGCCAGCACGTCGGCCGCATTGGCCAGGGTGTAGATGCCGGTGACCGTGTTGCCCCCTACGTTCACGGTTGTGGTGTTGCTTACCACGCCATTGACGTGCGTGCCAGCCAGTACCGTGACGCTGTTCGCACCGCCACCGGAGACGGTGTAGGTTTCGACCCCCGCACGTGCGGTGACCGCGCCGCCATCGGTGATCGTCACGAAATCCGATGCCCCAGCTGCCGTGATGCTGGTGATCCCCTCGTGCTGCGCCTGCGCCATGATGATGCCGCCGGTCAGCGTGAGGTTTTCCGCCGTGGTGGTCGCGCCCCCGTTGACACCGGAGATGTTCGCGCCGGTGCTGGCGACGATGGTGTCGGCGGTGTTGCCCAGCGCCCAGGTGCCGGTGACGGTGTTGCCACCGATCGTCACTGTCGCCGATGCGCCCGCACCGCCGTTCGCCGCGCTGAGGTTCGCACCGGCGCTGCCGGCAGGCAGTGTCACATCGTTGGCGCCGGCACCGAAGAGAATGTAGTTCTCGATGCTGCTCTGGGCGGTGAAGTTGCCGGCGGATGCGATCTGTACCGTGTTCGATGTGCTGGCGGCCGAAAAGACCATAGCCTTGTGCTGCTCAACGGTCATCGTCATCGTTCCGGCACCGGTGAACACCAGGTTCTCGGCGGTGGTCGCCAGGCCGCCATTGACGGCGGCAAAGTCGGCGCCGTCCGTGACCCGCAGTACGTCCCCGGCGGCGCCCAGGCTCCAGGTGCCGCTGGCGGTGTTGCCGCCCAGGTTGACCGTGGTCGTGTTGGTGTTGGCGCCAGTCAGGTTCACGCCGGGCTTGTTGGCGGCCACGACAAAGGCGTTGGAGGCGATGCTGGACAGGTGGTAGCCGGCAACGCTGGCGGCATCGTTCTTGCCGTTGACCGTACCGCCGGAGGTGATGCGCACCACGCCCGTGGCACCAGTGACGGCGGAAAGCGCCTGATGCTGGATCTGCGTCATGCTGACGGTACCCGTGATGTCAAGGGCCTCTGCGGTGGTCGCCAGGCCGCTGTTGACCCCCGTGATGTTCGCGCCATTGGTTGCGACGATTATGTCTGCGCCATGGGCCAGCGCCCAGGTGCCGGTGGGCGCAAAGCCGCCAATGGCCAGCGTGGTTGCGCTGCCGGCCGGGCCGCTGAGGTTCTGCGTTGCCGCGCCCAGGCTCACGCTATTGGCGAAGTCGCCGAGCACGAAACTTTCAACGCTGGCCGCCAGCACGCCGGAGGCCTGCGTGGTCAGGGTCAGCGTCTGGCTACCGGTGCTGGCATCGACCAGCGCGGCCTGCGCGGCCGTCAGGGTGTAGCTGCCGGCGGCCAGCACGATGCTGTCGATGCCAGCGACATCGATGGCCGAAATATCGCTGGGCGAGGCGCTGGCGATCACGCTGTCCACGCCGAGCGCCTTCAAGGTGGTGGCTACGCCGCTGCCCAGGGCGGCCAATGTGTCGCGCACGGTGGTGGTGCCCGCATCCGTGAGGGTGCCCGCAGCGCCGGTGCTGCCGATGCGGCCGATGGCCGCCTGCGCGGCGGTGAGGGTGTAGTTCTGCCCGCTGGTCAGTACAAAGCCGCCGGCACCGCTGCCGGTGAAGGCGGTGAGGTCTTCACCGGCGGGATTGGCCACCACCAGGGTGGTGCCCGCGCCGGAGAAGGCCTTGCCGTCCGCCAGTGCACTGTCGATGGCCAGGGTCGAGCCCCCGGGCACGGCAATGCCGGCCAGCGGTCCGGCTACCGTGGCGGTGCCGGTGACGCCGCCGCTGCTGGTGAAGGTGAAGGTACCGCCCGCTTCGGCCACGCTGATCTGGGTGCCTGCGCCGGTGATCGATGCGATGTCGCCCACGCCCTTGGTCGCGGCGAAGGGCAGGGGCCCGCCGTCACCGCCACCCGATGCCGGCGGCTGGCTCAGCACCAGCTTGGCCGCCTCCACCGAGGCCGGGTCCTGGGTCACCTTGTCCAGCACCTTGGCCAGGGCTGCGAAGTCGGTTTCTGCACGGCCCAGGATCTGGGCGTGGTAATAGGCCACCTGCGCCTTGTTCTCCAGCAACCCGCGTGCTGGGGCGTACTGCGGCGGCAGCGTGGGTGATTCCAGGGCCTGCACGGCTGCAAGGATGATCTGCTGCGGCGACGTGCCCGCGTTGAAAAGGTCCGCTGCCAGGCGGTGGAGCCCGGCATCGGACTGCAGGCCCATGCCGGCGAGGAAGTGGGTTGCGAAGGCCTCGCCGCTCATGCCGACCGGGTACAGCGCCTTGAACTGCGGCAGGCCTGCCAGCGCCGAGGCCGTATCGGAAAGATTGCGGCCCAGGTCCTCGAAGCCCTTTTCCACCACGGGCAGGTAGGCACTGCCTGGGGCAATGCCCAGCATGCTGATGACGAGCTTGATGAGCAGCGCTTGCTCTTGTCTGGCGACGGCCATAGGTTCTCCGCAAATGAGGGGTGGCATGCACCGCGCAGCTGCGGAACAACGCGGCGATCATAGGGGCGGCACTGTGCATTGCGCAGCCAGAAAGGCCATATGACGCCATCTTTCGTGCGGAATGAGACACTGCGCCGCTACTGAAAATGCACGTTAACTCCCCACGCCAGCCCACGGGATGGCTGCTGGGAAAACGGCGTGTGCCCAGCGCCTGCCGAGCACCCCCTGCGCACAGGCTGGAACTTGCCGCCTGTGCGTGTTGCTGGAGATGGTTGGGCATTCATTCGCGGCATGCAAGGCGCCGGCCGGCAGCGCATGCATGCTGCCGACCTATTTCACAGCGAGGCCTGTCCCTGCAGGGCCGCTTGGGCGCTGCGCCCTGGCGAGGTTGGCCACCAGCTCCGCCCGCGTCTGGCGCTCCTGCTTCCACGCCGGCTGGCCTGGCGCGATGCGCCACGATGCGCTGAGCGGGCTGTTGTCCACGGTGTCGAAGCCGAATTGGTCGTACAGCCGCTGCACCCACTGCACTGCATCGGGGTGGTCGCTCGACACCGCCAGCGCCAGGCGGCCGGATGTGCCCGCAGGCTGACCCCAGGTGAGGATGCGCGGGGCCTGGATGTGCGTAAAGGCCTTGACCACGCGGGATGTGGGCAGGTGCTCCTGGCGCAGTTCGTGCACCGTCTTTTCGCCGGAATCGACCACCGCAAAATGGCCGTCGCGCCAGGGCATGTAGTTGTTCGTGTCGACCACGATCTTGCCTGCCAGGGCCTGCACCGGCATGTCGTTCACCAGCCGCAGCGGCACGGCCACGACCACCACGTCGCCGGCCTCGGCCGCCTGGGCCGCTGTGGCGGCGCGTGCCGATGGGCCCAGCGCATCGATCAGCTCCCGCAGCGTCTCGGGCCCGCGCGAGTTGGCGATGACGACCCGGTAGCCGTTGGCAATCGCCGCCCGCGCGATGTGGCTGCCGACCTCGCCGGCCCCGATGATGCCGAGGGTGGTCATCGGCCCGCCACCAGCGCTTCGCTGGCGTCCCACAGTTGCCGGGCGCGCTCAGCGTCGAGCGCATACGAGCGCGCGCCGTCGGCAAACGGGTTGGGCGTGTCGTTGACGGGGGCGACCGCGCAGTCCTCCAGGTAGCGCCCGCCGATGGCGTCCTTGTCGGCCACCACGGCGGCCCACACCGTTGTGGCGGCGGCCTGTTCGATGGTCTTCAGTTCCCCCGGGGGCAGGCCCGCATCGGCTCGCGCCTTGCCCACGGTTTCCATCAGGCCCTGCAGCTCATCTTGCGAGAAATGGCGCGGCAGGTTGGTGAAGCTGTTGCCCGGCATCACGGAAGCGGCGCGCACGCCGCGCCCACGGTGGCGCCGGTCGAACTCCACCGCGAAGAGGGCATTGGCCGTCTTGGAGCGGCCGTAAGCCACGAACGGGTCGTAGGGCTGGCGCTCGAAGTTCGGGTCGGCGAGGTCCACGTCGGCCACGCGGTGCGCCTGGGACGACAGCACCACCACGCGCCCGCCATCGACGAGAAGCGGCTCGGTGCGGCGCAGCAGCTCGAAATGGCCGAGGTGGTTGCTGGCGAACTGCAGTTCCAGGCCGTCAGCCGTGCGGCCGAACGGCGTGGCCATCACGCCGGCGTTGGCGATGAGGGCGTCGAATCTCGCACCGGCGCTCAGCAGCGCGTCGGCACCGGCGCGCACGCTGTGCAGGGATGCCAGGTCCAGTTCCACCCAGGTGAGGCGGTTGCCGCCTTGCAGGGTGCTGGCGGCGGCCTCGGCCCGGGCGATGCCGCGCACCGCGCCGACGACGCTGGCACCGTGGGCCAGCAGCGCCCGCGCCGTTTCCAGGCCGATGCCCGAGGCAGCGCCGGTGATGAGGAAGCGCCGGCCCGTGAGGTCGCGGCCTGCGAGCACGTCATCGGCAGTGGATTGGGCGCCGAACGTCCGGGCCAGGGAGGGGGTTGTGGTGGCTGTCATGTGCGCCCCCTTCAGATCGCCAGTCCGCCCGACACGTCGATCACGCTGCCCGTGATGTAGCCCCCGTTCGGCCCTGCCAGGTGGCAGACCAGCGCGGCTACCTCTTCAAGCGTGGCGATGCGGCGGATGGGGTGCAGGTCCATCAGCGCATCGGGCACGCCGTTGCCCAGCACCTCGGCCGCCATGTCGGTGGGCATGACGCCGGGTTGCACGGTGTTGACCGTGATGTTGCGCCCGCCCAGGTCGCGCGCCACGCCCTTGGCATAGCCGGCAATGGCGGCCTTGGTGCCCGCATAGTCGGCCGCACCGGCGAAGGGCACATGCCCGCCGAGCAGCGAGCCGATGAAGACGATGCGCCCTCCGTCTGCCAGCACCGGTGCGGCGGCGCGCGTGGTCGCCACCGTGCCCATGACGTTGACCTGCCACTGGCGGTCCAGGTTCACCGTGTCCAGCGCGGGGTCGTCCACCGTCTTGCCCTGCACGGCAATCGCCGCGTTGTTCACCAGGATGTCGAGTTGGCCCAATTGGGCCAGCACCTGGGCGACAAGCGGCTTGGCGGCTGCCATGTCGGCCTGGTCGCTCTGGATGGCGATGGCCCGCACGCCCTTGGCCTGGAGTTGCGCGACCACCGCCTGCGCCTTGTCGGCCGATGCCACGTAACTGATCGCCACGTCGGCCCCCTGGTCTGCCAGCGCCAGTGCAGTCGCCGCCCCCAGCCCGCGCGAACCGCCCGTTACCAACGCGACCTTGCCTGCCAATGCCTTGCCCATGATGAAAACCTTTCTGTGGATGGATGGGTTCCTGCCCGTATGGAAGGGCTGGTTGTATTCATAACAATCGTTACTATAACGAATGTTATGGAATTGGACAGAGGAGGTCAAGCGGTTTAATATCGATCATTATGAAAAAACAGGAAGCGGTCAGCTGATGGGGCGCCACCGCGAATTCGATGTGGAGAAGGCGCTCGATGCGGCGCTGTGCGTCTTCTGGCGCAAGGGCTACGAGGGCGCGTCGTACACCGACCTGGTGGAGGCCACCGGTGTGGAGCGGCCGGCGCTGTACTCGGCTTTCGGCAACAAGGAGGCGCTGTTTCTGCGCGCGCTCGATCGCTACTACGAGCACTACCTGGACTACATCCCCGTGGCCCTGGAGCAGCCCACCTCGCGCGCCGTGGCCGAGTACGTGCTGCGCCACGCGGTGGACCTGAACACCCGCTACCCCGACCACACGGGCTGCCTGGGCATCAACGGCGTGCTGGCGGGGTCGGACGATGCTGAGCCCGTGCGGCGCGCGCTGATCAAGGCGCGCGCAGATGGCGAAACCCTGTTGCGCGAGCGCTTCGAGCAGGCGCAGCGCGACGGCGACCTGCCCGCCAGCGCCAACAGCGCCGCGCTGGCCGCCTATGTGTGCGCCGTGCTGCACGGCATGGCCGTGCAGGCAAAGGCGGGGTTCAGCCGTGAGGTGCTCGACGCCGTGGTAGACCAGGCGCTGGCCGGCTGGCCTGCGCAGCCCGGGGCGGGGGGGTAGGGCAGACTACCGCTGCTGCGCCGCCAGCCGCAATCCCAGCGCGATCAGGATCACGCCCGATATGCACGATTGCCAGGCCATGAAGCGCTGGTTGCGCACCAGCCGGTCGCGCATGCGGTAGAGCACGGACACCAGGGCCAGCTCGTACAGTGTGTCCATCACCGCCATGGTTGCGCCCAGGATCAGCATCTGCAGCACCACAGAGCCGCGCGCCGGGTCCACGAACTGGGGCAGGAAGGCCAGGAAGAACAGCGCCACCTTGGGGTTGAGCGTGCCCGCCAGGATGGCCTGCGTGAGCGGTGCCTTGGTGGCGCGTGGAGAAGGGAATGTGGCCGCACTCCCATGGCCTGCCCGCGTGCGCAGCGCCTGGATGCCCAGGTAGATGAAGTAGGCCGCCCCGACTTACTTCACCACCGCGAACGCCAGCGCCGAAGTGGCCAGCAGCGCTGACAGGCCCAGTGCCGCGGCTGCAGCGTGCATGAGCGTGCCGATGTTCAGGCCCACGGCCGTGAGCGCACCGGCGCGCCGCCCGCCGGTGAGCGTGTTGGCCAGCACCAGAGCCTGGGCGGGGCCCGGCACCAGGATCAGGGCCGCGCTGGCGGCGACAAAGGCCGCGTAGGAGAGAGGATCGATGGGCAGCATCGTGGTGCGGATGAGTGCGTGCAGCAGTGGAACCCCAAGGGGCTTTGCAGGGCAGGGCACAGTCGCACCTGCGCGGGTGGATCGGGCGTTGTGTCGCGCCACTGTCGGTAACGCAAGTGTGTTGCGTTTTTATTGTGGGGTTTGTATAAATCGATGGCGAACAGAGAAGAAAACCTGGGGAACGGGCGGGGCGGGATCCGCATCGTGCAGGTGGCACCGCACGAAGTGCCCGCATGGACCTCCGAGGACCGCAGCTTCGTCGTGGACAGCGAGCTGGTCCTGCAGCTCACGGAGGGCCGCCTTGGCTATGCGGTGGTCCCCGTGCCCCTCTATGTCAAGACCTATGCCGACGGGCCGCACGGCGCAGGGCCGGGAGACAGCGCATCTGACGGTGCGCTGGCCGGTGAGGCGGTGCACAGCTTCGTCGCCTACCTGGACGGCCAGCCCGCGGGTGGGATGGACCTGTCGCGCCACTGGAGCGGCCATGCCTCCATCGACGATGTGCTGGTTGCCCAGGCGTTCCGGCGCAAGGGGGTTGCCCGGGCGCTGGTGGTGCACGCCATCGCCTGGTCGCGTGCGCGGCAACTGGCGGGCGTGGTGCTGGAGACGCAGAACAACAATGTGGCGGCCTGCCGCCTGTACGCCGCCTGCGGGTTCGAGCTCAGGGGCTTCGACGCGGACCTGTACCGGGGCTTGGCGCCGGGCACACGCGAGGTGGCCTTGTTCTGGTACTGGCGCGCGCGGCGCTGATTGTGCGGCCATGGGCATGGGGCCAAGGTCATCGAGGGCGGCTATAGTGCCTGCGCGGCGCCGGGCTTGGCGACGGCGGGGCCTGTGCGTGCTCCAACGAACCACCGGCCAAGGCCCGCCGCGAAAGGAACACCCCCGATGCCCGGATCCCACCTCGACGCCCCGCTGTTCATCAAGGACATCTACGAAACCCAGGTCGATACCGCCATAACTCCGTTCTTCTTCAACGATGGTGGCATGCCGGTCTACCTGACAGAGCCGCCCGAGGGCCTCAAGCCGCTGGTGCCGGCTGCCACCGATCCAGCCCTGGCCGTAGGCAACGAGTACCTGGTGGCCGATGTGCTGGGCGTCAAGCCCACACCGCCCTATGGTGTCGAGACGCAACTGGGCTTTGCGGCCGAGGAGGTGGTGTTCGCACCCCTGTGGGCCACGCGCAGCATCGCGGCGGCGTTCGGCATTACGCTGGTGGAGCCCGGGCAGGCCGTCCAGATCGAGAGCCCGGTGACCGAGCTGCAGCAGGTGGAGTACGAATACGGTGCCTTCGCCGGCCACTGGTCGCCCTACCAGGGCACGGGCAATGCCCTGCTCAGCGTGGTCTGCACCGACCTGGAGCACCATGATTTCCCGCACGTGTTCGCCTCCACCGACCCGACCAAGCCGCTGGTGATTTCGGTGGGCCGCTACTGGCCGGCGCTGGGAAAGATACGCCTGGCCGACCTGTGGGTGCCGCGCGGCAGTGCGCTCTATGTGCCGCCCAAGCCGGCCAGCAGCGACCCGGCGGCTGTGATCGACCTGCACAACAACCGCAACTCGGCCCGTGCCTGCTGGGGCGACATCCACCAGAACAGCATCACCACGCACACGCTGCTGCGGACGCAGGGGGGATTCTTCTACTGGTACTGGAACGCGGTTGCCACAGTACACAGCCAGCCAGTGGCCGTCCGCTGACACTCGGATACGCATCATCCAGCAGAAAAGCCGAAGAGAGAACGCAGATGGACATGTCCGACGTGAAGGGGCTCGGCGACGACGACAGCGATGGCCTGGTCTACAAGACCCTGCTGGAATCGACCCGCGCCATCCCCTGGAAGGCCGATTGGGCGACGATGAAGTTCGCCTATATCGGGCCGCAGATCAAGCCCTGGAGAACCCGCGCGACCTGGTGGCCCGCTTTGGCGGCGAGGAGTTCATCATCCTGCTGCCCGGCGCCGATGCCGCTGCCGCCCTCAAGGTGGCCGAGCGCTGCCAGCGCCTGATCCAGAAGCAGGCCATCGCCCACGCCCAGTCGCCGCACGGCCAGCGCGTGACGCTGAGCATCGGCGCGGGCACGGCCACACCGGCCGACTATGCCACCCCGTCGGAGTTCATCGAGGCGGTGGACCGGCAGCTGTATGCGGCCAAGAAGAATGGGCGCAACCGCATCGAAGTGGTGTGAGTGCGCAGCCTGGCTGCTGAACCAGGCCCCTGGCGCTTACTTCAGATCACCTGCACACGGCAGGTGCAAGCCCTCGGCCGTGGTGATCGACCGCGCCGCACGCACGGCGCGCGCCGTGGCAATCGCAGTCGCCTCGGCCGCCATGGTCGACAGCACCATCATCCCCGGGTTCTTGCCCGAGACGCCCGTGCCCAGCGTGAACAAGGTGTCGCCATCGGACATGGTGTGCACCGGGTTGATGCTGCGCGCCAGCCCATCGTGCGCGGCCACGGCCAGGCGGTGGGCCTGCACCTTGGTGATGGTGGCATCGGTCGCGATCACGCCGATGGTGGTGTTGGTGCCGGCCAGCAGGGGTTTGGGAAGCTCGCCGCGCAGCAGGGCGCGGCGTGTGTCGCGCAGTTGTTTGCCATCGTCGGTGCGGGCGCCGGCGATGACCTGGGCGGTGTCGGGGTCGACTACGTCACCCAAGGCATTGCAGGCGATGAGCGCGCCCACGGTGACGCCATCCACGGTGACCGATGCCGTGCCGATGCCGCCCTTCATCGCATTCTGGATGCCGAAGATCTTGCCCACGGCCGCCCCCGTGCCCCCGCCCACATTGCCCTCGGCCGGGTCGGCGCGCGAGGCGGCCTCGCACGCGGCGTAGCCGGCCGCCGCATCGGGGCGTATGCGCATGTCGCCCACCAGCAGGTCGAACAACACGGCGCTGGGCACCAGCGGCAGGCGGCCCACCACCACGTCGAAGCCGATGCCGCGCTCTTCCAGCCAGCGCACCGCGCCGCTGGCCGCGTCCAGCCCCCACGAGCTGCCGCCCGCCAGCATGATGCCGTGCACTTTTTCCACCAGGTTGGACGGGTCGAGCAGGTCCGTCTCGCGCGTGCCCGGGGCCGCGCCGCGCACATCCACGCCACCGACTGCGCCGTCGCGCGCCAGGATCACGGTACAACCCGTGGGCCGGCGCGTGTCGGTGAAATGGCCCACCTCGATGCCGGGCACGCGGGTGATGCTGCCGGCGTCGTGGTGGCTAGCGTGGAGGCTGGAAGAGGGGGGGGTAGTTGTCTTTGGGGTCGTCATGCCCTGTGATTATGGGCGGTGCAAAACCGCAGTCGGCCGGTCCGGCAGATCGACTTGTTTCGGCCCCGATGTAACGGTGCGTCTAAGGGCGGTTGAACGTGACGGGTATCACCTCTCTTGCGAAGACGGAGCAGCACAATGGGGCGATAAAACAAGAGAGGAAGGATCACCATGACGACACCCCACTGGCGTCGGGCTTTGGCCTGTCTGCTGCCTGCCCTGCTGGCGGGCCTGGGTTCATCGGGCGCCGTGCAGGCGCAGAGCATTGCCACGGGTTCGCGACATGGGCTGGCGCTGCAGCCCGATGGCAGCGTGCTGGCCTGGGGCGACAACCGGCAGGCGCAGCTGGGCTTTGGCAAGGTTGTGTATTCGGAGGTGGCGGGTGAGATCGCGCTGCCGTCCAGGGCCGTTGCCGTGCGGGCCAGCAGCGCTGGTGTGCTGGTCCTCGATGCCGATGGCAACGTGTGGAGCTGGGGCACCAACCGCAAAGGGCAGTTGGGCGATGGCACGCTTGCGGACCGGAGCACACCGAAGGTCATTTTTCGCGGCGCCACTGCCATCACCAATGGCGACGAATACCTGCCCTCGTTCCTGATCGACAAGGACGGGCAGCCTTGGTGGTGGGGCCCGTTGCCTTCCGGGGAGGACGCAGCGCTGCCACGTCGGGCTGCGCAGGTGCCAGCGCGGCTCACGCGGGTTGAGCAAGGCGGGAAGACCACGATTGCGCTGGATGAGCAAGGCAGGGTGTGGTCCTGGGGCGAGGGAGTGGCTTGCGCGGCCTCGCCCGAATTCACAGGCCCTGTCGCCATGGCGGACCTGCCTCCCATCACGGACATTGCCATCGCCGCGAATCCGTCCAGCCGGGCAACTCCTTTGAACCAGTATCCGCAGTTTCCACGGTCGCTGGTGTACGGAATGGACCGTGACGGACGTGTCTGGAAATGGGGGACCGAGCCCGGCTTCCCCAGCCAGCAAAGTTTACCCCCGCCGCCGCAAACCTTTTGCCCGCCCGTGCAGACGCCGCAGAACCTCAGCGGCTTCTTTTACCGGCTGCGGATCCATCCGGATCTGGCGCGCTCCGGGGTGGTTATCCAGCGCACGATTCCAGCCGCATGGAGCACACTGGGGCTGACTGCGGGCGGAGACCTCTGGCAATGGAAGGACGTGATTGAAGGGGAAGCTCCCGGCGTGCGCCTGACTTTGCGACGCGTCGCCACCGATGTGATCGATGCGAGTGGCTATGCCAGCGAGGGGATCTACCTGCGCCCTGGTCTCTTGTACATCACGCGCGATGGCAAGCTCTACGGCATGGGCTCCAATACCAGCGGACACTTGGCCACACCTGCAAGCCAGATCAATGGCCTGTCCAGCCCGGGACGCGTGGCCTTGCCTGCGGGCGCCGCGAGCGTGCATGCGCAGCCTACAGGGAGCTATGCGCTGCTCAACGACGGAAGAATTTTTGCCTGGGGCCTGGGCGCTGCCGTGTTCGATCTGGCCAGGTACTTCGACATGGGGCGCTATTCGCAGACGCCCACCCACTTCCCATTGCCTGCACCGGTCGTGAAGCTGGCCGTCGGGTTGGACCAATGGCTTGCGGTGGATGCATCGGGAAGCGTCTGGAGCTCCAACGGCTGGGGCAGTGAAATAAGGCCCGGCAATGCCTACCAGGCGGCCATGGTGAGCCGATCCACCGGCATGCCGCTGGCGAGGGATGCCGCAGTAGGCAGCTATGACTACGGTGCGATCCTCGGAGTCGACGGGTCCGTGTGGACCATCGGCAGCGGTGCAGGCATTGCCCCGCCCCCACCCGGGATTGGCATGGCGGAGTTCTTTGCCTGGCAGGCGCTTCCGCGCAAGGTGCTGGGCCTGCCGCCCTCCATCGTTCAGGTGGCCTCTATCGGAGATGTGAGCGCCAAGGCGTCGTATGCCCTGGACGCCTCGGGCGGAGTGTGGTTCTGGGGTGACCGCACTTTTTATGGAATCGCCGGCCAGGATGGCGCGGCCCTTCCATTCGTCGAGCGCACTGTCAACACCCCCATGCTGCTGCCCCTGGGGCAGAAGGCCACTGCCATCCGCACCCATGACCTGAGCTTCTGCGCGGTGCTGGAAGATGGCTCTGCGCAGTGCTACGGCAAATTCTTCAACGAGCATCTCGGCCAGCAGTTGCGGCTGCATGCGCCAATCAGGGAGCTGTCCATCGGCGCGGATGAGCAGACGCTGGGGTTGGCGCGCGGCAAGCGCAGCGGCACGGTGCACCTGCGTCTGGCCGACGGCACAGTCTGGGCCTGGGGGCAGGGCCGTTACGGGCAATTGGGCTCGGGCACCTTTGCCAATGCCGCAGAGCCTGTGCCCGTACTCAACGAGGCTGGCACCGGCGACCTGGATCTGGACCCTGTCACGCCCAACGTGGCCACCGCCAGCCGCCCGCCATTCCGTGTGAAGACCCGCCTGGTGGGCAACCTGCGCACGCTGTCGTTCGACGCGGATGTGTTTGGCACCGCAGCAGGGAGTGGCGCTGGCAACGGCACCACCAACCTCTACGCCTTCGCCACCGCCGACCTCGACACCTGGATGCAGCTGGACGGGCAGGGCCAATGGAGCCTGCTGCGCGCGCCGGTGCCTGCCGCCGCCGGCAACGTGCCGCTTGCCGGCGAAGGCCAGTCGGTGCCGCTGCCCATCCTGCCGCAGTTCGTGGGCACGGGGCTGGCGGGTGTGCGGGTTTTCGTAGGGCAGGGGCGCGATGCGCAGGAGATGCTGCAGGCGCAGCGCTTTCGCGAGGTACTGGAGCTCGCGCCCGAAGACTGAACACACAGCGCTCTCCAGGCACAACGGCCATCCCCTTGTCAGGACCACCGCATGCGACTCCGTGCTCTGCAACCCGTCTCCTGCCTGCTGTTGGCGCTGGGCGCCACGGCTGCACCGGCTCAGACCATCGCCACCGGCGCACGCCATGCCCTGGCCGTTGCCGCCGATGGCAGCGTGCTCGCCTGCAAGCGCCCGCCGTTTCGCGTGAAGACGCGCATGGCAGGCAATCTGCGCACGCTTTCGTTCCATGCGGAAGTGTTCGGCAGCCCGGGCCCGGGCTCCGGCAGCGGCACCACCAACCTCTACGCCTTTGCCACCGCAGACCTCGGCACCTGGATGCAGCTGGACGAGCAGGGCCAGTGGAGCCTGCTGGGATCGCCCGTGCCGCCAGCCAGGGCCAATGTGCCGTTGGCCGGCGAAGCCCGGCCGGTGGTGCTGCCCATCCTGCCGCAGCTTTCGGGCGTGGGTCTGGCCGGCGTGCGGATTTTTGTGGGGCAGGGGCGCGATGCGCAGGAGATGCTGCAGGCGCAGCGCTTTCGCGAGGTGCTGGAGCTGGCGCCCGAAGACTGATGGCCCATCAACCTACCGGCCGAGCAACCGACCAGCCGATTCACGCTACCGCCAAACACCTGTTCCGAGGCCTATTTGCATGCACCATCCGCTTCTTCGATCCCTGGCCGGCCTGCTGACACTGGCATTGGCCGCCACTGCCGCGCAGTCCCAATCCATCGCCACCGGCGCGCGCCATGGCCTGGCGCTGCAGGCCGATGGCAGCGTGCTCGCCTGGGGCGACAACCGGCTGGGGCAGTTGGGCCAGGAGCGCACCCTGTATGCCGAGGTGGCGCGAGAGATCCCGCTGCCCGCGAAGGCCGTGGCCGTGCGCACCAGCACCACCAATGCGCTGGTGCTCGACGACCAGGGCAACATCTGGAGCTGGGGCACCAACCGCCGTGGCGAACTCGGTGACGGCACCCGTGCGGACCGACCTACGCCGCAGATCGTGTTCCGCAATGCTGCGCAGATCGTGGTCAATGGCGGGGCGTCGTCCCCCACCTTCGTGCTCGACAGGGATGGGCAGCCCTGGCAATGGGGGCCGCTGCCGGGTGGGGGCGAAGCACTGGCGCCCGTGCAGTCCGCCCAGGTGCCCGCACGGCTGGTGAAGCTGGTGCCTCGGGGGGCCACCGTTGCCGCGCTCGACGACCAGGGCGTGCTGTGGTCCTGGGGCGAGGGCGTGGCCTGCGCCGATTCGCCGGCCAAGACCGGCCCGGTGGCCATGCGCGGCCTGCCGCCCCTCAAGGATTTCGGGCTGTCGTTCGAAAGGCTGCGCGCCTCCAGCCTCTCCGGCGCACCCACCCCTGCGGGAGCTGGCACGCCCCTGTCCCTTGTGCAGGCGGTGGACCGGGACGGCAAGACCTGGAAATGGGGTTCCGAGGCGTACTACGGTTTCATGGGCTATATGCCGGGCGAGATCATCCGCCACTGCCCCCCCGTGCCGACCCCCAATGTCGCTGACTGGACCAGTCCGGTGGCACCGGTCCCCTTGTACGTGCCGCCCGAGCTGGTGCGCGCCGGCGTGGTGATCACGCGGGTACTGGGCATGAACATGGAGCAGGCCGTGGCCTCGAACAACCGCACCACGCTGGGACTGACGCAGGAGGGGGATCTGTGGCAGTGGCGTAGCCAGGGCCCGGGCGTCAAGTTCAACCGCGAGGCTTCGGACGTGGTGGACGCGGGCAACTATTCCTCCTGGGAGGGCGACGGAACGCTCGGCCTGGTCTACGTGACCAAGGGCGGCAAGGTCTACGCCAAGGGATCCAACATCCACCTGCACCTGGGCATCCCCAGCAGTGGCGTGGATGCCCGGGCCTACCCGCAGAAGGTGCCGCTGCCAGGCCCTGCCGTCAGCGTGCATGCGCACACCAGCGGCAGCTATGCGCTGCTCAAGGACGGCCGGGTGTTCCACTGGGGCTACGGCGCAGCGCCGTACGACCCGTTCGCCGGCATCAACCACTACACCGTGCCGCAGGGGCTTGCGCAACTGGCCATCCCCATGCCCGTAGTGAAGCTGGCGGTGGGGCCGAGCCGCTGGATGGCCCTGGCCGCGGATGGCGAGGTCTGGAGCATCGACCCCACGGCCATCGCCAACGAGTACCGGCTGGTGGACTTCTTCCAGCCCATACGCGTCACGCGCGCCACGGGCCTGCCGGTCGTCAAGGACATCGTGATGAGCGGATCGGGCGGGAAGGCGGCCATCCTCGGGGTGGACGGAACGCTCTGGAGCGCCGCGGCAGCCGCAGTCGCCTATCCCGACATCAGCACCCGGCCCCTGGTGTTTCTTCCCTTCCAGTTCGGCGGCCTGCCGCCCATCCGGCAGGTGGCAATCGCTGCCGGGCGCTTCGGCGAGGCCCACTTCGCGCTCGACGGGCAGGGACAGGTCTGGTTCCGGGGCAGGGAGTCGTACGGCCTGAGCGGAGCGGTGGATACCGGTACCCCCACGGGCCTGGATGTGCCGGCGCCCTTTGTGCGGCCCCTGCCGGGCAAGGCCGTCTCCGTGCATGCCGGCGGGGGCAGCTTCTGCGCCGTGCTGGAGGATGGCTCGGCCCAGTGTTACGGCAAGATCTTCCGCGAGCACCTGGGCATGCGCTTCACGCTGCATGCGCCGATCCGCGAGGTGTCCATCGGTGCCGATGGCGCGTTGGGCGGCACGGTGCACTTTCGCCTGGCTGGCGGTGCCGTGTGGGCCTGGGGCCAGGGCCAGTGGGGGCAGCTCGGGTCCGGCGCCCATGCCCACGCCTTCGACCCCGTGCCGGTGGTCAGCGAATCGGGCTCCAGCGACCTGGACCTGGACCCGGGCACGCCGGACAGTGCCGCCCCGGCGCGGCCCCCGTTCCGCGTGAAGACGCAACTGGTGGGCAACCTGCGTGCGCTGTCCCTGCGTGGCGATGTCTTCGGCAGCGCTGGCACGCCTGCCGGGAGCAATGTCTACGCCATGGCCGTACCTGCGAGCGGCGCCTCGGGCCTCTGGGTGCAGCTCGATGCCCAGGGCCAGTGGGGGCCGCTGCGCTGGCCGGTGCCTGCCGTGGCCAGCAACGTGCAGCTCACCGGCGAGTCCCAGTCGGCTGCGCTGGCCAACATCCTGCAGCAGTTCCCGGCCACAGGGCTTGAGGGCCTGCGCATCTACATCGGCTATGGGCGCGACGTGGAGGAGATGCTGGCCGCACGGCGCCTGCGCGCCGTGCTGGACATCGCGGCGGACCCGTGCCCCGAGAACCTGTGCACCCCGGCCTACCCCTGAGGGCCTGAACTATCCCGCTGGGGTGGGGCGCGGCCGTGCGCTGCCGCATAGGATGCTTGCTTTCCAACGGCGCCGTGGCGTGTGGCATTCGCCCTGGGCCGACAAAGAGAGGAAAGGACTATCACCATGACGACACCACCACCATGGCGTCGGGCGGCGGGCCGCCTGCTGTTGCCCGCGCTGCTGGCAGGCCTGGGCCTGCCCTGTACCGCAGGGGAGCAGACCATTGCCACCGGCGCGCGCCATGGCCTGGCGCTGCAGGCTGATGGCAGCGTGCTGGCCTGGGGCGACAACCGCCTGGCCCAGCTGGGCCAGGGCAAGACGATCTATGCCAGCACGGCGCGCGAGATTCCCCTGCCGGCCAAGGCCACGGCCGTGCGCACCAGCCGGACCAACGCCCTGGTGTTGGACGAAGAAGGCAATGTCTGGAGCTGGGGCACTAATGCCAGGGGGCAGTTGGGGGACGGAACGCGGGCTGACCGGGCCATGCCCCATGTGGTGTTTCGCGGGGCAACATCCATCGCCAACGGGGGCGATACCGATCCCTCCTTCGTGATCGACAGGGACGGGCAGCCCTGGTGGTGGGGGCCGCTGCCGTCGGGCGTGGATGCCACCGTGCCCGAGCGCTCCGTACAGGTGCCTGCGCGGCTGGTGCGCATCGAACACCAGCAGCGCGCCACCGTGGCGCTCGATGAGCAGGGCGTGATGTGGTCCTGGGGCGAGGGTGCGCCCTGCGCGAGCGGCGCTGCGGTGCCGGTGGCCATGCGCGGCGTGCCGCCCATCGGGGATTTCTTCTTCCAGGCCCAGGGGCCTATCACCCACCTGGGTCCCGGCATGCCAACCTTGGGCCCGGTCTCGCGCGTGATCGCCAAGGATGCCGATGGCCGCCTGTGGGGATGGGGCAGCGATCCCCACCGCATCCCGGACGGACTGCCGTCCGCAGGGCTCACCTACTGCCCGGCCGAGCGTTGGGTACAGGCCTACGATCCCTTCGCCATCCGCGACAGCATCCACCCGGATCTGGAGAAGGCCGGGGTGAAGATGCAGAAAGTGCTGCATGGCGGTGACGGCGCCCTGGGGTGGACGGCGGACGGCGATCTCTGGCGCTGGCGGTATGTGTCCCCGGGCGAGGTTGCGTGGGGCGCGCCCATGGCGATGGAGCGCGTCGCCACCGGCGTGGTCGATGCCAGCGGCAACAACACCGCGGTGGGGGGCGGGCTGCCGGTGCTGATGTACATCACGCGCGACGGCAAGCTCCATGCCATGGGTTCCAACACCAGCCTGCACCTGGCAGTTGCCGCCGATGCGGCCGGTGGGGCCGAATCGATCGCCAGCCCGCGCAAGCTTGCCCTGCCGTCCGCTGCCGTCAGCGTGCACGCGAGCGATGCAGGCAGCCACGCGCTGCTGGCGGACGGACGGATCTTCCGCTGGGGCCTGGGTGCCGTGCAGTACGACAGGCAGGCCAGCTTTCTGGAACGCAGCTATGTGCAGACGCCCACGCACATTCCGCTGGGGGTGCCGGTCATCCGGCTCGCAGCGGCACAGGGTCAGTGGCTTGCGGTGGATGCGGATGGCAAGGTCTGGAGTTCAGGGGGCTGGGGTACCGATCCCGCCCCCCACAGCCGTCCCATCGTGGTGGGGGACTCCGCTGGCGTGCCGCGTGCGCGCAGCGTGTCTGTGGGGGGCAATGGGCATGGCGCCATTCTCGGTGTAGACGGGTCGGTCTGGACCATCGGCGGTAGCCGCGAAATATTCCCTCCGTTCCAGGGTTCCGATCTCCATCCGTCCCTGATCGCGTCGTCGGTACCCCGCAAGATGGAGGGGTTGCCGGGCACCATCACGCAGGTGGCAACCGCCGATGGGCGCTATGGTGCTGCGTACGCGCTGGACGCGTCCGGCACCGTGTGGTTCTGGGGTGCGCGGCACATGCACGGGATTTCCGGGCAGGACAGCGCGGCGCTCAACCGGGGCAATTGGCTGGTGCGGACTCCCATCGTGCTGCCGCTGCCGCAAAAGGCGGTCTCCATCCACGCGGGCGATTTCAACGTCTGTGCCGTGTTGCAGGATGGCTCTGCGCAGTGCTACGGCAAGCTGTTCAACGAGCATCGGGGGCGGCGCTTGCAGTTGCATGCGCCCATCGCTGAAGTGTCGATGGGTGTGGATGAGGACCGCCGTGTCCTTGCTCTGGGCGCCCAGCGGGGCGGCACGGTCCACATGCGCCTGGCCGACGGCACGGTGTGGGCCCTTGGCAAGGGCAGTCAGGGGCAACTGGGATCGGGTGCCTACGCCAATGCGCCGGAGCCCATCCCTGTGGTCAGTGAAAGCGGCACCGGCGACCTGGACCTGGACCCCGCCACCCCGAATGTGGCAACGGCCAACCGCCCGCCGTTTCGAGTGAAGACGCTGCTTACGGGCAACCTGCGCAGCCTGTCGTTCACGGGCGACATATTCGGCAACACCGGCGCGCCGGCAGACGCCAATGTGTACGCGCTGGCATCTGCCGGGCCCCTGGGCCAGGGCGTCTGGGTGCAGCGTGACGCGCAGGGCGCCTGGGGCCCGCTGCGCTGGCCGGTACCCGCCGTGGCCAGCCAGGTGCAGCTTGGCAGCGAAGCGCAGTCGGTGCCGCTGAATCTCTCGCCACCCCTGGGTGGCTCGGGCCTGGAGGGCCTGCGCCTGTTCATCGGCTACGGCCGCGACGTGGAGGAGATGCTGGCCAACAGGCGCTTTCGGGAGGTACTCGAAGTGGCGCCTGAACTGGAGCTGCGCCTGCCGTACTGGAACTGAAAGTCCATCCCCGGCAGAGCCAGTCGGGCTGTCAATACTGTGTGTAGTGCCCGTAGTGGCCGTTGTAGCTGTTCAGGCTGAGCCGCGGGTTGCGCGCATGGTCGAAGTACAGCTGCAGCAGGTTGCCCAAGGGCGTGGCGCTGTCCAGCACAAGCTCATCGTCGGTCATGGGCTGGAACAGGTCTGCCAGCGCGTAGCGATCGAACACACTGGCCAGGGCCAGGTCGGTGCCCAGGGGGCGGTTGTCCTTGTCCAGCAGCAGCGAGGGCTTGACCGCCATCTCCTGGTGCATCCAGAACCACAGGCCATCGCTGCCTGTGGCGGGGCCTGGGGGGCTGCCCAGGCGGGTGTGCTCCTCGGGTGCGAGGCCTTTCGGGTCCCAGGCCAGGGCGCCCATGCCGTCACCGACCGTGACGAACACTGCCAGGCTGCGTGCATAACGGTCGCGCACGCCGGGCGTTAGAAAACTGCTCGGGGCATCCTTGCCGGTGCTTGGGTAGCCGAAGTCGCCGTGCATCAGGTCGAGCAGGGTGGTCATGGCGGCCGGGTGCAGAAAGTGCGATCGCCCCAGGCGAATGTCGGAGGTCGCCAGCAACTGTGCCAACGCCGGAGGCAGGGGCGCCCCCAGCCGCTTTTCCAGGGACTGCAAGACGGCCCCGGCCGCCGGTGGGGCAGAGGCCACGATGAGTGGAGCGTCATCGTCCTCAGGGACCGGGATCGCCTGCGCCAGTGCACGCACGCGCTCCGGCCAGGGCTTGCCCTGCTCGTACAGCGGGGCCGACATGCTTGCCAGGTCGCGCAGCTTCCAGGTCCGGTCGAAGCGGGTGGCCTTGCCAGCCACGGTCACCGTGCCGCGCAGCTGCAGGCGCTGCACGCCCGCGGGCAAGGCCACGGTGGTGGCCGGCAGGCGGGGCACGCCGGCCTTGGTGGAGCGGTGGTCCAGCTGCCCCACTACCTTGCCATCGGCCAGCACCTCCGCCACCACAGTGTCCCCGGCTTCCAGCCAGGGGTGGATGCCGGCTTGCACACCCGTCGCAGCCGCGGCTACGCCTGGTGTCGATGCCAGCAGGGCGCTGGACAAGGCACTCAACGCAGCCAACAGATTTCGTCGTGTGGCTTCCATGAACTGGATTCCTCTTTCTTTCGTTTCTATCGAAGGGAGATTGTAGGAACACCCACCACACGGCGAAGGCTCAGGGCGTTGCCGGTTCGATGCGCGTCACTACATAGGCCCCCGCCTGCTGCTCGGCCCGAAAACGCACCTTGGCCCCGGTCTTGACCTGCGCGGCCTGGGCCGGGTCGGTGACGCGGAACACCATGGTCATGGGCGGCATGTCCAGATTGCGGATGGGGCCGTGGCGCAGCGTGACCTTGGCGCTGGCCGCGTCCCAGCGCACGACCTCGCCTTGCGTCAACTCCGGTGCGGCTGCGGCCGTCTGCGGCGCGGTGGGTGCTGCGTGGCTGCCGTGGTCCTCGCCATGGTCATGGTCGTCGCCTGCCCACGCAACTGCGGCGCTGAAGAGGAATGTGGTGGCGAGCAGGGCGGTGCGCAGTGGGTTGGTGGTGCTGTGGTTCATGTCGATGCTTTCTGGTTTGCGGGGTAGTTCTTGAAAACGCGGGTGCTGCCATTGCGTGCAACCAGCAGCACGGCGTAGCTGTCCTTGCGGCTGCCGTAGGCCGGGCCATCCATGCCGGGCGAGCCGATGGGCATGCCGGGCACGGCCAGGCCCAGGGCGTCGGGCTTTTGCTGCAGCAGGGCGCGCACGTCGCTGGCGGGCACATGGCCTTCGACCAGGTAGCCGCCCACCAGGGCGGTGTGGCACGAGCCCAGCTTGGGCGACAGGCCCAGGCGGGCGCGCACGGCGTTGTTGCCGGTATCGTGCACCTTCACGGCAAAACCGTTGGCCTGCATGTGGTCCACCCAGTCCTGGCAGCAGCCGCAGTTCGGGTCTTTCCAGACCTCGACGGGTGTGGGTGCCGCTGCACCAGCAGACAAAGGCAGTGCGGCGACTGCGAGCACCGGCAGCGTGGCCGTCAGCCAGGCACGGCGGGTGGTGGTGGTCGAAGGGAGGGTCATCGGAGTTCCTTTTTTCATGCGAGGTCAGCCCTTGCGCGGGATGACGTGGATGGTGCCCACCATGCCGGCCTGGTAGTGGCCGGGGATCAGGCAGGCAAAGTCGAAGCGGCCGGGGCGGTTGAATTGCCAGACGAGCTGGCCTTGCTTGCCGGCCGCCACATGCGACATATAGGGCTCGTCATGCTCCATGGGTGGCGTTGCCATGGGCCCATGCGGTTCCCGTGCCGGCCAGCAGGGCGGCGGTAGCGACAAGGTGCAGGGCAAGGCGGCGGGATGTGGACAGGATGTTCATGGTCTGCTCCAAAGGCTCAGTGCCGGTGGCCGCCGCTGTGGGCGGCGGGTTTGCGTGCGTTGGCTGCGCCAGGCGCGGTGCCTGGCGTGGTGGTGCGCGGCGGGGTCGGCGTGGCGGCCGGCGCACCCTGCCATTCATAGGCCTGCGTGCCGGGCGGCTGTGCGTAGTGGCCCGGGTCGCGGTAGTCGCCCGCCGGCTGGTTGGCGCGCACCTTGAAGGTGGTGAACATGCCGCCCATCTCCAGTGGGCCATAGGGGCCGGTGCCGGTCATCATGGGGAAGGTGTTGTCGGGCAGGGGCATCTCCATGGTGCCCATGTCGGCCATGCCACGCTCGCCCATCACCATGTAGTCGGGCACGATCTTCTGGATCTTGCCGACCAGGCCTTTGTGGTCCACGCCGATCATGGTGGGGACCTCGTGCCCCATGGCGCCCATGGTGTGGTGGCTCTTGTGGCAGTGGAAGGCCCAGTCCCCAGCCTCGTCGGCGATGAGCTCCACCTGGCGCATCTGGCCCACGGCCACGTCGGTGGTCACCTCGGGCCAGCGCGCGCCCTTGGGCACGGGGCCGCCGTCGGTGCCGGTCACCTCGAACTCGTGGCCGTGGATGTGGATGGGGTGGTTGGTCATGGTGAGGTTACCCACGCGGATGCGCACGCGCTCGCCCTGGCGCGCCACCAGCGGGCTGATGGCCGGGAAGACGCGGCTGTTCCAGCACCAGATGTTGTGGTCCAGCATGGTGTTGACCTTGGGCGTGCGCGCGCCGGGCTCCACGTCGAAGGCGTTGAGCAGAAAGGCATAGTCGCGCTGCACCCGCGCGATGTGCGGGTGCGCCGCCCTGGGGTGGGTGATCCACAGGCCCATCATGCCCATGGCCATCTGCACCATCTCGTCGGCATGCGGGTGGTACATGAAGGTGCCGGGCCGGCGTGCCACGAACTCGTAGACAAAGGTCTTGCCCGGCTGGATGGCTGGCTGGTTCAGCCCGGCGATGCCGTCCATGCCGTTGGGCAGGCGCTGGCCATGCCAGTGCACCGAGGTGTGCTCGGGCAGGCGGTTGGTGACGAAGATGCGCACGCGGTCACCCTCCACCACCTCGATGGTGGGGCCTGGGCTCTGCCCGTTGTAGCCCCACATGTTGACCAGAAAGCCCGGCGCAACCTCGCGCACCACGGGCTCGGCCACCAGGTGGAACTCCTTGACCCCGGCGTTCATGCGCCAGGGCGCCGTCCAGCCGTTGAGCGTGACCACGGGGTCATAGGGCCGGCCCGTGGGCGGGTGCAGCGGCGGCGCGGTGTCGGCACTGGCCTGCATCGCGGGCTCGGGCAGCGCGGCCAGGGCCACACGGCTGACGGTGGTTGCGGCCACGGCCGTGGCGGCGCCTGCCGTGAAGAAATGGCGTCTTTGCATAGGGATCAGTGGCCTGCTGGGGTGGATGGGGTGGCGCTGCTGGCCGCAAGGCCTTGCAGGGCGCCGGGCGATGTGCCGGTGAGGGCCAGTTGCAGATCGGTCTCGGCCAGCCAGAAGTCGCGCTGCGCCTCGATGGCCCCGGCCACCGATTGCGTGCTGGCGCGTGCCTCGGCCAGCAGCTCCCACACGCTGGCCAGCATGCCGTTGTAGCGCAGCGTGGTCTCGTCGGTGATGAGCTGGCGCAGCGGTACCACCTCATCGCGCTGTTGGCGCGCCAGGTCGAGCGCGGTGCGGTAGGTGAGCCAGGCGCTGCGAACCTCGCTGCGGGCGCGCACCGCCGTGTCCTGCAAGGTGGCGGTGCTCTGCTCCATACGCAGCTGGGCGCGGGTGCGTGCGGCGCCTCCCCAGTCGAACAGGGGCAGGGGTACATCCAGCTCCCAGCCGCGCGTGGTCTCGCGGTGGTCGCTGTCCTGCTCGGTTGCGGTGTTGCGCTGGTAGGCGATGCCGATGTCGCCGAACACGG
The DNA here is from genome assembly GCF_059423865.1 of Acidovorax sp. GW458-11-26-14-TSB4. NCBI lineage: Bacteria > Pseudomonadati > Pseudomonadota > Betaproteobacteria > Burkholderiales > Comamonadaceae > Acidovorax > Acidovorax sp. GW458-11-26-14-TSB4. The sequence continues at coordinate 302,934 of NZ_JBWKYR010000006.1, forward strand.
CGCCTGCACGCGCCCAGCCCTGCTGGCGCGTCGCGGTGTCGAGCTGGCGGCGCGCGGCCTGCACGTCCAGGCGCTCGCGCAGCGCGGTGGCTTCGATGCCGTCGGCCGGCAGGGCCGTCGCGGGAAGGGCCGGCAATTGCGTGGGCAGGGTGAACTGCTGCACCTGCGGCCCCCAGAGCCCCATGCTGCGCGCCAGTTGCTCGCGCGCGGTGGCGGCGGCCAGGCGGGCGCGGGCACGCTGGGCATTGGCTTCCTGCAGCACGGACTGCTCGCGCGCCTGCTGCAGGCGGCTGAAGTTGCCGACCCGGGCCATTCGCCGGGCCAGTTCGGCTCCGGCCTCGGCGGCCTCCACCATGCGCTCATGCGCCGCGGCCACCTGCTCGGCGGCCACCGCGCGCAGCCAGGCGCGACGGGTGTCGGCGGCATGGGCCACCACCTCCTGCGCGGCCTGCACGGTGGCGACCTGCAATTGCTCGGCCTGGCGCGCGCTGCGCCAGGGCAGGGTGACCAGGTCCAGCAGGCTGAAGGCCAGGCTGCGCTCGATCTCGCGCTCATGGCTGTTGGTGAGCCGGGCAATGGAGAATTGCGGGTTGGGCAGGGTGAGGGTCTGCACGCGTTCGGCATCGGCCACGCCCAGCGCCGCCAGACGGGCCTGCAGGCCGGGGTGGTTGAGCAGGGCGGTGCGCACGGCGGCCTCCTGCGTGAGCGGCTGGGCCAGCCAGCCGGCGATGGCCTGGCGCGCCTGCTCGCGCGCGACCGGGTCGGCGGCGGGCAGGGCGGCATCGGCCACTCCAGTCAACCCGATACGAGGCTGTGCCAGGGCCTGCACATCGCCGCGCAGGCCATCGGGCGCAACGCTGGCGCAGCCAGCAAGAGCGCTCGCCAGGGCCAGCGCCGCCAGGCGGGGAAGCGGCTGCGGGCTCATGGCTTGTGCCCCTGGTGGTGTTGCGGCTGGGTGGTTGCCGCGGCGCTGCCCTGGCTGGCCTCCCAACGCACGATATCGGCATGGCCGCGCGGAAAAGCTGCCACGGCCTGGTGGGCGGCGCGCCACTCGGTCGGCAGCACATCGGCGTCTGGCAGCGGTGGCATGGGTGAAAGGGTGCGGTGAGCCACGGGGGCATGGTCCGCAGCGGGGGCGGCAGCAGGGGCCAGGCCGGCAGTGGCCTGCGGCTCGGCCCCGGCCATGGCGGGCAGCCACAGGACCAGGGCGTTCAGCCAGGGCCGGCGAAGAACGAAGGCAAAGATGTCGCGCATGTGCGGTCTCCAGAAAGGGTAGATGGAACGGCGCCATGGCCTGCGGTGTGCTCGTCGTGCGCGTGCAGGCTGGGCGGGTGCGGGCGGGCGCAGGGCGAGGGCCGTTCAGGGGGCGGTCAGGCGCCATGCACGCTTGGCGCCACAGCAAGGGCGCGCCAGGCGCACCTTTGTGGGCGAAAAAGGGGTGGCAGGCGCGCTCGCACAGGCCTGAACAGGCCCTGCGCAGGCAGCTTCAGGCGATGGGGGGCTTGATGGCCAGCGCGGCGGTGGCGCTGTCGAAAGGCGTGGCGGCCGCAGCGGCGGCGCTGGCCGCCGGCGGCAGGGGCGCGGCCGGAAATGCCGGTGGCTCCATCAGTGCGGTGTGGCAGATTTCGCAGGCTGTGCAGTTGGCGTGCTGGTTGTGCGTGGCGCAGCCGTTGCTGGCAGCCGCGCTGCCATCGCAGGCCAGGGGGGCTGCATGGGCCGTGGCATCGGCACCACCATGGGCGGCGCCTTGCAGGCTGCCTTGGTCCGCCTGGGTTGCGGCTCCAGGGTGGTCGTGCTGCCCATGGTGGTGGTCCGCCACCTGGGCCTGCACAGTGGCCGCCGGTGCATGGTGCTGCATGGGCACCATGCCTGCTGCCATGGCGGTGCCCACCAGGCCCCGAAGGACCAGCAACCCCATCAGCAAATAGAGCAGAAAGCCGCGACGCATGGTGCAATGATAAGACCTTGGCACCGCAAGTTCTGCAAGGGACCCCCTTGTCGCGGGGTTTACGGGCAAACCTGCCGCCAGCGCTGATCCAGGGTTAAGATGTTTCCAGATGTTAGTATGGTTGCGAGCCTCGCCGGGGACCATGCGTCCGGCAGGCCCAAAAACCACGTCCTTACGCGAAAGGCCCCATGCGTGCTTTGCCGCAGTTGGCTACGGGCTCCCTGTCTGCCAGGATCCGGCTGCTGATCCTGGTGGCCACGCTGCCTGCGCTGGCATTGGTGGCCTACCAGGCGCAGGCCAGCCGCGAGGAGTCGGTGGCTGCGGCGCGCGCGAGTGCGCTGCTCCTGACCCGTACCCTGGCCTCCAGCCAGCAGAGCCTGATCGACTCCACCCGCACCTTTTTGCAGCAGCTGGCCGCAACCCGCCGGGCGCAGCAACTCGATGCCCCCGACTGTTCGCAGTACCTGGCCGAGGTGCTGGCGCTCAACGCCACCTACGTGAACATCGGCCTGCCGCGCGCCGACGGGGACCTGCGCTGCAGTGCCGTGCCGGCCCGGGTGCCGGTGAACCTGACCGACCAGCCCCACTTCCTGCGGGCCATCGTGGCGCGCGAGTTCTCCGTGGGCAGCTTCCAGGTGGACCCGGCGGTGGGCGTGGCCAGCGTGAGTTTTGCGCAACCGCTGATCGACCCCGACACCCGCGCCGTGCTGGGCGCGGCCGTGGCCGTGGTGTCGCTCGACTGGTGGAGCCGCCGCCTGCATGAGCTGGGCCTGCCCGATGGTGCCGTGGCCCGCGTGATCGGCCCCGATGGCCGGGTGCTCGCGCGTTATCCGCCCGAGCCGGAGGAACTGGGCACCCAGCCCGACCTGCCCGTGCCGGGCGCTGGCGTCCAGGCCTTGCAGGGCGGCGCCAGCCTGCTGGAGACCGAGGACGGTGCCCGCTACATCGAGGTCGTGCGGCCCCTGCTCGAATCCCAGGGCAGGCCGGTGGCCAGCATGCGCCTGTCGGTGCCGCTCGATGCGCTGTATGCCCGCATCGCACGGCAGATGTGGCGTGATATCGGCTTTCTGCTGCTGGGGTTGCTGGCCTCGTTCGTGCTGGCGCACGAAGGCGTGCGCCGCGGCGTGGGCAAGCCGCTGGCACGGCTGCTGCGGGCCACCGACCAACTTGCCCAGGGCCAGCAGGTGGCTGCGGTGCCTGAGACGGGGTTTCGCGAGCTGGCCCAGCTGGCCCAGCGCTTCAACCACATGGCCCAGGCCCGCCAGCAGGCCGAAGGCGAGCTGCGCCAGAGCGAGGAAAACCTGGCCATCACCCTGGACTCCATCGGTGATGCGGTGGTGGTCACCGATGCCGCGGGGCAGGTGGTGCGCATGAATGGCGTGGCCGAGCAGATGACCGGCTGGCCGCTGCGCGAGGCGCGGGGCCGGCCGCTCACGGACATCTTTCGCATCGTCAACGCGCGCACCCGCGAGCCATCGAAAGACCCGGTACAACTGGTCATGGCCAGCGGCCTGGTGGTGGAGCTGTCCAACCACACCACGCTGATTGCCCGCGGCGGCACTGAATACCAGATTGCCGACAGCGCGGCCCCGATCCGCAATGCCGCAGGCGGGATCACCGGGGTGGTGCTGGTGTTCAGCGATGTCACCGAGTCGTACCGCGTGCGCCGCCAGCTCGAAGACAACGAGGCGCGCTTTCGCACGCTCACCATGCTGTCATCGGACTGGTACTGGGAGCAGGACGCGCAGCTGCGCTTCGTGACACTGGAGGGCGAGGCTGCAGCGCGCAACCTGCCGGGCCCACAGTGGCATGTGGGCAAGACCCGCCACGAGGTGGCCACCGACGACGGCGGCGCGGTGGCTGCGTCCGAGGGCATCGCGGTCGACTGGGCGCAGCATGAACAGACCTTGCGCGAGCACCGCGAGTTCCGTGATTTCGAGTACCCGCGCCGGTCCACCTCAGGGGCGGTGGAGTGGGTCTCGGTCAGCGGCACGCCGATGTTCGATGCGGACGGTGCCTTCATGGGCTACCGCGGCATCGGCAACAACATCACAGCGCGCAAGAACGCCGAGCGGGAGCTGCGCATCGCCGCCATCGCCTTCGAATCGCAGGAGGGCATGCTGGTCACCGATGCCGACACCGTGATCCTGCGCACCAACCGCGCCTTCACCAAGATCACCGGCTACGACAGCGCCGACGCCGTGGGCCGGCGCGCCAGCTTTCTCGCCTCGGGCCAGCACGACGCGGCCTTCTTCACCGGCCTGCGCCGGACCCTGGACAGTGTGGGCGAGTGGAGCGGCGAGATCTGGAACCGCTGCAAGGACGGGCGGGTGAGCCTGCACCAGATGAGCATCACGGCGGTCCAGGACGGCGAGGGGCGGCTCACACACTACGTGGCCTCGCTGAGCGACATCACGCAGAAGGCGGCCGCAGCCAGGGAGATCGAGCACCTGGCCTTCTACGACCCGCTCACCCTGCTGCCCAACCGCCGCCTGATGATGGACCGGCTGCAGCAGGCCTTTGCCAGCAGCGCCCGCTCGGGCCAGTACGGCGCGCTGCTGTGCCTGGACCTGGACCACTTCAAGAACCTCAACGACACCCTGGGCCACGACATGGGCGACGTGCTGCTGCAGCAGGTCGCCCAGCGCCTGAAGGCCTGCGTGCGCGAAGGCGACACCGTGGCGCGCCTGGGCGGCGACGAGTTCCTGCTGCTGCTCAAGGGCATGAGCAGCGAGCCCACCGAAGCCGCCGAGCACACTCAGACCGTGGGCAACAAGGTGCTGGCCGCGCTGAACCAGCCCTACCAGCTGGCGCTGCACCATGTGCACAGCACGCCCAGCATTGGCGCCGTGCTGTTCAGCGGGCAGGCGCAGCAGTCGGTGGACGAGCTCATGAAGCGCGCCGACCTGGCCATGTACGCGGCCAAGACCGCCGGGCGCAACGCCGTGCGCTTTTTCGACCCGCGCATGCAGGCCGCAGTGACGGCCCGCGCCGCGATGGAAAACGACCTGCGCACCGCCCTGGCCGAGGACCAGTTCCGACTGCACTACCAGGTGCAGGTGGGGCAGGGCGGCCAGGCCATCGGGGCCGAGGTGCTGATCCGCTGGCAGCACCCCGGGCGCGGCCTGGTCATGCCCGGTGAATTCATCCCGCTGGCCGAAGAGACCGGGCAGATCCTCGGCATCGGACTGTGGGTGCTGCGCACTGCCTGCCGGCAGTTGCGCCAATGGCAGGACGACCCCGCGCGCAGCCACCTGCAGCTGGCCGTGAACGTGAGCGCGCGCCAGTTCCGCCAGGGCGACTTCGTGGACCAGGTGTGTGCCGTGCTCAGCGAAACCGGCGCCCGCGCCGACCGCCTCAAACTGGAGCTGACCGAGAGCATGGCGCTGGACAATGTGGAGCACACCATCGCCCGCATGAACGCGCTGCGCGCACTGGGCATGGGCTTCTCGATGGACGATTTCGGCACCGGCCAGTCCTCGCTGTCCTACCTCACGCGGCTGCCGCTGGACCAGCTCAAGATCGACCAGAGCTTCGTGCGCAACATCGGCCTGCAGGAGACCGACGCGCTCATCGTGCAGACCATCATCGGCATGGCCCAGAGCCTGGGCATCGGCGTCATCGCCGAGGGCGTGGAGACCGCGGCCCAGCGCGAATTCCTGGCGCAGCACGGCTGCACGCAGTGGCAAGGCTACCTGTTCAGCCGGCCCGTGCCGCTGGAAAATTTTGAGCAGTTGATGGCGCAGCGCTATGCTGCCAAGGGGTAGCGTGAGGTCCGCCCGCTCGCCTGCTTGCCCTGTGCGCGGCTCACACCCCAAGCATGCTTGGCACGGAAGATGCTGATGCTGCGAATGCCTTGAGGGCATTGGGCTGGCTGACGACCAGGTTCCCGAAGCGCATGCAAAATCCTGTGTGCGCGGTTCCACCGGGCTGTTGAAAAAGCAGGCATCCATCCACCTGACGAAACCATGCTCCAAACCCAGCCTGCAGCCTTCCAAGCGACCCTGCCGTGACGATAGCACTGAAGTCCCACTTTCAGCCGATCTTCAGCCTGGCCCATCGCCGCGTGGTGGGCTATGAAGCCCTGCTCCGGGGGACCATGCCCGATGGCACGCCCGTGTCGCCGCCCGAACTCTTTGCCCGCTGCCAGTCGGTCGAAGAGCAGACCGCACTCGATGTGGCCGCCTGCGAGCTGCACGCCGGCAGCTTTGCGCGCTTTTCGCCGCAGTCGCACTGGCTTTTCCTGAACGTGGACGCCTCCATCTTTTCGCGCGGCAACGCCATGTCGGCCTCGCAGCGCCTGCAGCAGATCTGCCGCCAGTCGGGCCTGGCGCCGCACCAGATCGTGGTGGAGATCCTGGAGACCGCCATCGACGACCATGTGGACCTCGAAGCCCAGGTGCGCGAGCTCAAGGCCCAGGGCTTTCTGCTCGCGCTGGACGACTTCGGCGCCGGCCACTCCAACTTCGACCGGGTGTTCACCCTCGCGCCCACGCTGGTCAAGCTGGACCGCAGCGTGGTCGTCAAGGCCGCGCAGAGCCAGACCGTGCGGCGCGTGACCACGCAGATGGTCTCGCTGCTGCACGAATGCGGCGCCCTGGTCCTGATGGAAGGCGTCGAGCGGCGCGAGGAGGCCGTGGTCGCCCTCGACTCCGACACCGACTTCGTGCAGGGCTACTTCTTCGGCCGCCCTGCGGCGCAACTGCTGCCCCCGGCCTATACCAGCGAAGAGATCGAGGACACCTGGGCCCTGTGCGGCGACCGCTGGCACGAGCAGCGCCGCGCCTACCGCAATCGCCTGCAGCCCTACGTGCAGGCCATGGAGCATGCCTGCGCGGGCATGCAGGCCGGCGCCACCCTGGCCGAGGCCTGCGCCGGCTTTCTGGGGCTGCACAACGCCGACGTCTGCTACCTGCTCGACGCCAGCGGCCACCAGGTGGGCGTGAACCTGTTCTCCCCCGGGCGCGGCCTGGTGCTGGCCGAGCGCGATGCCTTCGCCCCGCTGCGCGACACCACCGGCGCCCGCTGGTCGCGCCGCCCGTACTTCCGCCGCGCGCTGGCCGACGTGGGCGTGGTCCAGGTCACGCGCCCCTACCGCACCATGCAGAGCCTGAGCATGTGCATCACCCTGTCCGTGAGCGTGGAGCGCCACGGCCAGCGCCTCATCATCTGCGGCGACATGGAGTGGACGCCGGTGGACGTGCGGCCGGATTTTTCGGACACGGTGTCGTGAAGCTTGCCCGCTGAGAGTGGCCAGAAAAACTCAGCGAAGCGGTTCTGGCTAGGCGCTGTGTCGCAGGCAGTACGGGTAGTACGACAAGACGCAGCAACGACGCCAGAAGAGTTTTGCTGGAGTGGCAAAAGCGCATTGCGGCGGGGGCATCCCGGACAATCATGATCGAGAGCGCCTGACGCTGTGGAAGGGAATGGGAATGTTCGATGACAAAGATCTGGCGGCGAGCCGCCCGGCAGGCATGGAGCCCGACGAGTGGCGCCTGCGCGTGCAGTTGGCGGCGTGCTACCGCGTGTTCCATGCGCGCGGCTGGAGCGAGGAGATCTTCAACCACATCACGCTGAGCGTGCCCTCGCACGCAGGCCACTACCTCATCAACCCCTTCGGGCTGCACTACGGCGAGGTAACGGCGAACAACCTCGTCAAGATCGACCTGCAGGGCAACCCCGTGGGGGAGGCTGGCTACCCGGTCAACCGCGCGGGCTTCGTGATCCACAGCGCGATCCACGGCGCGCGGGCGGACGCGCACTGCATCATGCACACCCACAACACAGCGGGCGTGGCCGTGTCCTGCAAGGAAGAGGGGCTGAAGTTCAACAATTTCTACTCGGCCTTCCTGAAGGGCAATGTGGCCTACCACGACTTCGAGGGCATCACCGTGCACCCGGGCGAGCAAGGCCGCCTGGTGCAGAGCCTGGGCAGCAGCAACTGCCTGATCCTGCGCAACCATGGCCTGCTGGTGACGGGCCGCAATGTGCCCGAGGCCTTCTACTTCAATTACGTGCTGCAGCGCGCCTGCGAGGTGCAGGTGCTGGCCGACTCCATGGCCGGCGCCAATGTGCCGATCGCGGCGCAGGCGCTGGCGGTTTCGTCGCGCGATGTGGGCCTGACCGACCCGGACAACGACCTGTATGCCAAATTGTTCTGGGCCGCGGTGCGCAGGGCAGGGCTGACCCTCTATGACCTGGTGCAGGCACCGGCATAAACTCCGGGGTCTTTGAACAGGTTCTTGAATCCGTTCCATTACAAACAATGAGGAGACCGACCATGACCGCTTCCACATCCCTGTCGCGCCGCGACGCCCTGCAATGGGCCCTGGCCGGCGCCGCAGGCAGCCTGCCCTTCATGGCCCAGGCCCAGGCCATCGACACCGTGAAGATCCTGGCCGGCTTTGCCGCCGGCGGCACGGTGGACACCCTGGCGCGCCGCGTGGCCACCCAGATCACCGGCGGCTACGCCAAGTCGGCCGTGGTGGAGAACAAGACCGGCGCTGGCGGGCAGATCGCCATCACCACGCTCAAGACCTTGCCCGCGGACGGCGCCACCTGGCTGGTGACCCCCATGTCCATGCTGGGCATCTACCCCCACACCTACAAGAAGCTGCCCTACGACCCCGTGGCCGACGTGACCCCGGTCTCGTTGGGCGTGGTGTTCGACATGGGCTTTGCCGTGGGCCCGCAGGTGCCCGTGTCGGTGAAGACCGTGCCCGAGTTCCTGGACTGGTGCAAGGCCAACCCTACGGGCGCCAACTTCGGCTCACCCGCGCCGGGATCGGTGCCGCATTTCGTGGGCGAACTTATCAGCCGCGCCGGCAAGGTGGACATGCGCCACGTGGGCTTCCGTGGCTCGCAGCCCGCCATCCTGGACCTGCTGGGCGGGCAGATCGCGGCCGTCTCGGCCCCGGTGGGCGAATTCCTGCCCCACCTGCAAGGCGGCAAGATCCGCGTGCTGGCCACCTCGGGCGCCACGCGCAACAAATTCATGCCCAACGTGAGCACCCTGGTGGAGCAGGGCTACAAGGACATGACCTACAACGAATGGTTCGGCTTCTTCCTGCCGGGCAAGGCACCGGCCGAACTGGTGGCCAAGGCCAATGCGGCCATCCGCACGGCGCTGGTGGACAAGGATGTGATCGCCGGACTGGCGGCGATGGGGCTGGAGGCGCGTTCATCCACTCCGGCCGAACTGGCGGCGGCGCTCAAGGCCGACACCGAGCGCTGGGGCCCGATCGTCAAGGCCATCGGCTTCACGGCCGAGTCCTGATTCCCACCGGGCCGGCCGGGGAACTTGCCGTTCGTTCTACAGGCGGGGTCGCCGGTCGCTGACTTGGTGGCTGGTGCCCGGCATCGACAGTGGGGTGCATGTGCCGATCCCACGCCAGTCAACCTGCCAGCCTGTGGGCGCCTGGAGATCTCTCAAGGCGGCGGTGCGGGTGGCGCTTGGCGTCCGGAAGCGCGGAAATGCCGCGGCCCTTTTACTTGGGCCCTGCCAGGTAGGCGGCAAGCCCGCGAGCGGCGGGCCCATATGCGTCTCGGCCCTGTAACGCCGGGAATCACATGGCAGGCGTTGCAGGCATGCTGGTGCATGGCCTGGCGGCCCAGCACCCGCGGACGCGTTGCTGTCCGGCATGCGCTGGCCTGCATGGTCCCGCCGCTCGAACTCTTTTCCTTTGCCAGTTCGGCCGCCCATGGCGGCCATCGCACCCATCGGCCTGGCCCTGCTGTTGCGCGACGGCGCGCTCATGGTCGTGGCCTCTCTTCTGGCGTGCGGGGCCGCAGGGCTGCTGATCGCAAGCCTGCTGTGAGAACCACGGACGCTACAGCACCCGCTACTGGGGCATCTGCAGCAGCACCAGGGCCTCGCTGAGCTCCGCCCGGCGGCGCGCCGCCTCTTCCTGGCGGATGGGGGCATTGGCGCGCTGGTGCTGCTCGCGTGCGTTGTTGCGCCGGCTCATCATCTCCTGGTCGAGCAGGCTGCGTTCGTTGAGGAATTCGCCATACCCTGCCTGCCCGACGTACAGGCGCGACAGCAACACGGTGAAGCGGGAGTTCTCTTCCTCCACGATGTCTGCATAGGCCGGTGGCGCGTTGGTGAGGCGGAACTCCGCCCCCCGGTTCACGCAGTCCTTGCGCAGGCCCGCCCAGGACTGGATGGCTTTCTTCTCCTCGGCAGTGGGCATGGCCGTGCTGCTGCGCAGGGCCAGGGGCGGGGCGTCCGCATCGGCCAGGCTGCCCACGCGGGGCTTGAGCGCGGCCAGTGCCGCATGGCCTTCCAGCGCGGCCAGGCAGGTGGCGGTGGGGTCGTCGGCCGCCGTGCGCGCCACGGGGGCAGGTCCGTTGCTGCTGCACCCGGCCAGCGTGACCATCGCAAGGCAGGCAGTGGTGAGGGCAAGGGTCTTCATGGTCGGGCCTTTCATGAGTCGGTGCGCGGTAGCCGCAGGGCCGCCGGCATGCCACGCATGGCCGGCGGGACGTGTGCTTTCACTGTAACCAGCGCTTGCGATTTGGGAAGCCCGCCCGGAGGGGTCGCGCGCTCTTCCTACACCTGATCGGGAATCCGTGAAGAACAGGGACTGCGCGAGGCAGGCAATTGGCTGGCCTCCTACATTCTTGGCCCTCAGGTTGAGGCTCAATTCCGACCACCCACCACCCCAGAAGCAAGCACCATGGATTCCATCAACCAGAACCAGTCCGAAGACACGCACCAGCACCTGAGCGGGGCCGAGGCAACGCGGCGCATCCGCGAGATGGCCGAGGACGCGAAGTCCTGCTTCTTTTGCACCAACGCACCCCACAGCGAGACCCGCGGCACCCGGCCCATGGGCGTGGAGAAGGTCGACGAGCATGGCCGCCTGTGGTTCCTGAGCGCGTCCGACAGCCACAAGAACCGTGAGATCGAGGCCGACCCCCAGGTGCGCATCTTCATGCAGGGCTCCAAGCACGCAGGCTTTCTCGTGCTCGACTGCACGGCCCGCATCCACCGCGACCAGGCCCTCATCGACGAACTGTGGAACCCGCTGATGAAGACCTGGTTCACCGAGGGCAAGGGCGACCCGCGCATCACCGTGATCGAAGTGGTTCCGCAATCGGGCTACTACTGGGACAACAAGCACGGCAGCCTGGTGGCGGCCACCAAGATGGTGATCGGCGCCGCCATCGGCAAGACGCTGGACGACTCCGTCGAAGGGCATTTGCACCCATGACGGCGGGCCTGCGGTGGCTGGCCCGCGCCATCGCCGACCTGCCCGTGTTGGGGGTGTTCGTGCTGGCCGTGCGCAACTACATCCTGCACCAGAGCGCGAACCAGGCGGGCAGCCTGGCGTTCTCGTCGGTGCTGGCCATGTTTCCGCTGCTGATACTGTTGTCCGCGGCGGCGGGCTTCTTCGGGCAGCCCGGTGAGGCGGCGGCGCTTGCCGAGCGTGTGATGGGCTATGCACCGCAGGTGGTGCGCGATGCCATGCAGCCCGTGATCCACCAGGTGCTGGCGCAGCGCAATGAGGCCTTGCTCACGGTGGGCCTGGTGGTGACGCTGTGGACCAGCTCCTCGGGCATGCAGGCCGTGCGCTCGGCCCTGAACCGCTCGTACGGCATCGCGCGCGGCATGCCCTTCTGGAAGGCGCGCATCAAGGTCACGGTCTTCACGGTCATCGTCGGCCTGGGGATGCTGCTGGTGTTCAGCTCCGTGATCATCATGCCGCGCATCTGGCAGTTCGTGGTGTCCAGCGTGGCTGAGGGGCAGGAGGTGGTCTGGCTCTACGACAGCGTGCGCTATGGCGCAGCCTATGTGACGCTGGTGCTGCTGTATGCGCTGCTCTACGGCTGGCTGCCCGATATTCCGCAGCGCCTGGGCACGGTGCTGCCCGGGGCCTTGGTGGGCGCAGCACTGTGGGTGGCTGCCGCTGCGACCCTGTCGTACTCGCTGCGCACCGCCGGCAAGCTGGTGCTCATCTACGGCAGCTTCGCGGGCGTGGTGGCCACGCTGGTGTTTCTCTACATCAGCGCGACCACGCTGATCTTCGGTGCTGAAATCAATGCCGTGCTGCGCGAAAGGCAACTGCCCCCAGAGCCCTCAGCAAGCGGTTCCGGCTGATCCGCCGGGCGGGGGGAGTTCTCAGGACCTCATGGCACCGGGGCTGGTGCCGTAGTGCTTGCGGAACAGCCGCGCCAGGCTGCTGGCATTGCCCAGGCCGACCTCGTCGGCAATGGCCGCCAGGCTGTGGTGCGAGTGGGTCACGCGCCAGTGGGCGTGCTCCATGCGCATCCGGGTCCAGTGGTCGTGCGCGCTCATGCCAAAGCGCTCGGCGAACAGCCGGTCGAGCTGGCGGCGGCCGATGCCGATGCGCTGGGCCAGATCGGCCACGGTCATGCCGTCGGCCATAGAACTGCGCATCAGCGCCACGGCGCGCGCCAGGTGGCGGCCCAGGTCGGGCCCGCCGCCGTCCATGGACTGCAGCTGGTGGCCCTGGTGCCGGGGTGCGTCCACCAGCATGTCGGCCAGGCCCTTGAAGGCGCGCACCCGGCCGCAGTGGCGCGACAGCAGCTCCACCGCCATGTCGATGGCGGCCGTGCCGCCCGCGCAGGTGATGCGGTCGCGGTCGAAGCAGTAGATCTGCTCGCTGGCCACCGCGATGCGCGGAAACGCACCGCGGAACTCGGCCACGTGGCGCCAGTGCAGCGCCACGCGGTGGCCGCGCAGCAGGCCCGCCTCGGCCAGCAGAAAGCTGGCGTTGTCGATGGCCACCAGCGGCAGGCCGCGCGCCGCCGCCTTGCGCAGCACCGGGCCATAGGCCTGCACGTACCCGCGCGAGGCCTGCACCGTGCGGCTGCCAAAGACCACCAGGTAATCGAACGCCGCCAGGTCCACGGCATTGGCCGTGGTGTCCATGGCGACCTGCACTCCGCTGCTGGAGACTACAGGGTTGCCATCGATGCCCAGCAAGGTCCACGCGCAGTAGCGCTGGCGGCTGCGGTCCTCGTCGTCGGCCGAAAAACGCAGCTTGTCCAGAAAGCCGCCAAAGGGCAGCAGGGCGAAGCCGGGCAGCGGCAGCAGCAACAGGCGCACATCGGGGCGGGGCAGGGCGCTGGCGGTTGCGGCGGTCATGGTGGTGTCCAATTTGGTATGGATGATAGCCATATTGAATGCTGCCCAGGCAGCAATGCGCGCCTAGACTGCAGGCCATGTCTCAGAGGATGGTGCTGAAATGGATCTGAAAATCTGGCTGGTCTACCTGCTTGCGGTGCTCGGCCTGTCGCTGGCCCCTGGCCCCAACAGCCTGCTGGTGCTGGCCCATGGCGCGATGCACGGGCGGGCACGCACGCTGTGGACCATTGGCGGGGGCGCGGTGGGCTTTGTCTGCCTGATCGGGCTGTCCATGCTGGGCATCGGCGCACTGCTGCAGTCGTCGGCCCATGCGCTCACGTTGATGAAGTGGGTGGGCGGCGCCTACCTGGTGTGGCTGGGCATCCAGCTGTGGCGCGCGCCGGCCATGCAGCTGCAAGCCTTGCCGACGGCCCGGGGCGGGCAGGCGATCACCAGCGGCCGGCTGTTCCGCCAGGGGCTGCTGGCGGCCATCTCCAACCCCAAGGTGCTGCTGTTCTACGGCGCCTTTTTGCCGCAGTTCATCGTGCCGGGCCGTGACCTGTGGCTGCAGTTCGTGGTCATGGCGGGCACCTTCGCGGCAGTGGAATGCCTGGTGGAGCTTGGTCTGGCCGGCTTGGCGCACCGCATCCGCCCCTGGCTGCAGCGCACGGGCCGCAAGTTCAACCGTTCCTGCGGCGCACTGTTTGGCCTGATGGGAGCGGCCCTGCCCATGACGCACTGATGCATCCCGGTTTACAGTGCAGGCTGCACAGTATCTGGGAGCAAGGCATGCGTGGGTTGTTTGGTCTGGTCGGTTTGATCGTGGTGCTGGCCATCGTGGGCATCGTGGCCAAGAAGCAGCTCTCATCCACGCGCGCCCCCGCGGCTGCGCTGCAGCAGGCGCCCATCCCCGGCACCGGGGCATCGTCCCCCGTGATCAACCCCACGGGCAATGTGCGCGAGCAGAGCCAGCAGGTGCAGCAGCAAGTCCAGCAGCAGCTGGACGACATCATGAAGCAGCGCACGCAAACGCTGCCTGAAGCCGACAAGTGATGGCTGCTGCGGTGCTGAGCGACGAAGACGGCATGCGCCTGGCACTGGCCGAGGCGCGCGCCGCGGCCGATGCGGGCGAGGTGCCCGTGGGCGCCGTGGTGGTCCAGGACGGCCAGGTCATCGCCACCGGCCGCAATGCCCCCGTGCAGGCCAACGACCCGACTGCGCATGCCGAGATCGTGGCCTTGCGCGCGGCGGCGCAGCGTCTGGGCAACTACCGGCTCGACGGCTGCACCCTCTACGTCACGCTGGAGCCCTGCGCCATGTGCAGCGGCGCCATGCTGCATTCGCGCCTGGCGCGTGTGGTCTATGGCGCCACGGAGCCGAAGACGGGTGCCGCAGGTTCGGTGCTGGACCTGTTTGCCCACACCGCCATCAACCACCAGACGCAGGTGCAGGGCGGGGTGCTGGCCCCTGAGTGCAGCGCGCTGCTCACCGGCTTTTTTGGCGCGCGGCGCAGCCAGCAGCGCGCCGATGCCCTGGCGCGCCACCCGCTGCGCGACGATGCGCTGCGCACGTCCGATGCTGCCTTTGCCGACCTGCCCGGCTACCCCTGGTCGCCGCAGTATGTGAGCGACCTGCCCAGCCTGGCCGGCCTGCGCCTGCACTACCTCGACGAAGGCCCGCGGGACGCGCCGCGCACTTGGCTGTGCCTGCATGGCAACCCGGCCTGGAGCTATCTGTACCGCCACATGCTGCCCGTGTGGCTGGCGGCGGGCGACCGCGTGGTGGCGCCCGACCTGATCGGCTTCGGCAAGAGCGACAAGCCCAAGAAGGAAGCCGTGCACCAGTTCGAATGGCACCGCCAGGTGCTGCTGGAGCTGGTGGAGCGCCTCAACCTGCAGCGCACCGTGCTGGTGGTGCAGGACTGGGGCGGCATCCTGGGCCTGACCCTGCCCATGGACTGCCCGGAGCGCTTTGGCGGCCTGCTGGTGATGAACACCTTGCTCGCCACCGGCGATGTGCCGCTGCCCCAGGGCTTTGTGGACTGGCGCGCTATGTGCCGCGACAAGCCGCTTTTTGGCGTGGGCCGGCTGCTGGCGCGCGGCAACCCGCAACTGTCTGCGGCCGAATGCGCAGCCTACGATGCGCCGTTCCCCGACAAGGGCTACCGCGCCGCGCTGCGCGCGTTCCCGGAGCGCGTGCCGGCGGGGCCCGGTGACCCGGGCGCCGCGCTCTCGCGCCAGGCGCGTGATTTCTGGCGCCAGCAGTGGCAAGGCCGGAGCCTGATGGCGGTGGGCGCGCAGGACCCGGTGCTGGGCCCTGCGACCATGCGGGCGCTGCGGGCAGACATCCGCGGCTGCCCGGATCCCATCGTGCTGCCACAGGCCGGCCACTTCGTGCAGGAGCATGGCCGGGGCATTGCCGAGCGGGCTGTGGAATACTTCGCACCCTGACCGCACGCCAGCGCCTTTTCGCGCAGCCAGCGCCGAATCCACTGGAGCAGGCCCGACACCGGCGCCTGAACGCTTTGAACAACGATCACGACCACCACCATCACGGGCATCACCATGGCGACTGCGGCCATGACCATGGCCCCAAGCACATCTATATCTACTCGCCGTCGAGCGCCGTGCGCGACAAGGCCGCGTTCAAGCGCGGCATCGCCCGCCTGAAGGCCCTGGGCCACGAGGTGGAGGTGGATGTGGACGCGCTGGCCAGCCACACCCGCTTTGCCGGTGACGATGCCACCCGCCTGGCGGCCATCCACCGTGCGGCCGCTAGCGGCGCCGACGTAGCGCTGATCTCGCGCGGCGGCTACGGGCTCTCGCGCATCCTGCCGGGCATCCGCTATAAAGCGGTGGCCAAGGCCATCGCCAAGGGCATGAAGTTCGTCGGCCTGAGCGATTTCACGGCCTTCCAGAATGCGCTGCTGGCGCAGACCGGTGCCATCAGCTGGTCCGGCCCGGCACTGGGCGCGGATTTCGGTGTCGAGGGCGAGCCCGACGACATCATGGAAGCCTGCTTCGACGATCTGCTCACCGGCCACGGCGAAGGCACGGGCTGGCGCATGCACCGCGAAAAGCCCGGTGCCGCCACCGGCAAGCCCGCCGTAGCCGACATCTACGTGAAGAGCGCCCAACTCTGGGGCGGCAACCTGGCCGTGCTGGCCTCGCTGGTGGGTACGCCCTACCTGCCCCAGGTGAAGGGCGGCATTTTGTTCCTCGAAGACGTGAACGAACACCCTTACCGCATCGAACGCCTGCTCACGCAACTGCTCCACGCCGGCGTGCTGGCGCAGCAAAAGGCCGTGGTGCTGGGCCAGTTCACCCAGTTCAAGCTGGTGCCGCACGACAAGGGCTACAAACTGCAATCGGTGGTGGACTGGCTGCGCACGCAGATCAAGGCCCCGGTGCTGACCAACCTGCCGTTCGGGCATGTAGAGACCAAGGTGCTGCTGCCGGTGGGGGCGACGGTGTCGCTGTCGGTGGAAGAGCGCGACGCCCTGATCTACTGGGGACATATTGGCTAACACCCCCTGACACGCTTCGCGTCTTCCCCCTCTCTCGTCTTGCTGCACAAGGCGGGAGGGGACACCCCCGGTGGGGCGGGGCGGCCCTTGCACGGGGGTGCTGGCTTTGGCCGCGCGCGTTCAAACAGAGCGCACTGCGCGAAGCCTTCTTCTTGAGTCGCTGATCGGGTGGCTCAAGATATCGTCTGCCGCACAGGTGTGCCCAGGGCGCGCGGCAGCAGGCCCTGGAACAGGAGTGTCACCTGGGCAATGACGTTTTTGGCAGATGGCTCGCCCTGCAGGGGGGCCAGGGTTCCCAACAGGTCGGTGCGCAGGTACCACAGCGACTCGATGTCGCCCGCATAGCGCAGGCGGATGTTCATGCGCGCCACTTCACAGCCTGAGTAGCCCGAGAGGCTGCCGATCATGGCCCGGCGCACTTCCTCCAGTTGCTGGTCGCGCACCCAGGCGGTGGATGCGGGCGCATCCCGGCCAATGAGGCCGTGCAGGCTGCTGCCGCGTACATAAGGTTTGTTCCAGCGCATGGAATGGCTTTTCACCATGGATATGTAACCAAGAATCCCAAGGTAAGTGGCACACGCGGGAAACGCAAGGGGCTACCCTCGCTTTATGCGTAAAGCCAACAGGCCTCGATAGCTTTTTGCAAACAATTGCAACTAATCGATGTGTTTTGAATGAAGTGTCTTCATGAGCAAGCAGGACTCGTGCCCGCGGCGTGGGGCGGCCACGGGCAGCGCCCGCAGACTGCCCGGCGATGCAGTGGGGCCCTGCTGTGCGGGTGCAGGAGGGGCACAACGGGCAGAGTGCAGGGCTGTGTTCCCACCGCAGGGCGCATGGGTGCAAGCCGGGTCTTGCCCGGCCCGCTGCGTCATGGGGCGCCATGCACGCCGGGTGCGCTTGGACTAAACTGGGTCACATGATGTTACCTGTGCCTTCGCGCCCATGACGGTTCTATCGACGGTGGTCTTTGCCGACATTTCCGGGAGTACGTCGCTCTACGAGACGCTGGGGAACGAGCGTGCCACCGAAGCGGTGACGCAACTGACCCAGTGGATCGGCGACTCCATCGAGGGCAATGCGGGTCGCGTCGTCAAGAAGCTGGGCGACGGCGTGCTGGGCATCTTTGGCGATGCCGCCAGCGCCGTGTCGGCCATGGCCGAGATGCAGCGCAAACACCTGGCCCGGCTGGACCGCTGGCCCCACCCCTTGCGCATGGACATCCGCGTGGGCGTGGCCAGCGGCGAGGTGGTGGAGGTCGATGGTGACTGCTACGGCGATGCCGTGAACGTGGCCTCCCGCCTGTGCGAGCGGGCCGGCCCGTCCGAGATCTGGGCCACCGAAACGGCGGTGCTGCTGGCCGGTGCTGCGGCATCGGTCTGGTACCGCCAGCTCGGGCAGATGGAAATCCGCGGCAAGGCCGAAACGCTGATGCTTTACCAGGTGGAGTGGCGCCAGGACGAAGAGCCCGACTCGCTCACCATGCAGTCGGCGCTGACCAGCCACTTTTCACCGGTCGACACCATCCTGGGCCAGATCCAGTTTTCCTGGCATGGCGTGGACCTGTCCTTCAGCTCGGCCGATGCGCCAGTGCATGTGGGCCGGGCCTCCGAGATGCAGCTTCGCATCAACGACCCTCGGGTATCGCGCCTGCACGCCCGCATCGACTGGCGCAACAGCGGCTTCGTGCTCACCGACATGAGCAGCTTCGGCACCTGGGTGCGCTTCGAGGGCAGCGACTCGCCCGTGCGCCTGCGCCGCGATGCCTGCATCCTGCATGGCACGGGCCATATCGCGCTGGGGGTTTCGTTCAGCGAGCCCACCGCGCCCACCATGCAGTTCCAGGTCGTGGGTGCCAACGTCCATCTCGGCTGATGCGCAGGCATCGCCCTTTTTTACAGGGGCAGACTGACACGTTCTGACACAATGCCCGGCGACAAGACCGAGACAGGACAGAACGATATGGCGTGGATCAAGAAAACGGCCGTGGCCCTGGTGGCCGGGGCCTTGCTGGTGGGGGCGGGGGCCGCCATCTATGTGCAGCGGACCTTTGCGGTCATGGATGGCCAGCTGCAGGTCGCAGACCTGGGCCAGCCCGTGAAGGTGCAGCGCGATGCCGCGGATGTTACCCATGTCAGCGCGCAAAGCCCGCAGGACGCCTGGTTCGCCATGGGCTATGTGCATGCGCAGGAGCGCACCTGGCAGCTCGAATTCAACCGCCGGGTGATGCACGGCCAGCTCTCCGAGGTGTTTGGCGAAGCCACGCTGGAGACCGACAAGCTCATGCGCTCGCTCGACATCGTCGGCACGGCGCGCAAGCAGTACGCCGGCCTGCCGCTGTATGCGCGCGAGGCGCTGCAGGCCTACAGCAAAGGCATCCATGCCTTCCATAAGAACCGCTCGCAGGCCCTGCCGCCCGAGTTCCTGGTGCTGGGTGCCAAGCCCGGTGGTGACACGGGTGCCGTGTGGGAGCCCGAGGACAGCGTGGGCTGGGCGCTGATGATGGCGCTGGACCTGGGCGGCAACTGGGGCAACGAATTCGCGCGCCTGTCGGTGGCGCGCACGCTCGACACCGACCGCCTGTGGCAGCTGATGCCGCCATACCCCGGCGAGCCGCCTGCCGCCACGGCCGACCTGGCTGCCTTGTACCGGCAGCTGGGCGTGTACCGCGGCGACGCCGCTGGCGCGCAAGCGCCCAGCGCAGGCCTGGCCCGCGGCGCCGCGCTGCAGGCCAGGAAGCCCGATACTGCGGCGCAGCAGGGCGGCAGCGCCGTGTGGTCCCGCCAAGTCGGCGCGGGCATGCTGGCCTGGGCCGAGGAGCTCACCCGCAACGCCGGCACCAACGACGGCAAGGGCAGCAACAACTGGGTGCTGGCCGGCTCGCACACCGAAAGCGGCAAGCCACTGCTGGCCAACGACCCGCACCTGTCGCTGAGCGCACCGGCCATCTGGTACTACGCCCGCCTGCAGGCGCCAGCCGGCAAGGCCTCGGACGGCTCGCCGATTGCCGCCATCGATGCCCTGGGTGCCACCTTGCCGGGCCTGCCCTTCGTGGTGCTGGGCCGCACGGCCAGCGTGGCCTGGGGCTTCACCAACACCAGCCCCGACGTGCAGGACCTGTACCTGGAGCAGATCAACCCGGCGGATGCCACGCAGTACCGCACGCCCGAGGGCTGGGCCGCGTTCGCGGTGCGCAAGGAGCGCATCCGCGTTAAGGGCCAACCCGATGTGGAGCTGGCCCTGCGCAGCACGCGCCATGGTCCGGTGCTCAGCGATGCGCAGAAGTCGCACGCCGAGGTGCTGGACCTCAAGAAGTACGTGCTGGCCCTGCGCTGGACAGCGCTGGACCCCGACAACCAGACCGTGCTGGCCGGGCTCATGGCCAACCAGGCCACGTCGGTGGAAGACCTGTTCGCCGGCTTCGCCAGCTACCACTCGCCCATGCAGAGCGTGGTGGCGGCCGATGTGAACGGGCGCATCCGCTTCCAGGCCATGGGCCGCGTGCCCGTGCGCGCGCCGGACAACGACATCCGCGGGGTGGCCCCGTCGCCCGGCTGGGACGCGCGCTACGACTGGAAGGGCTGGCTGCCGCTGGACCAGACCCCGCAGGACGAGGGCGCCAAGGGCTGGATCGCCACCGCCAACCAGCGCGTCACGCCGCCCGGCTACCCGCACTACCTGACGCAGGATTGGGCGCTGCCCTACCGGTACGAGCGCATCGCCCAGCTCATCGAAGCGCGTCCCAAGCACACGGCGGCCAGCCTGCAGGCCATCCAGCTCGACGCCACCTCGCTGGCCGCCAGGCACCTGCTGCCCCACCTGCAGCAGGCCCAGTCCAGCCACCCGCTGGCGGCCAAGGCGCAAGCCCTGCTCAAGGATTTCGATGGCGTGATGGATGCCCGCCGTGCCGCGCCGCTGATCGTGGCCGCCTGGACCGACGAGCTGGTGCGCGGCCTGGTGGTGCCCCGCATCGGCAAGGAGCGCTTTGCCGCCACCTACGGCAAGCGCGACTACCGTGCGGGCGTGGAAGGCATGCTGGCGCGCAACGATGCCTGGTGGTGCCAGCCCTCCACCTGTGCCGAGCAGTCGGCCGCGGCCCTGGGCCGGGCGCTCGACCGCCTGCAGGCCGCCTACGGCGCCGAGCCCGCCGCCTGGCGCTGGGGCGATGCCCACCCCGCTGTCAGCGGCCACCGGCCCTTCGGCAATGTGGCGGCGCTGGCGCGCTGGTTTGACGTGAGCGTGCCGTCCAACGGCGACTCGTACACCGTGAACGTGGGCCAGTACAACGCGGGCGATGCCAAGGCGCCCTTTGCCAACCGCCACGCCGCGTCGCTGCGCGCCATCTACGACCTGGCGGACCTGGAGCAATCGACCTTCATCTACCAGACCGGGCAGAGCGGCCTGGTGTTCTCTCCGCGCTACCGCGACATGGCCACCGCCTGGGCAGGGGCCGGCAACCGCCTGCTGCAGCGCGAGCCGGCACGCTTCGTCCACTCCCTGACACTGGCGCCTGCGCCTTGAGACAAAGGATACCCATGGGTTTCGCACCATTGATCGAAGTCACCCGGGGCGGCCTGGTCGAATGCCAGCACTGGGGGGCCGTGGCTGTGGCCAACCGTGATGGGAAGCTGCTAGCCCAGGTGGGTGACCCAGGGGCGGTGGTGTTCACGCGCTCCACCATCAAGGCCTTCCAGGCACTCCCTTTCATACAGTCGGGCGGGGCCCGGGCCCTGGGCTGGGGCCCGGCCGACCTGGCGCTGCTGTGCGCCAGCCACAACGGCGAACCCATGCACGTGGAGCAGGTCGAGCGCATGCTCGCCAGCGTGGGCCAGGACTACCACGCGCTGCGCTGCGGCTGCCACCGGCCGCTGTTCGCCGAACTGGGGCTCGGCGGGCTGCCTGCGAGCTTCGTGCCCGATGAGCGCCACAACAACTGCAGCGGCAAGCACGCGGGCTTTGTGGCCTACTGCGTGCAGCAGGGCCTGCCGCTCGATGACCATCTGAACCCTGGCCACCCGCTTCAGGTGGCGGTACGCGAGCGCGTTGCGCAGGCCGTGGGCCTGGTGCCGGGCGACCTGGCCGCCGGCACGGACGGTTGCTCCGCCCCCAACTACGCGCTGCCGCTGGCCAACCTGGCCCGCGGCTACGCGCGCTTGGCCGGTGGCGCGCCGGACACCGATCTCGACGAAAGCCTTACCGCGCTGGCCGATGCCATGGTGGCGCGGCCCGAGCTGGGCTCGGGGACCGGGCGGCACGACCTCGACTTCATGCGCGTGGGCGCGGGCGACTGGGTCTCCAAGACCGGCGCCGACGGCGTGCAGGTGGTGGGCAGCCGCAGCCGGGGCGAGGCCTTTGCGCTCAAGGTCATGGACGGCAGCATGCTGGCCCAGGTGGCCGCCTCGGTGGAGGTGATGGACCAGCTCGGCTGGCTCAGCGACGCGCAGCGCGAGGCGCTGGCACCGCGGCGCTCGGCGCGCATCGTCAATGCGCGCGGGCTGGAGGTGGGTGGCCGGCGGCCCGCCTTCAGGCTGGGTTCAGGACGGTAGCCGGGCCAGCGGGTAGGCCGCGTCCGCCGCTGGAAAGAAGGCGGCGAACGGCTCCGAATCGGGCAGCACATAGACCACGCCCGCCTCGCGCCCGAACCAGGGCGCAATGCAGCGGTTGTAGAACGCGGTGGGCGCATTCACGCAGCCATTGCTGATACGCCGCTCGGCCAGCACCGGGCTGGCCAGCCGCTGCACCCGGCGCTCGGCCGGGGCGCCGCGCACGCGGTGCAGCGACACGGCGGCCTCGTAGTCGATCCACACGATGTCGTGGCCCTGCAGGTTGCTGCCGGGCTCGCTCACGAAGCGGCCGGCCGGCGTGGTGCGCTCCTGTGGGCGGATCTGCGACAGCGGCTTCTGGCCTATGCCGGGTGCCGAACGGTCGCCCAGGGCCGAGCCCAGCAGTACCGGCGCGCTGCCCGCATGGCCGCCACCGGGGCCGAATACGTGGATGCTGGCGGCGGGCTTGTCGATCACCGCGAAGGGCATGCCCTGGTGGTTGCCGCTGGACTGGATCCAGCGCACCAGGCGCTGCGCGTCCACCGTGGCGCTTGCGCCTTCCCACGGTGTGGCGGCGCGTGCCGCCGGGCTCCAGGCCGTAGCGGCCAGCGCGGTGGCGGCGCCACCCAGCAGCAGGGCACGGCGCCGCAGGCCGGTTTGCGGCACGGCGGAAACCGCCAAAATGTCACGAACAAGGGGGGCGGGTAATGGGAGCGAGGTCATGGTGCCTCCCAATCGTAGCGGTTTGTGCCAATAATGGTGCATCTGCGACTTCATCGAAGCCTTGCGGCTTGTGAGCACACCATGTTCGATCGCATCCGCCAGGCCTTTGCCGGGGCGCCATCCGATTCTTCCGATGGCCTGTCTTCCAACCAGCCCGTGACCGGTGCGCAACTGGCGCGCTGGATTGCCGACCAGCACCTGTCCAGCGTGCCGCAGGCAGGTGCGGGCCACTTCGACGTGGGGGGCGAGATCCTGGGCCATCCCTGGCGGCTGGAGTGCGGGGCCTCCACGCGCGACTACATCCTTGGCCTGGAGCTGCGCGGGCGCGCCGACGTGAAGGCCGACCCCGACGCGGCCGTGCTGGTGCTCAACCGCCCGCTGCGCGATGCGCTGGAGCGCCACGCCTACAACGCCATCACCGACAACCTGCAGACCAGCGTGGATGCGCGCATGCCCGAGGAGATGCGCTGGCTGTCCATGTTCGACGAGGTCTCCTGGCCCGAGCTGCCAAGCTCGTTCGTGCGCCATTTCGCGGTGGTGGCCGAGCGCATCGACCATGCCGAGCGCTGGGTCCATGCCCATCTGGTCTCCGCGCTGCTCAATGCGGTGGAAGGCGAGCAGGGCGCCCTGAGATCCGAAACGCCCATGGTGCTGATGCTGGCGCGCGGGCATGTCTATCTGCGCACCGAGCACACGCGCCGCACCCTGGCGGAAATTGCCCATGCCCATGCGGTGCTCGTGACGGCGGCCCAGGCTGCAGCGCAGAACCTGCCGGCACCGCCGCTCGATCTGTGACAGGCTGGGCTAGTCTGCGATTTGTCCCGGTCCCGGACAGGTCGCAAGCAGGCTTTTATGATCACAGGCCACCGGCGCATGGGCGCCGGGCCTGAGAGAGCCTGAATGAGCACACCTTCTGTCCGCGCCATCGGCGGGACCACTCCCTATGCCGTGACCCTGGCCGACGAGGCCGGCCATACCTGGATTGGCGATGAGCCCACCGACCTGGGCGGTGCCGATGCCGGCCCGTCCCCGTTCCACCTGCTGCTGTCGAGCCTGGGGGCATGCACCGTCATCACCCTGCAGATGTTCGCCCGGCGCAAGCAGTGGCCCCTGGCCGGCGTGGAGGTGGCCTTGCAGCTCCACCCCGGCGGTGCGCCGGCCAGCGGCACCGACATCACGCGCAGCATCACCTTGTCGGGCGCGCTGAGCGATGAGCAGCGCGAG
Organism: Acidovorax sp. GW458-11-26-14-TSB4; assembly: GCF_059423865.1. Lineage (NCBI taxonomy): Bacteria > Pseudomonadati > Pseudomonadota > Betaproteobacteria > Burkholderiales > Comamonadaceae > Acidovorax > Acidovorax sp. GW458-11-26-14-TSB4. Next base: position 326,987 of record NZ_JBWKYR010000006.1, read on the forward strand.
CGCCTGCTGCAGGTGGCCAATGCCTGCCCGGTGCACAAGCTGCTGACCGGCGAAGTCCGCATCGCTTCGGCGCTGGCAACTGCGGAGGGCACAGCGCAATGACCAAGGTGGCATCGGCTTCGGTGGTGTCGGGCGACACCAACTACGTCCACCAGGTGCGCGCGGGCCATTTCGACCTGGTCGCCGACGAACCCCGGGCGCTGGGCGGCCAGGGGAAGGGCCCCGCACCCTTCGACTACTACCTGGCGGCCCTGTCGGCCTGCACGGCCATCACCTTGCGCATGTACGCCGAGCGCAAGGGCTGGAGCCTCGGCGAGTTCCGGGCCGAGCTGTCCTTGAACCGGGACGAGGAGGGCAGGCTGCACATCCACCGCGTCCTGCATTCGGACCAGGCGCTCAGCGACGCCCAGTGGGAGCGGCTGCTGGAGGTGGTCGCCAACACGCCCGTGACCAAGGCCCTGCGCGACGGTGCCGAGATCACCAGCGAACGGGGGAATTGAGCCGCTGGGCTCGGGTGCCGGGCATGGGGGCGATGTAGGCCGGCGTGTTGATCATGTTGGCTTTCATGTAGTTTCAATCAACGCGCCCACGCGGGGCGCGACCCACCACCGAGCGGTCACGCACTGACACGCCGATGTTTCAATCCACGAACCCACACGGGGCGCGACAAGAGCTGGGCGCCCTGGCGGAATGCACCGGTCAGGTTTCAATCCACGCGCCCACACGGGGCGCGACCAGCGAAGGCGCCAGGCGCCACGATTTCCTTGTACGTTTTAATCCACGCGCCCACACGGGGCGCGACACGCCCTTGCCAAGCTTGTTGCCCGAGTTCTCGAAGTTTCAATCCACGCGCCACACGGGGCGCGACCTGACGCCGTGCGGTCAGGGGTAGGTGGGGTTACGGTTTCAATCCACGCGCCCACACGGGGCGCGACGCCCAGCGGTCGGTGGTCCAGCCGCGCAGGCTCGCGTTTCAATCCACGCGCCCACACGGGGCGCGACCCGGCTGAGCGTCTTTGGTGCACGGAGCAGCTGGTGTTTCAATCCACGCGCCCACACGGGGGCGCGACCGTCGGCTTCCTCCGTTGATGCGGCCTGCACCACGTTTCAATCCACGCGCCCATACGGGGCGCGACTGGGCCCTGCCGTGCGACCGAGATCACCACCGTCTGTTTCAATCCACGCGCCCACACGGGGCGCGACGCCGCTGTCCGTGCGGCGCATGCCGGGCTTCATGTTGTTTCAATCCACGCGCCCACACGGGGCGCGACACGCCGAGGTCGCCCGCAGCATTGCTGATGCTTGCGTTTCAATCCACGCGCCCACACGGGGCGCGACATCAAACCGCCCGCGCGCGCCACCGTGGAGTCGGTGTTTCAATCCACGCGCCCACACGGGGCGCGACGCTCCATGTTGTGCGGCCACTCGATGATGGCCTTGTTTCAATCCACGCGCCCACACGGGGCGCGACGCGCCACGTCGTAGCCGCCAGCGTTGGCAACCATGTTTCAATCCACGCGCCCACACGGGGCGCGACCTGCCAGGCGGTGGTGGCGGCGATGGCACCGCCGAGTTTCAATCCACGCGCCCACACGGGGCGCGACGTCCGGCGTGAGCCATTCGTGGATTTCCAAGTTCATGTTTCAATCCACGCGCCCATACGGGGCGCGACGAGGCCGGCCATGGCGCCGCGTTCCTGTCGCTGGTTTCAATCCACGCGCCCACACGGGGCGCCACGAGCCCGCCCCCGTGCGGTCCTTCGCCCCGCCAGAGTTTCAATCCACGCGCCCACACGGGGCGCGACTGAGGCCGATCTCGATGTTCAAGTGCTTGGCAATGTTTCAATCCACGCGCCCACACGGGGCGCGACTGCCGATGCGTTCGCCGCGACTGCCGATGCAGCTATTTCAATCCACGCGCCCACACGGGGCGCGACGTACTCGCGCATCGCCTCTAGTGGGTCATGCGTAGAGTTTCAATCCACGCGCCCACACGGGGCGCGACCGCCGAGTACCTGCGACAGCTGTCCTTGAGCCTGTTTCAATCCACGCGCCCACACGGGGCGCGACCAACCGCCAAGGCAAAAGGCCTGTTTCCATAGGAGTTTCAATCCACGCGCCCACACGGGGCGCGACTCCGGCCGCGGATCTTCGCGCCGAACGTGTCTTCGGAGTTTCAATCCACGCGCCCACACGGGGCGCGACGTCGAGACCTGGGAACGCATCGTCCGCGAGATGGTTTCAATCCACGCGCCCACACGGGGCGCGACCCCTCGTGCCGAGATGACAAGCTCTACCTGGGCGTGTTTCAATCCACGCGCCCACACGGGGCGCGACGGTTTCGGTGGAGGACTTCGCCCGGGTGGTGGAGTTTCAATCCACGCGCCCACACGGGGCGCGACTCACGTGATGTTCGACCTCGACAAGCCCGACATGTTTCAATCCACGCGCCCACACGGGGCGCGACACCAACACCAACACCAACACCAGTAAGTGTTTCAATCCACGCGCCCACACGGGGCGCGACGGCACGCTGTTCCGCATCGCCGAGTGGTATGGCTGGTTTCAATCCACGCGCCCACACGGGGCGCGACACGGATTGCCGTCCGGGTCTTGACCCGTGCGCTCCTGTTTCAATCCACGCGCCCACACGGGGCGCGACAATTCCCCCGTGTGTACAATTCGGCTGCTCAGGCGCGTTTCAATCCACGCGCCCACACGGGGCGCGACCTGGCGAGTACACCGCTGCCGCTCGCTTCGTCATGTTTCAATCCACGCGCCCACACGGGGCGCGACGAACTTGGGGCCGAAGAGGTCAAGGAAGCGCTGGAGTTTCAATCCACGCGCCCACACGGGGCGCGACCTGGTCGACGGCAACAATTTCTACGTCTCGTGTGTTTCAATCCACGCGCCCACACGGGGCGCGACGCCCCTGTCGTGTCGTCGGTGGGCTGCTGGCTGCGTTTCAATCCACGCGCCCACACGGGGCGCGACGCACCTGGTCCCACAGCGCGCGGTTGCTTTCGTGTTTCAATCCACGCGCCCACACGGGGCGCGACGGGCAATGCTGCAGGCAACAACGGTGCCTCAGTGGTTTCAATCCACGCGCCCACACGGGGCGCGACTTGCCGAGGCGTGAGCGATTGGGGCACCGTGGGTGTTTCAATCCACGCGCCCACACGGGGCGCGACACCGGGCTCCAGTCCCAGGCGATCACCCACCCGACGTTTCAATCCACGCGCCCACACGGGGCGCGACTGCCTGTTTATAACGTGTTGACGCTCAACGCGAAAAACAGAGCCTTGCGCGAACCGACCACGGCCGAGAGAGGGCGAGGCGGGAGATGACGCGGTGCGTTGAAAAAAACCTTGTGCGATAAGGCACTCGGAGCGCTGCGAAGCTCCATGGGAATTTGCGATCACTTGGGGTTCGCAAGGAGCCCGCTACCGGCGGCTGGTGCTCGGGGGCGCCATGCCGACTCTGATGGTCCGGACTCGCAGGTGCCCCATGCCCAGGATTGGGCATTGGCGCAATGGATGCAGCGCCTGCGGGCAGGGCACCGAGGCTGCATGGGGGGCCACTGGTCCCGCGCCGTGCGTGCCGGGCACGAACGCGGGAGGTGGCCGATCAGGATCAGCTTCCGCGCGTCACGGGCACACCGGCATCGCGGCCGTAGGCGCCGTACTTGCCCAGCTCCCACTTGGCGATGGCGTTGCGGTGCACCTCGTCCGGGCCGTCGGCAAAGCGCAGCGTGCGCGCGCCGGCGTAGGCATAGGCCAGCGGGAAGTCGTCGCACATGCCGCCGCCGCCATGCACCTGCATGGCCCAGTCGATCACCTGGCAGGCCATGCTGGGGGCGACGACCTTGATCATGGCGATCTCGGTCTTGGCGACCTTGTTGCCGGCCACGTCCATCAGCCAGGCGGCCTTCAGCGTGAGCAGGCGGGCCATGTCGATCTTGCAGCGGGCTTCGGCGATGCGTTCCTGCGTCACGGTCTGCTGGGCCACGCTCTTGCCGAAGGCGACGCGCGAGCTGGCGCGCTTGCACATCAGCTCCAGCGCGCGCTCGGCCAGGCCGATCAGGCGCATGCAATGGTGGATGCGGCCGGGGCCGAGGCGGCCCTGGGCGATTTCGAAGCCACGGCCCTCGCCCAGCAGGATGTTGGAGACCGGCACGCGCACATTGTCGAAGGTCATCTCCACGTGGCCGTGGGGTGCGTCGTCGTAGCCGAACACGTTGAGCGGGCGGATGATGTTGATGCCCTTGGTATCGGCGGGCACCAGCACCATGCTCTGCTGCGAGTGCTTGGGCGCTTCGGGATCGCTCTTGCCCATGGTGATGAACACGGCGCAGCGCGGGTCGGCCGCGCCGGAGATCCACCACTTGCGGCCATTGATCACGTACTCGTCGCCATCGCGCTCGATGCGGGTCTCGATGTTGGTGGCGTCGCTCGATGCCACGTCGGGTTCGGTCATCGCGAAGGCCGAGCGGATCTTGCCTTCGAGCAGCGGCTTGAGCCAGCGCGCCTTGTTCGCCTCGTCGCCATAGCGGGCGATGGTCTCCATGTTGCCGGTGTCGGGCGCCGAGCAGTTGAACACCTCGCTGGCCCATGGCACGCGGCCCATGATTTCGGCCAGGGGGGCGTATTCCTGGTTCGTCAGGCCCGCGCCTGCGTAGCCCGATGCGGCGGCACTGTCCACCGGCAGAAACAGGTTCCACAGGCCGGCGGCCTGGGCCTTGGGTTTCAGGTTCTCGATGGTGGTCAGGGCGGACCAGCGCTTGCCCGCAGCCGTGTTGGCGGCCAGCTCATTCTTGTACGAAGCCTCGTTGGGGTAGATGTGCTCGTCCATGAACTGCAGCAGCTTGGCCTGCAGGTCCTTGGTCTTGGGGGAGTAGTCAAAGTCCATGGGGGGTCTCCGTTGGTAATCGGTGGGGGGGGCTCAGCTGCGCTGGGCGAACGACCAGGCCAGCTGGGCCATGGGCCGTGCGGTGTCGCCCGAGGCCTTGGCCTGGGCGCTGGAGGCCGTGCCGGCCTCCACCCGCTTGGCAATGCCCTGCAGGATGGCGGCGATGCGGAACATGTTGTAGGCCAGGTAGAAGTTCCAGTCGGCGCGCAGCGCATCGGGTGTGGCGATGCCGGTGCGCTCGCAGTACATGCGGATGTAGCGGTCCTCGTCCGGGATGCCCAGCGCCGCGATGTCCTGGCCGGCGATGCCGCGGCCCATGGAGGCGGGGATGTGCCAGCTCATGCAGTGGTAGCTGAAGTCGGCCAGCGGGTGGCCCAGGGTGGACAGCTCCCAGTCGAGCACGGCGATCACGCGCGGCTCGGTGGGGTGGAACATCAGGTTGTCCAGGCGGTAGTCGCCGTGCACGATGGAGACTTGGCTCTCGTCGCGCGCGCTGGCCGGCATGTGGGCCGGCAGCCATTCCATGAGCTGGTCCATCTCGGGGATGGGCTGGGTGACGGAGGCCACGTACTGCTTGCTCCAGCGGCCGATCTGGCGCTCGAAGTAGTTGCCGGGCTTGCCGTAGCTGGCCAGGCCGCGCTCGGCGAACTTCACCGTGTGCAGCGCGGCGATCACGCGGTTCATCTCGCCATAGATGGCGCCACGCTCGGCCGGCTGCATGCCGGGCAGGGACTGGTCCCAGAGCACGCGGCCCTGCATGCATTCCATGATGTAGAAGGCGCGGCCGATGACCGACTCATCCTCGCACAGCACATGCATGCGCGGCACGGGCACGTCGGTGCCGGCCAGGCCGCTCATCACTGCGAATTCGCGCTCCACCGCATGGGCTGAGGGCAGCAGCTTGGCCACGGGGCCGGGCTTGGCGCGCATCACGTAGCTTGCCTTGGGTGTGACGAGCTTGTAGGTGGGGTTGGACTGTCCGCCCTTGAACATCTCCACGGTCATGGGGCCTTCGAAGCCCTCCATGTGGGCCGTGAGCCAGGTGGTCAGTGCGTTGACGTCGAAGGCGTGCTGATCGGATACCGGGCGGGTGCCGACGAAGTGGTCGAAATTGCTCATGGGTTCGGGGTCCTCACGCGGGTGGCGCCGGCGTGTCTGTCTCGTCCCGCCGTGGTCGGCAGGTGTTGGGAAATGGGGGCGCCGGGGCATGCCCCGGGCCGGGATGTCAGGTGTCTGCCTCGGCGATGCGCATGAGCGCGTCCCGGTCGCGCACCACCAGGCCGCCCGGCTCGATGCGGATCGCGTCCTCGCGCTCCATGGACTTGAGCTCCTGGTTCACGCGCTGGCGTGATGCGCCCAGCAACTGCGCCAGCTCTTCCTGCGCCAGCTGCAGGCCAATGCGCATCTCGCTGCCGTCCGACAGGCTGGGCACGCCGTAGCTGCGCACCAGGTGCACCAGTTGCTTGGCCAGGCGCGAGCGCAGGGGCAGGGTGTTGAGGTCTTCCACCAGCCCGAAGAGCTGGCGTATGCGCCGCGCATGCAGGCGCAGCATGGCTTCGTACAGCTCGGTGTGGGCGGCCAGGATCTTGCGGAAGTCGGCCTTGGCCACGCACAGGATGGTGGTGTCGCCATGCGCATAGGCATCGTGCGTGCGCCGGTCCCCGTCGAAGATCGCCACGTCGCCGAACCAGATGCCCGGCTCCACGTAGGTCAGCGTGATCTGCTTGCCCGATATGGAGGTGGAGCTCACCCGCACCGCACCGCGCGCGCACGCAATCCACTCCTCGGGCGGGTCCCCGCGGGCGGCGATCAGGCCGCCATCCTTGAAGCGTTTGACATAGGCACATCGCAGGATGTCGTGGCGTAGAGAAGGTGAGAGGGAAGAAAACCAGCGACCTGAGTTGATCGCTTCACGTTCTTCGATAGTAAGAATCGGGTCGTCCATGGTCTGTCTTTTGGGTGACTGGAAACAGGCCCATTGTCGCGTGAGGGACCGGCGCGCTGCGTCAGGGTTGTCACCTGAGCGTCTTGCAATCAGGCGCAGCAAAACAAACGGCCCTGCGAAAGGGCCGTTGTGGTGAGGTGCTGCAAGCAGGGGGAGGGCTATTCGTAGTTCGGCGTGCGCTTTTCCAGGAAGGCCGAGATGCCCACCCCGCCGTTGGCGTGGTGCAGGTTCTTCACGAAGTGGTCGCGCTCGCTGCCCAGGTGCTGGGTCAGGTTGTTGCCGGGCGCATCGTTCAGCAGTTCCTTGATGCTGGCCAGCGCATTCGGCGCGCGCCCGTTCAGGCGCTCGGCCAGGGCCAAGGCCACTTCAAGCGCGCTGCCTGGGTCTGCCAGCTGGTTGACCACGCCCAGGGCGTGCAGCCGCTCGGAGGGGATGCGGTCGCCGCACATCAGGATCTCGGTGGCGATCTGGCGTGGCAGCGCGTGGGCCAGGCTCCAACTGGCGCCGCCATCGGGCGACAGGGCCACATTGCTATAGGCCATCACGAACACCGCGTTGCGAGCGGCCACCACCATGTCGCAGGCCAAGGCCAGCGAGAAGCCTGCGCCTGCTGCCGCGCCTTCCACTGCCGCGATGATGGGCTTGGGGTAGGTGCGCACCGCCTCGATCCAGTTGTGCAGGCCTTCGATGCTTTGGGCCTGCACTTCGCGCGCCTCCTGGCGGTTGGCCAGCAGGCGCTGCAGGTTGCCGCCCGCGCAGAACATGTTGTCCGAGCCGGTGATGACCACGCTGCGGATGTCGTCGCTGTTCTCGGCCACGCTCAGGGCCTCCACGCCAGCGGCGTAGATGGCGGGCTCGATGGCATTGCGCCGCTCCGGGTTGTGGATGGTCAGGACCAGGGTCTTGCCCTGGCTGGTGCTCTTGAGTTCTGCGGGCATCTTGTCTCCAGTAAAGGCTTCGGCGGTTGGCTGCCAGGTTTTCGCAGCGCTCAGCATTGTCTGCCGCCTGTCAATCAGGGCGCGGCCCAAGCCAGGGCAGCCGTGCAAGGGCCGCCCCGCCGCACCGGCTGCGTCCCCCTTCCCGAATTGCACAGCAATTCGAGAGAAGGGGCTGAGGGCCGCGGCTCCAAGCCTGCCTGCGCAGGCTTGGACGTGCCAGAAGAGCCGCCGCCTCTGGCGGCGGTGCCGAGGCGCGACAGCGACTCAGGGGGATGTACCGAATCACGCTTCCTCGACGTGCGTGAGGCTCAGGCCGATGGCGCCGCGCCGGCGCAGCCAGGGGCTGGGGCGGTAGCGCGTGTCGCCGTACACGGTCTGCATGTTGAACAGTACTTCGAGGATGTTGGTCGGGCCCCAGCGGTCGCCCATGGCCAGTGGGCCCAGGGGGTAGCCCAGGCCCAGGGTGACGGCGGTCTCCAGGTCGCGCGGGCTGCAGATGCCCTGCTGGCAGATGTCGCTGGCGATGTTGACGATGGTGGCCACCACGCGCTGGGTGACGAAACCGCCGCTGTCGCGGATCACGCTCACCGGCTTGCCGTCGCGGGCGAACAGGGCGTGCGCGGCATTGCGGATGTCCACGCGCGTGGCGGGGTTGGTGGCCAGCACGCGGCGCTTGGTCGCGGCTTCCTCCACCAGCATGTCGATGCCGATGGTGCGCGCCGGGTCCAGCCGCTCCACCACGGCCACGGTGGTCACGTCGAAACCGAGTGGAGCCACCAGGGTGATGGCCTGGGGCGAGGGCGAGGTGCCGGTCTCGATGGTGGCGCCCAGGTCCTTGAGCAACTGGTACAGCTCGGCACGGCGCGCGGCGCGCGGCGATACCCAGACGGGCGGGATCTGGTCCACCACGGGCACCGGGGGCTCGGCGGGTACCTGGGCGGCGCCATTCTCGTAGCGGTAGAAGCCTTCACCCACCTTCTTGCCCACCACGCCGCCGGCCAGGCGCTGCGCGGTGATCACGCTGGGGCGGTAGCGCGGCTCGTCGTAGTACTGCTGGTAGATGGATTCCATCACCGGGTGCGACACGTCCAGCGCCGTGAGGTCCATGAGCTCGAAGGGGCCGAGCTTGAAGCCGACCTGGTCGCGTAGGATGCGGTCGATGGTGGCGAAGTCGGCCACGCCCTCGCCCACGATGCGCAGGGCCTCGGTGCCATAGCCTCGCCCGGCGTGGTTGACGATGAAGCCCGGCGTGTCCTGCGCCAGCACGGGCGTGTGGCCCATCTGCTTGGCATAGGCCGACAGGGCGGTGCAGACGGCCGGCTCGGTCTTGAGCCCGGCAATCACTTCCACCACCTTCATGAGTGGCACGGGGTTGAAGAAGTGAAAACCCGCCAGGCGCCCAGGGTGCTGCATGCCCGCGCCGATGGAGGTGACCGACAGGGACGAGGTGTTGGTGGCCAGCACCGTTTCGGCGCCCACCACTTTCTCCAGCTCGGCGAACAGGCCGCGTTTGGCATCCAGCCGCTCGACGATGGCTTCTACCACCAGGTCGCACTGCGCCAGGCCCGCCGCATTGTCAACAATGTGCAATTGCGCAGACCAGGACGCGGCCTGTTCTGCAGAAATGCGATTTTTCCCTACGAGTTTTTGCCACTGGTCGTGGATACTGTCTCTGGCGGCCAGTGCTGCCCCGGATTGGGCATCCAGCAAGAAAACCTGGCTGCCGGCCTGGGCGGCGATCTGTGCAATACCGCGGCCCATGGCACCCGAGCCCACGATGCCGACATTGAGAAACTGAATTTTCATAGCGCCATTATGGCTGTGGACATGCCCGCGCACTTATGTGCAAGAATGGGATGCGCTCAAAACAGAAATTATTGTGAAACTCCGTAACACCATTTTGGGAGCCGGTTTGTGGGTGGTTGCCTTGGGCGCCTCGGCGCTGTCCATGGGCAACGGCCGGGGCGCCGTGGTGATCGGTTCGCCGGTCGATCTGAGCTTCGACATTCAGCCAGACCAGGGTTCTGACATCGGGTCGTCATGTATCGGGGCCACACTGGTAGCGGGCGATACGCCCATCAGCCCCTCCCGGGTGCGCGTGACGCCCCAGGCCGAATCGGCCGGGCGTGCCGCCTTCGTTCGCGTGCAGACCACTTCGGCCGTCGATGAGCCGGTCCTGACCGTTAGCCTCACCGCCGGTTGCACGGGCAAGGTGACGCGCACCTACACCTTTCTGGCAGATCCCCCTGGGCGTGTGCCGGCTCCTGTTGCCGCCGGGCAACTGCCGGTGGTTCCGGCTGCGCTGCCGGGCAATCCAGGCCTATCGGGGGGCACATCGGGCCAGGCCAGCGCTTCTTCTCCTCCAGACCGCAATGCGGCCGGCGTTCCGGCCCGTGGCGCTGCCGCTGCGCCCAGCCGGGCGGCAGCCGCCAGCGCCGCCGCGGCGCGTGCCCCGCGTGCGTCCGCCCCTGCTGCTGTCGCTGCACCGGCACGCACCAATGCGCGCGTGATCGCCAGCCCGCAGGCGCCAGCCCCCGCGACCCCCGGGCCGCGCCTGGTGCTCGAACCCCTGGACCTGTGGCTGGAGAGTCCGGTGGCGCTGCGGGCCTCCACCCAATTGCTTTCGACCCCGGCCCAAGAAGCGTCGCCGCAGCGCGCCGAAGCGGCGGCCGCCTGGAAGGCCTTGAACGCCACGCCCGAAAGCCTGGCCCAGGACGCCGAACGCCTGCGTGTGCTGGAGGCCGAGGCCAAGACCGTGCGGGCGGGCTCGGCCCAGCAGCTGGCTACCACGCAACAATTGCAGCAGCAACTGGACGAGGCGAACGAGCGCTTTCCGGCCATGGTCGTCTATGTGCTCGGTGCCTTGCTGGCGCTGGCGTTGGGTCTGCTGGCATGGATGTGGCAGCGCGCAAACCGCCAGGCCGCACTGTCCGAAAAGTCCTGGCGCGAGTCGGTCAAGGTCAGCGCGGTGGATTCCAGCGCCCCGACAGCCGGGCAAGTCGATCCCGGATGGGAGCCGCTCGAAACCCTGCCCATCCCGTCGATGAAGGGTGACCTGCTGGCGCCATCGGGCAGCGCCGCGCTGTTCAAGGACGCCAAGCCAGTCTCTGCGCCGGCACCGCTGTATGCCGCGCCGACGGCGGTGGCTGCGGCGGCAGCCGCCCGTGTGCCGGTGTCCCCGCCCAAGGCCCCAGCCCCGTCGGTCGAGCCGGCGCGGGCGCTCCAGATCGTCAACCCCGACGACCTGTTCGATATCCAGCAGCAGGCCGAGTTCTTTGTCTCGGTGGGCGAGCACAACCAGGCGGTGGAGGTGCTGCGCAAGCACATCGTGGACCACAAGGAAACCACACCCGTGGCCTACCTGGAGCTGCTGCGCCTGTTCCACACCCTGAGCCGTGCGGAAGACTTCATGCAGCTGCGCTCGCAGTTCATGCGCTATTTCAACGCCAAGGTGCCCGAGTTCTCGGCCTTCAACCGCCAGGGCCGTCCGCTGGACCGCTACCCCGAGGCCCTGGCTGAGATCGAGGCCGAATGGAGTTCGCCGGCCGTGCTGCACACGCTGGACAAGTTCCTGTTCCACCGCCCGGGCAACACGGTCGAGCCCTTCGACCTGGCCGCCTACGATGACCTGCTGCTGCTGCTGGGCATCGCCCAGACCACTCCGTCGAGTGCGCGGGGCGCACCGCCACCCCGCAAGCGCACCACGCCGGTGGAAGATTCGTTCGAAGCCGCTGCGGAGAGGGGCCTGAGCTTTCTGTCGCCGCTGGACAATACGGAGCCCGATTTCCCGCTCGACTCGCTGGCCGCCAGCCTGGAGTTCGATTTCGGCAGCGCCGCACCCTCGTCCGCTCCGGTGCCGATCGCGCGTCAGTCCGGCCCGGCCGAGCTGACGCTGGCGCCGGCATCGGGCCTGGCGCCCGTCGCCGGGGTTTCCTCGGCGCCGGCGCCCCTGGCTGCCGCGCAGCGGGCACTTCCGCGCAACCCGCCGGCTGCCTATACCAAGTCGTCGGTGAACCTGGACGTGGACCTGTCCGAACCTCTGCACCTCACATTGAGCGACCTGCCGCCTGTGCCGATCACGCCCCCACCCCCACCTGGCCAGGCCGTGGGCTTCGGTGCGGAGAATGACCTGATGGAACTGCGCCTGGAGCTGGAGCAGCGCAAGGACGACGACAATCGCAAGAAGTAGTAAAAAAACAGGCCTCGGCGGCCTGTTTTTTTTGTGGGCCCCTCCTGGTACGCCCGGTGTTGTGCTGCGCCGCTTCGCAGCCTGCACGTCAGGCGCCTTGCATGGCCTGCATCAGCTCCCCTGCAGCCGCCTCGGGGTCCGGCGCGTTGACCAGGGCTCGCACCACGGCAATCGAGCCCACGCCGGTTGCCAGCACTTGCGGAAACTGATCTGCTCCGATTCCGCCGATCGCCACCTGTGGATAGCTGCGCAGCAGCCGTGCATACCCGTGCAGCCGGCCCACGCCCTGCGGCGCAGTCGCCATCTTCTTGAGCGTGGTGGGAAACACCGCACCCATGGCGATGTAGCTTGGCCCCACCGCATCGGCGCGCACCATCTCGGCATAGCCATGGGTGCTCACGCCCAGGCGCACACCGGAATGGCGCAGGGTCTGCAGATCGCCCGCGCTCAGCGCATCGAGGTCTTCCTGCCCCAGGTGAACGCCGTAGGCGCCCGCGTTGATGGCCGCGCGCCAGTGGTCGTTGATGAACAGCAGCGCGCCGGTGTCCTGCACCGCCTGCACGGCAGCGTTGACTTCGCGCTCGATGGCGGCCGGGTCGTCCGACTTGAAGCGCAGCTGCACCGTGGGTACGCCGGCGCGCGCCATGCGGCCCACCCAGGCAGCGTCGGGCAGTACGGCGTACAGGCCCAGCGCCTCGGGGCCGGCAGCAAAGGCCTGGGCGCGCGGTACGGGCTGCAGGCCAAAATCGGCGGGCTCATCGGGCCAGGTCTCGGGGCTCAGCGCCCCGGTGCGCTGGGTACGCGCCTGCCAGGCGCGGGCGATGCATTCGGCGTCGTGCGCAATGAAGCCCAGGGTGCTTGCGGCCTGCAGTGCCGCCAGGTAGGCGGGCTCGCTGGAGGTGGGCGCCGGCGTGGGCTCGGGGCTGAATCCGGCGAAGGTGGCCGCATGGTGCGCCACGATGGCCTTGGCCAGTTCGGTCGGTGCGGTATCAGGCATGGTCGTCGTGGTGCCAGAAAGGGGTGCCGAGCACAGGGGTGCTGGGCTGGGCGGCGTCCTGTGCGGTCATGGCGCCGGCCAGGCGGGCCGTGCGGCCGGCGTGCACCGCATTGGCAAACGCGCCAGCCATGGCCACGGGGTCCTGGGCCAGGGCCACGGCGGTGTTGAGCAGCACGCCGTCATAGCCCCATTCCATCACCTGGCAGGCGTGCGAGGGCAAGCCCAGGCCGGCATCCACCAGCATGGGCACGTTAAGGCGCTCGCGCAGCATCTGCAGCGCATAGGGGTTCACCGGGCCGCGGCCCGTGCCGATGGGCGCGGCCCAGGGCATCACGGCCTGGCAGCCCACGTCCACCAGGCGCTGGCACAGCACGAAGTCCTCGGTGCAATAGGGCAGCACCTGGAAGCCCTCCTTGATCAGGTGCTCGGCCGCGCCTACCAGGTTCAGCGTATCGGGCTGCAAGGTGTAGTCGTCGCCGATCAGTTCCAGCTTGATCCAGGGCGTGTTGAACACCTCGCGCGCCATCTGCGCGGTGGTGATGGCCTCCTGCACACTGTGGCAGCCTGCGGTGTTGGGCAGCACGGGCACGTCGAGGCGGCGCAGCAGCTCCCAGAAGCTGCTGCCCGACTCGGCCGGGTTGCTGCCCTGGCGGCGCAGCGAGGCCGTGACCATGGCGGGGCGCGAGGCCTGCACGGCGGCTTCGAGCACCGCCGGCGAAGGGTAGCGCGAGGTGCCCAGCAGCAGGCGGCTGTGGAAGGTCTGGCCGTACAGGACCAGGGGATCGTTGGGGGTTGCGGTCATGGCAGGGGTTAGCCTCCGGTCACGGGAGAGATCACTTCGACCTTGTCGCCGGGCTGCAAGGCCTGGGCCGCATAGCGGCTGTTGGGTACGAAGACGGTGTTCACCGCCACGGCGAACGGCGGGCGCGCGGCGATGGCGGCCACGGCGTCAAGGACGGTGGCACCTTCGGGCAGATCGTGGGGGGTCTGGTTGATGGAAACGTTCATGGCAGAGATGCGGCGGCAGCTTCGGGCTGCCGCCATTGCAGATTCAGGTCGAACCGGGGCGCGAGGGTGGACTGCCCGGATCCCAACAGCTCCAGCACCACGTCCAGCATGGCCGGGGCGATCATGAAGCCGTGGCGGTACAGGCCGTTGACTTCGAGCACGCCGGGGCGCAAATGGCGGATGGCGGGCAGGTTGTCGGGCAGGGTGGGGCGGCACTGCGTGGCCACCTCGACGATGCGCGCCTCGGCAAAGCCGCTGTGCACGGCATAGGCCGCGCTCAGCAGCTCCAGCGTGGAGCGCACGCTGGCGGGCGAGAGGTCGTCGGACTCGATCTCGGTCGCGCCGATCACGAACAGGTGGTCTTCCTTGGGTGCGATGTAGATCGGGTAGCGCGGGTGCACAAGGCGCGTGGGGCGTTGCAGCGCGACCTCGGGCGCATGCACGCGCACCACCTCGCCGCGCACCCCGCGCAGGGCACGCCAGGGGTCGCGTGCGCCCAGGCCGCGGCAGTCCAGCACCCAATCGGGCTGGCCGGGCTCCCCGGGCTGGAAGGCATCGGGGTGGCGCAGCGCGTGCCAGTGGGTGCGCACGCCCAGGCGCTGCATCTCGTGCAGCAGGGCGGCCAGCAGTTGGCGGTTGTCGAGCTGGCCTTCACCGGGCAGGTACAGGCCCTTGGCAAATCGGCCGGCCAGGGCGGGCTCCACCGCGGCCAGGCGGGTGCCATCGAGCACCTCCAGAGGGGGCAACTCGGGGATGGTTCGGTGGTTGGCCTGCAATTGGCTGGTCAGGCGCTGGGCTTCGCCCGCATCCTGTCGGTGCCACACGATGAGCGTGCCCTGCTGCTGGAAGAAAACGGGTTGGGCCAGTTGTGCCAGCAACTGCGGCCAGCGCGTGAGCGCGTGCTGGCCCATGCGCACCACGCCCGGCTCGGTCACGGCCGACTCGGCCAGGGGCGCCAGCATGGCGGCGGCCACGGTGGCGGCCGATTGCTCGGCGGCCGGGCCGGCTGCGTCGTAGATGTCCACGCTGTGGCCCTGGCGTGCCAGTTCCACGGCCAGCAGTCGGCCCATGAGGCCGGCGCCCAGGATGGCAAACGACGAGGAGGAAGAAGGAGTCATGCGTCCAGCTGTACTGCAGGTGGACAAAACGGGATGGCTGCTGCTGCTTGCCGTCGCTGTGGAAACTCCCCACGCCAGCATGATCTGGATCGGGTAGCGGGGCTGTGCAGCCCCAGGGTATTTTCTCAGTCGCGCGCCGCTTGGGCGGGACACCCCTGTTTCGTCCGTGAACCGCAATTACAGCACATCGGCCTTCGCCTGCCCTGACCCAGGTCATGAAGATGATCCTCGATCCGATGGTTGACCGCTTATTTATTCTCGGTCGCCGCATGACCGAAAGCGGCTTTGCCTGCTCTCCGATCCCCGAGCGTGGTGACGCCGCTAAGCACCCGATGGCACCGTGCTCGCCACGCCATGCCGCTTTCCTCCTCCTTGCGCACAGCGGTGCACTGCGTCCTCGCGCCTTGCCTGGCGCGCCGATCACGGCACCTTCGGGCGCTTTCAACCGTCGGATCAAGGATAATTTCCGCCCTATGACTTCTGCCTCCACCCAAGGGCTTTCCACCGCCCCGCGTTACGCACGCGTGCTCTCGATCGCCGGCTCCGACAGCGGGGGCGGCGCGGGCATCCAGGCCGACCTCAAGACCTTTGCCGCGCTGGGCTGCTACGGCATGACCGCCATCACCGCCATCACGGCGCAGAACACGCGCGGCGTGATGGGCATCCACGGCATCCCGCCCGAGATGCTCAAGGCCCAGATCGACGCCGTGGTGCAGGACATCGGGGTGGACGCCGTGAAGATCGGCATGCTGCACTCGCCCGAGGTGGTGCGCGTGGTGGCCAACGCCATTCGCGAATACCGCCTGCCCCATGTGGTGCTCGACCCGGTGATGGTCGCCACCAGCGGCGACCGCCTGATCGCGCAGGAGACCGTGGGCGTGCTGGTGCAGGAACTGTTTCCGCTGGCGGAGGTGATCACGCCCAATCTCGACGAAGCGGGCTGGCTGCTGGGCCGCACGCTGGCGGGCCTCGACGACCTGGAGCAGGCCTCGCAGGATCTGCTGGGCCTGGGTGCGCGCGCGGCTCTGCTCAAGGGTGGCCACCTGCCCGGCGACTGGGTGGTGGATGTGCTGGCCACCGCGTCTGGCCAGGCCGGCCACCGCCTGCAGTCGGCCCGCATCGCCACGCACAATGGCCATGGCACGGGCTGCACGCTGTCGTCCGCCATCGCCGCGCACCTGGCCCTGGGGCTGCCGCTGCAGCAGGCAGTGGAAGGCGCCCGCGCCTACATCCTGGGCGCGATTGCCGCGGGGGCTCAGGTGGTCACCGGTGGCGGCCATGGCCCGCTGAACCATGGCTATGCGCCGGTGGCGCAGCGGGTGTTCTGATCAGAATTTGGGCCGTGTGGCCCAGGCCAGAACGAAGCTGAATACCAGCGCTGGAAGGGCGGAGCCCGCGCCCGGCAGCACCCGCGGCGCGACGTGGTACACCGCGATGCCCACGAGCCAGATAGCCACGGGCAGCCAGTTGACCTGGGGGGCGCGCTGCAGCAGTGCTGGGGCATTGGTTCCAAAGGCCAGGCGGCCGAGGATCACGCCGAACAGGGGCACGAACACCGAGCTGAGCAGCAGCAGGAAGGGCTCCAGGCTGTGCATGGGCAGCACCAGCGCCAGCGCGGTGCAGCCTGCGGCCATCACCATGCCCCAGCGGCGCACGCCCCAGCGCGGCAGCAGGCTGTGAGCCGACACGGCGCCCGAATAGGCATCGCCGTAGGCGTTGTCCACCTCGTCGATCAGGATCAGCGACAGCGCGATCAGCCCGCCCTGGGCCAGCAGCAGGGCCTGCACCAGGTCCTTGCTCGGCAAGGTCAGGGCCACGAGCACGCCGAGCGTGTAGCACCACATGTTGGCCAGCGCATAGCCCAGCCAGGTGCCGCGCAGCGCGGCCCCACCATTGCGGCCGTGGCGGGCATAGTCGGCGACCAGCGGCAGCCACGAGATCGGCATGGCGATCACCAGGTCCAGCGCGGGCAGCACACCCATGCCGCCGGCACCAGGGCGGTTCCACAACTGCTCGAAGCCCTGGGCATGGGCCAGCGACAGGAACTGCCAGCTCAGCCACAGCAGCGACAGCACCACCAACGGCAGCGCCACGCGCGCGATCAGCTTGCGCACCAGCTGCACCATCGATGCACTGATCAGCAGCACCACCACGCTGCCCCACAGCAGCGTGGCCAGCACCGGCCACTGGCTGCCCGCCATGCTGCCCGACTGGCGGCCTATGGCGACCGTGGCCTCGCTCATCACCACCAGCTCGAACGTGCCCCAGCCCACGAGCTGCACGATGTTCAGGATGATGGGCAGGCTGGCAAAGGTGCGGCCATAGACCGCGTGCATCAGCCCGGCACTGGCCAGCCCGCTGTCGCAGCCGAGCTTGGCCACCCAGCCCAGCAGGCCGGCACCCACGATGGAGCCGGCGACGATGGCGATCAGCGCTTCTTTGGTGCCCAGGGCGGGCATGAGGTAGCTGCCCACCTGCATGACCAGCAGGCCCACGCCCAGGCTGAACCAGAGCGAGGCATGGTCATGCCATTGGAAGACGCGGTGCTCGGGGCTGACCGGGGCCAGTGCCTCGTTGGCAGGGGCGGCGGAAGTGGAAACGTGGGCTGACATGGCGGTTGGGCTCTCCGTTCAAAAAACGACAGAGCAGGGTCAGCAGCGTATCGGCTGGCCCCCAACGCGCAGGCCTCTCACATGGGCATGAGGGCAGGGCGCCAGGTGTGGCATATGCAAACTGCTTCCCTGCGCGAGGATGATCTCAATCAGGTTCAAAGGGACTCTCTCAGTCGGCCCTGCTTGCGCAGGCCGACACCCCTAGCGAATCACAATTCTATCGCTGGACTCCACCCGGAAGTAAAACGGCCCGCACGATGCGGGCCGCGAGGCGTAAGCAGTCCAACAAGGATGGCGGAATGCATCCGGGACGCGGTTACGTGGGTGGGGCATTCAGAATGATGCGATTCTGGGCAATGTCTTTTTCAATCTGATCGATGCGGGCATTGATGTCTATTAAATCCCGTTCGATATCGTCTGGTGGAGGGATCTTGAACGACTGATAGACCGCTATAGGACCGGCTGTGACTGCAAGCGCCCAGAAGAAATAATGGCCACCGTGGAGCTTTTCGCCGAACGCGAGGACAAGGAAGATGGGAAACAGGAAGATGCCAGCTACAAGGGAGAGAAAAAAAACCACGGTGCGATAGGCGCGGGCTTTCCCCGGCTTCTCGTCCGCTGAGTGGATCAACGCTGCCTTGTTCTCTTGGGCATCGGCGAGTTCCCGGTCCAGGCGCACCAGTGCCAGTTCTGCCGCTGTGCGGTCCGTGCCCTTCTGCACAGCCCGGATGGCTGTCTCCACCTTCCTCAGCCAGACGATGCCGCCAGAACGCTCCACGATCTGCTCGGTACCGCAGTAGCTGCATGCAAAGCGCTTCAGATTCTCTCCAATCTCAAGTGGTGCCGAGCAATTGGCGCAAGAAAGTTTCAGTAACGGCACTGGGGTCCTCGGGTTGATGAAGCAAATTTACCATTGGTGACCCCTCGCAAACGGCGAGGGTGGGCCAGTTGCATGACATTGGAAGGTCTCCGTTCTGTCACATGCCCTCCCTAGACTACCCGGCTTCACTCACGGGGAGAAAACCACAATGACAGTTCTTCGCAGCATCTGGACGCTGGGCGCGGTATGCGCCGCCACCGCACTGCTCGCCGCCTGTGGCGGCAGCGATGACAACAACAACGGCGAGCGCAGCGTCGGCTCGCTGCGCCTCATCGGCCAGCAGATCCTGCCGCGCCGCATGGAGTACCAGGGCACGGTGGTCGGCGGCATCTCGGGCATCGACTACGACGACAAGAGCAACCAGTTCATCCTGCTGTCGGACGACCGCACGACGACCGATTCGGCCAATGCGCCGCGCATGTACACCGTGCGCCTGAACTATGACACCAGCAGTTTCAGCGGCGTGCAGTTCCTGTCGACCTTCAGCATGAAGCAACCAGGCGGCGCGGTGTACCCCAAGGTGCCCGATCCGCTGGTGGCCGACCCCGAATCGGTGCGCATCGACCGCGCCACGGGCAACTACGTCTGGGTCAGCGAGGGCGACCGCACGCTGGCCTCGGGCACGAGCGCTGCGCGCATCATCGACCCGTTCATCCGCGAGGTGCGCCCCGACGGCACGCATGTGCGCGAGTACCAGATCCCCGCGATGTTCCGCATGTCGGCTGACAATACGGGTCCGCGTGGCAACCTGGCCTTCGAAGGCATCGCCTTCACGCCCGACAACAACCGCGCCGCCGTGCTGATGGAAGGCGCACTGCTGCAGGATGGCCCGGCATCGACCACCACGGCTGGCAGCGTCTCACGCATCACCATGTTCGACCGCAGCACCGGCGCCGCCGTGGCGCAGTATGCCTACCCCGTGGACAAGGTGCAGGCCGTGCCCGTGCCGGCAGACCAGTTTACGGTCAGCGGCGCCACCGAGATCCTGGCCCTGAGTTCCACGCGCTTTCTGGTGCTGGAGCGCAGCTTCTCGGTCGGTGTGGTGGGCAACCAAGCGCGCCTGTACGAGATCAATACCGCCAACGCCACCAATGTGCTGACCACGAATGCGCTGGCCGGCGCTGCCTACACGCCGGTGACCAAGCGCCTGGTGCTGGACTTTGAAACCCTGAAGGGCCAGTTGGGCGGCATTGCCAATCTGGAAGGCATCACCTTTGGCCCCAAGCTTGCCAACGGGCGCGACTCGCTCGTGGTGGTGGCCGACGACAACTTCCCCACGGCCGATTCGGGCACCGATCGCAACCAGTACCTGGTATTTGAAGTGCTTCCTTGATCCCGGTCAAAGCCGATTGCGATGTGAACGCATGGCGGGCCCGGAAGGCCCGCCATGCTGCCTATAATTGGCCACCATGTTCCGGAGCCTTGTCGCCGTCTTCCTCCTGCACTTTCTGCTGTGCGTGGGGATTTCCGTCGTCGGTTCCAGCAAACCCCTGCCGTCGTTCGAGCCGCAGAAGGACCTCGCGGCACTGAGCCAGTCCGCACCGGGGCACGACGCCCCCGGCGCCAATTCCGACGCCGACGACCATGCCCTGCTCGATGACCGGCAGGACTTTCCAGACCTGCTCCAGCCCAGGACGCTGGCCGATGCCGCAGCCGCGGCGACCGAAAGCCTGATCTCGCTCGCCCTGGTGCGCACGCCTTCCGTGGCCGTTGCGCCACCGCACAAGCCGCCAAGGGCTCCAGGCATCCTCGCCTGAGGATCGCTCATCCAGCCTACGGCCGGCTCCTCCTTCGGTGCATCCGAAGTGGTTTTTTCACTGCTTTGCCCCCTGGGCAGCCCCAAGCCGCGCGCACCTGGCTGTTGCGCAATCCCTTTGCCTTGAATCAAACGCCGCTGGCCCCTTGGCGCTGCCCGCACCGGAGCGCCATGGCCTATGGCCCCTGAAATCCACCATGGAAATCGCCCATACCCCCTGTCCAGGGCTTGACCTGTCCGGGACGCCATCGTGACCGAGTTCTCCTGGCTGATTGCTCCGAGGACGCGCGCAGTCTGGCCGCGCTGGCGGTTCGCCTTCGCAGCGGCTGCCATTGCCCTGGGTGCCGCCTGCATGGACGGCTACCCCAAGCAGGACGCACCGGTGTCGGACCCGTTTGGCATGACCCAGGCCCAGCGCCTGGCGCACATGAACACGCTGGGGTCCGAGGCCCACCCCGAGCGCCGCTGGAGCTACCGGCTGCTGCCCGGCTGTGTACTGCGCATCGATGTCGATGGCCCCGGCGGGCCCCAGGCGCCGCTGTCGATCCCCTTGCTCGGTTCGGTCGTGCAGGTCGCGGCCGACAGGGCCGACGGCACCTTCGACGTGGATGTGGCCAACGGCCGGGCGCCTGCGGCATCCGTGCTGGAGGCACTTGATTGGAGCCAGGCGGGCTGGATGCAGTTGCTGCTGCGGGTGGTGCAAAAGGGCTGCGCCGATGCCTGAAAGAAGAAGCTTGAACAAGAACAACGACCGGGTGCTCGCGAAACACCCCCAACCCCACTTTCGGAGTAGCCGCCATGCGCCTGACCACCCGTAGCAAATTTGCCGTCGTCGCCATCGTGGACCTGGCGTCCCGTTCCGTGGGCAGCCCGGTGGCGCTGTCCGCCCTGAGCGAGCGGTACGAAATTTCCGTGTCCTACCTGGAGGTGCTGTTCAGCGGCCTGCGCCAGGCGGGGCTGGTGGCCAGCACGCGGGGCCCTGGGGGTGGCTACACCCTGGCCCGGGGCGCGCGCGATATCTCGGTGGCCGACATCGTGCTGGCCTCCGAGGTCGGCAAGCCCGGCGGGGCCGGGCGGACGGCCGACGCCATGAGCAGCTCGCAAGGCGCCATGACGGCAGACCTCTGGGCCGCCTTCAACCACTCCGTGATGGAATACCTGGCCTCGGTGTCCGTGGCCGAACTGGTGAGCCAGCAGGCCCCTGTCGAGAGCCGTCCACCGGTGACGGTGATGGAGAAAATCAGCGCTGCCAAGCGGGCCAAGCCCCAGCCGCAGCTGCCCCGGGAGGGGGTGCCCAACTCTGTCTTTGCCTTGGGCGCTTCCCGGGCGCTCGAATAGACGCCGGTAGCGCTGCGGGCCCGGCAGACCCGCACGGGCAGGCGGCCTAGGCGGCCTAGGCGGCCTGCTTACTTGGCGGCGGCGCGTGCCGCTTCTGCCTTGGCCTTGGCCTCGTCGGCCTTGCGCTGCAGCTCCTTGGCTTCCTTCTCGGCGGCCTCGGCTTCCTTGGCCTTGGCATCCTTGTCTGCGCTCGACGGGCCTGCGATGGCGCTGCCCACCATGGCGCCAGCCACGCCGCCTACTGCGGCCGCGCCCAGGGTGGAGCCGATGCCGGGGCGTGCTGCGGGCGCCGCCGCTGCGGCAGGGGCCGCTGCAGCTGGGGCTGCGGTTGCTGCTGTCGGCGTGCTGGGCGTTGCGGGTGCCTTGGGCGCAACGGTCGCGGCCGGGGCTGCGGGCGCTGGCGCGGGGCGTGCCGCGGCAGGCTTGCTGCCGCCCATGCGCTTGGCGTGGGCGAGCGTGGGAACTGCCAGGGAGGCGATGGCCAGCGCGATGACGGCGGAGGTGGTGCGAAGCGATGCGTTCATGGGGAGTCCTGGTCCTTGGGGTGAAGGTGATGGAACATGCTACTGAACCAGCCCTTGGCCCTGCGCCACCAAAGGCATTGGCGGCGCATGGATACCCATCCGCGTTCGGCCCTCAACCCAGCTTGTGGACCATCTCCTCGATCTCCTGGCGGTCCAGCTCCCGGCGCTGCTCCAGGTGGTCGATGACCTGCGCGAGCAGCCGTGCCGTGCGCTCCGCAGTGGTCGAGTCCTGCTCGGTGAGCCGGTCGAAGACCAGCTGGTAGGTGTCCTTGTATGCGATGGCGCTCATGGTCGGCTCCAAGTGTCGTGGGCACATTCTGGGCGCGTGCAGCTGGGCACGCTGTAGGCCGAGGGGCGGTGTCGCTGTAGTGTGACCGCGCTAGTTCGCACGTTCCTGGCACGAAGAAAAAAGGGTGCCCCGGCTAGCCGGAAGCACCCAAGGGAGGGATTCAGAGAAAGGGACGGACGGAATGGCGGGCTTCAGCCGCTCACGCCCACGCGCAACCTGGCCACGTAGCCGCTGGCGTTGTCACCCGTCACCGTGGCGGTCTGCAGCGAGACACCGTCGCTGAACACGTTGTCGGTGGCGAACGAGATCTGCGAGAGGTTGCGCACGCTGGCGCTGTAGCCATCGGTGGTGTAGACCTGCTGGCACACGGCCGTGGGGAAGGCCATCTGCGAGGTGCGGATGGAATTGGAACCGCGCGTGGCGCTGGCCAGGTTGCGGTACACCTCGAAATGGATGTGCGGCATGCGGCCCGAATAGCAGCCCGGGAAGATGGACTGGAAGGTGGCCAACCCCGAGGCGCTGGTCTCCTGCACGCCGCGCAGGTAGTTTTCGTTGGTGACGCCGTTCGAATACATCGAATACAGGCCGTCGCGTGTGCAATGCCACAGGTAGATCGCATAGCCCGATAGCGTGGAGCAGCTTGACGCGGTGTTGACCAGTTCCAGCTCCACGCGCAGCGGGATGCCGGCCGCGATGCCCGTGGCGCCGCCGATGCTGGGGCGGATGTCGCTGCGCACGATGCCCGAGAGCGTGAGCGCATTGGCCACGCCCGACTGGTTGCTGTTGGTGCCATCGCCGGGGTAGGGGCCGGCCGTCTCCTGCGGGATGATGCTGCAGGTCTGGCTGGTGGCGCCGCCCGCGGCCAGGCTCACCCAGTGCGAGAGCGGGCCGAGGTTCAGGAAGGCGTAGCCGGTTTCGCGCCCATAGGCATACAGGTTGGAATCCTGCAGGCTCACGCCCAGATAATTGTCGGTGGTGGGGTAGAAGCGGAAGATGAAGTTGGCGTTGCTCTGCGCCACGACCGAGCTGGCCGGGAACCACTGCGGGTAGGTGGACTGGGCCCAGTTGAGCACGGTGCTGGTGTCGCTGGCCGTGTCGGCCATGCTGTTGCCCGAGAGCAGGGACAAGGGGGCCATGCTGCCCACGGCCAGCCAGCGCAGGGCGTTGCGGCGCGTGGCGGCCTGGCGGGTCAGGGTTTGGAGGTCGTGCTGGAGGCCGTGGTGGTGGGCGGTGGTGTCGTCGTGGTAGAGGGCGTTGTTGTTCATGGGCTTGCCTGCTGGTTCTGGTGGAAGAAGGAAATCATTCACTCATTCACCCGAACTGCGCTGCCTTGGACTGGCTGTCTGGGTGACTGTGTGCACAGTGTCTCGCCAGCCTGTAAGTTTTGTATATGTAGTTTGTGTCGTGGTTGAAATGAAGCGCTGTCGGTGCGTCGTGGGAATGGCTTGGTCGGTGGTTGGGCCTCGCCTGGTTTGAGGGCGGGAGCCGGGTCTCGGCCCGGCGGCCGAGGTACCTTTCTTTGCGTCGCCAAAGAAAGGTACCCCAAAGAAAGGCGA